>DAISJD010000089.1:0-13244 GCA_036821645.1 Aliidongia sp.
GGGGAAAGGGGCATCGACGGGTTTTTTCCTCGTGAGTTCGGCGGATGGCGGGGCGGTCAAGCCCGGCCCCATCTCACCGCAAGCATCCGGCACAGGGCGGATTGGGCAAGTCAAGGGACGCACGGTCCCCCGATGATGGGATATGACTTATATCGGATCAGTGTCGTTGCAAGGGCTGATGGGGTGAATCCAATGAAAAAGCAGGGATATTGACCGTGAACCGTTCGCCCGCCTCGTTTTCCATCGTATAGGTGCCGACCATAATCCCGGACGGGGTGGCAAGCGGCGTGCCGCTTTGATATTCATAGGTTTGGCCGGGTTTCAGGATCGGCTGTTCCCCCACCACGCCGGGCCCGCGCACTTCTTGCTGACGGCCGATCGCATCGGTGATTTTCCAATAACGGCTGCGCAGTTGAACGGTTTCCTGGCCTTTATTGTCGATCTTGACCTGATAGGCCCAGACGAAATGATTGTCTTCCGGGGCCGATTGGTCTTCGAGATAGATCGGATTGACCGTAATCTCGATCGAACGGGTGGTTTCACGATACATCGTTTCAGCGTCTCCGGGTTTCGGCATCTCCGGCAGTATGGCGGGGAATCTTCTCGATAGAGGCCGGTGCCCGCCACTCTGCCGAGATTTTGTCCGCGCATCCCCGATCCAACAGAAGGCCCATGCCTTCCTTCGGCTCCTGTTTCTTTCTGCCTCAGGCAACCGGGGTTTGACAAGCCGCATCAATGCCCTGATTCCACCGGAACAGGCTTGCATCCGGGACAAAGCCCGATTATAGTCCACCCCCTGACGTCGGGCGACGCACATTCCGCCCCCGATGCGGGTGTAGCTCAATGGTAGAGCAGAAGCTTCCCAAGCTTAAGACGAGGGTTCGATTCCCTTCACCCGCTCCATGCATGGGATCGCCCGATGATCCTTGATGTCGGATTATCTCTCTCGGATTTGCTTGCGTGGTTTGGTCTTGTGCCCTACTGCCGTCTTTACCGCGCGCACTGCGCTTCAAACGCTTTCGTTTGTGCCGGTCGCCCCCTATCATCATGAAAAATCCGATGGGTTTTGAAACGGGGCATGGAGGATGCGCGTGATTGCCGACGACGAGATTGTCGCAGCCCTGCGCCGGGCCTTGCCGGAAGCGAGCGCGATCCTGCTGTTCGGCAGCCATGCGGCGGGGGCTGCGCGCCCGGACAGCGATCTCGACCTTGCCGTCTTGCTACCGGGGCGGGCCGACCCGGTTCGTCTGTGGCATGTGGCGGAAGAGATGGCCGCCGCCTTCGGGGTGGATGTCGATCTGATCGATCTCGGTGCCGCCAGTACGGTGATGCAGCATCAGATCATCACCACGGGCCGGACGCTCTTTGTGGCGGGGCTTGATTTTGCCCGGTACGAAGCCTTCATCCTGTCGGCGATGACCGCCCTCACCGAGGCGCGGGAGCCTCTGCTGGCCGAGATCAAACGGGAGGGACGGGTCTATGGGCGATGATGTGCTGTTGAACAAGGCGGCCACGATTGAGCGCTGCGTCGCCCGCGCGCGGGACGAATATCATAAGGATCCGGCGGGGTTCGCCCAGGATCTGACCCGTCAGGATGCGGCGATTTTGAATATTCAGCGCGCGTGCGAAGCCGCGCTCGATATCGGGCACATCCTGATTCGCCGCCATCGTCTGGGCGTGCCGCAAAGTGCGCGGGATGTGTTTACCCTTTTGGCTCAAGGGGGACTGATCGATCAATCCTTGGGTCAGGCACTCCAACGGATGGTCGGATATCGCAATATCGCCGTACATGATTATCAAACCTTGCAGCTTGCGATTACGATTGCCGTGATTGAACGCCATCTGGATGATTTTTTGCGGTTCAGTGGTGTTGTGTTGATGAAAGAGGGGTAAGGGTCGTTCCGTGGGAAAGATATTCTGAACTTGGACGGCGGTGCGATTATTCTTACAATTGTTTTTCTGATTTATATTTCAATTTTAAAATTAATCCTTTCTTTGCGGATCGGTGCCACCATCCTGTCCCTGCGGTTTGACCGTATCACCGATGATGTTGCGCCATGTTGGATCCGATCGCCGCCCTTGCCTTTACGCTCACGGAAAATAAAGGTGCCTATGCGTTGCTGCTGGGTTCCGGTCTTTCGCGGGCGGCGCAGATTCCCACCGGGTGGGAAATCACGCTCGATCTGGCCCGCAAGGTTGCGTTGATGCGGGGTGCCGACACGCAGAATGATCCTGAGCGATGGTATTATCAAACTTACGGCTGCAAACCAAACTATTCTGATTTACTGGCCGAATTGGCCGATACCCCGGACGAGCGACGGGCGATCCTGCACCGCTATATCGAACCAACCGAGGACGATAGGCAGGCCGGGCGCAAGATTCCGACGGCAGCGCATCACGCCATTGCCCGGTTGGTGCGCGATGGGTTCGTTCGGGTGATTGTGACGACGAATTTTGATCGATTGATGGAACAGGCCCTGAGTATGGTCGGGGTCGAGCCCCAAGTGATCGCATCGGTCGATGCGTTGAACGGGGCGGTTCCCTTGGTGCATAGCCGCTGTTACCTGTTGAAACTACACGGCGATTATCTCGACCCGCGCAGTAAAAATACCGTGGAAGAATTGGCGGATTACGCCCCTGAAATCGATCGTGCCCTCGACCGTATTATCGATGACCATGGTTTCATCCTCTGCGGTTGGTCGGCAGAATGGGATAAGGCGCTCAAGGCCGCCTTCACCCGTGCCCCCAATCGGCGTTATTCATTCTTTTGGACCAGCATCGGAACCCCGTCGCAGGCGGCGGATGATTTGATCAAGCATCGTCGGGGCAAGGTCATCCCCATAGAGGGGGCGGATGCTTTCTTTACCCAGTTGGAATCCTACGTATCCCTGTTGGCGCAATCGCAACGACCCGGCCCGCAAAGCACGGCCTTGATCCTGGCCCAAACAAAAAAATTGCTGGCCCGCGCGGAAGATCGCATCGCCCTTGGCGAATTGGTCCATGATCTGCACCGCACATTGCTCAAGACCGTGTCGGGCCCGGACTATGCGCCAAGCGCGCAATGGTCCTGCGATGCGTTTCAGCGCCGGGTGGCGGGGTATGAGGCGGCAACGGAACAATTGGCCCGCGTCTTCGGCATCATGGGCTATTGGGGGGATGGCAGCGAGATTTCACTGGTTTCGGATCTGGTGCGGGATTTAATGGCGCGAAACAACACAGATATTACCAGCCCTGAATTGCGGCACCTCGCCACCTATCCGGCGGTCCTGGTCTGGTACGCTTATGGTCTTGGGTTATTGGCGAAGGAACGGTTGAAGGAATTAGAGGTATGGTTAAATCTTCCGTTACCAAGCAATCATGACGGCCAAGAAAACGTTGCATGTTTTATGTTCTTCCCAAGGTTTTGGAGCCCGGATGAGTCACAGAGCGGTCGTATTGTCAATGTAGATTGGTTCATCTTTGGCGACTCTCATCGACAGGAAGCGGCCATGAGTGAACATCTTTATTGTACTTTAAGTCCATGGATGCAGGATTACGCCGTTTCTGACGAAAAGGTAGAAAGGACTTTTCAAATTTTTGAATTATTTGTAATGTATTATGTAGTTTATTTTTATCGAACAAAATTTGGTAATAAAAATTCAACTAAAATTGGTTACAATAGAGAATCTCGAAATCTAGATAAAAATATGATTGAAAATGAATTATTTAAACTTTTTAGAAAATGTAATAAGAATTATCATTATTTACGTAGTGTATTTATTTCAATATCGAGAGGTGAAGGTATTATAAGTTTTTAGTTGAAATTAAGAATAAATTTTCATCATCACCCCCCAACCGCCGCCATCGCCTGTTGCAGCGGGGCCAGGGCCGGGTCGTGGACGCCGAAGGCGGTGAGGCGGTCGATCGTGCGGTTGAAATAATCCCGGTTGCTGCCCCGCGCCCCCTTGGCGCGGTGGATGCGCCGGGCGGCCTCTGACGGGGACAGGGATCCGGCATAGGCGGGATGGGCGAGGTCGGCGACGAAGGTCAGGGCCTCTACTTTCGACCCGTTCGTGAGGGTGACGGTGACGGTGCGGGGTTGATAGCCGTCGGCCAGGATCATTTCCCGATCCCAGAGATAGGCCAAGGTCGAACCCTTGTGGGCGGCGGCGACCTTGATCGCGACCCCGTGGCATTCCCCGCCGGGGCGGAGTGCCACCACGAGGCCCGGTTGATCGACGGTGCCGCGATGACCCTGGCAGCGCACGCAAAAGGATCGTTGCCAGCCCGCGACATGACCGCGTTCCAGCGCCTCGTGCGGGAAACCGGGATCCCACATCAGCGACCCATAGCCGAACACCCAAAAATCCCCCTTGGGGATGGTAAGGCCGGGCGGCGGGGCGGCATCTTCGGTCCAACGCATGATGGCGATACTCCGGTCAGAGCATGACGGGCGGCGGTCATGTCAATATAACGGATGTTTCGCTGTTTTATTCCATTATTTTTGCAGATCAGGCCAAAAAATTTGCGCAATCGCGTTTACGCTTATGCGCGTGCCAAGGCGACCCCGACCCCCGCCAAGACCATGCCGACGAGGGCTTGCGGGCTGAGCGCCTCGCCGAAGAGGGCAAAGGCGAAGAGAGCCGTAACGGCGGGGACCAGATAGAACAGGCTCGACACTTTCGCGGCCGACCCGCGATTGATCAACAGATAGAGCAGCATGATGGCCCCGACCGACAGGACGAGGCTGAGCCAAGCGATGGCGAAGACGAGGCGCGGGGTGAAATCGGCCGGGCGGGTTTCGAACAGGGCCGCCATCAGCAGCATCATGATGCAGGAGGCGGCGTTTTGGATCGCGACCGTGACGCGCAGGTCGAGACCGGCATTGATGCGTTTTTGATAAAGGGTGCCGAGCGTGATGCTGATCATCGCGGCCAAGGCAAAGCCATAGCCTTCAAGATGGCTGAGATCCAGGACGCGGGGATTGACGATCACCAAGGCGGCACCGGCAAGGCCCAGGAACAGACCCACCCATTGGCGGCGGGTCACCGTTTCGCCTAAAAGCGGCCCCGACAGGGCGGCGGTAAAAATCGGCTGCAACCCGACCAGAATCGCGACGGCCCCGGCGGGCAGGCCCCGGTCAATGGCGACGAAGACGCCGCCCAGATAGCCGAACTGCATCAAAAGCCCTGCCAAAGCCACCTCCCCCCATTGGCGGGGGGTCGCAGGCCAGCGCACGCGGGCAAGCCAGGCGATCGGGGCCATCAAGGCCGTGACGCAGACGAACCGGATCGCCAGAAAATCCAACGGCCCCGAATCCGGCAGGCCGAACTTTGCCCCGATGAACCCCGTGGACCATAAGGTGACGAACAGGAATGGGGCGAGATGGTCGATGCCGAGCGATGGCCGCAAACGAAGCTGCATGGGGTATCCCGATCTGGCGACAAGATGCTAGTGTCGCGGCGGCGGGCGGGCCTGTCCATGGGGGCCATGTCGGGGCGGCCCTGCATTTTTCGGATATGCGCCGCCGGGGCCCAGTCATTCACGCAGGCGAACAAGGCAGAGCCCGTGGATTAAGTAATTGATCTATAAAGTATCAATCCTTGACAAATCGATTCCGATTGATCGGGGTTCGATCGAGAGCGTATAAAGCGCGATCATGATCCGATTGCGCCGCCTGATCTTCATTCCGCTCTTCTTCGGACTGGCCTTTGCCGGCTTGTCGCTCTATTGGTGGATTGCGGCCGGGGAAATCCGCGCCCTGGTCGAGGCCCGGTTGGCGATGCCGTCGCAAGACGGGCCGACGATACGGGCGGCCGGGATGGTGGTTTCCGGCTATCCCTTTGATCTGACGATCACCTTGCAGGATGTGACGCTTCAGGGCTTGCCCCAGAATATGGTGCGGGTGGCCCTGCCGACTGTCCGTGTGACCCGCCGTCTTTGGGCGCAGCGCGGGTGGCATGCCGAGGCGGCAGAGGGCTTGCGGCTCACGCTCGCCGGTCCTTACGGTCATCGGGCGGATCTCAGTTTTGCTGCGGCGGAGGCCAAGCTCACCCTGCCCGATGGGCAGGATGCGGCAAGCCGGGCCCGCACGGAACTGCGCCTGATGGCGGAACAAGGGACCGTTTTGTTCGATGATGATCCGGGCAAGCGGGTCCAGGCGGCGATGACGGCGCTTACGGTCCAGATCCCGACGGTACCGGTCCAAAATCACATGATCGAATCCCTGGGATTGACCCTGTCGATGCGAGACGTGAGCCTGCCGCGAAAAATCGGTCGGTTGGGCGACAAAATCGCCCGTTTCGATCTCGATGTCGGGGTCTTGGGCAATCTCACCGTGAAATCGCAATTTCCCATGGGCTTGGCGGATTGGCGCGATGATGGCGGGACGCTTGAGGTCCGCCGGGTATTGATCGATTGGGGGCCGCTCAGCCTGTCCGGCGATGGTACGCTTGCCCTCGATAAACGCTTGCAGCCGATTGCGGCCTTGAGTGCGACCCTGCGGGGTTGGCCGATGCTGATCGATAGTCTTGTCGACGAACGGGTCTCGAACGAGGCGGACATCGCCAATGCGCGGGCGGGCCTTGCCCTTCTGGCGGGGCCGGGCGGTCCGACCGTGCCGCTGCGCGCACCGATCACGGTGCAAAACGGGGTTGTATCTTTGGAAAAAGCCAAGATTGCCAAACTCCAGATCGATTTGGGCCCACCATCATGACCGAGACCGCCGCCATCCGTGCTGTGACACTCGATGTCGCCTACCCGTCCGGGTTCTATGGCGTCCAAGCCCCCGTCATGTTGGAGTATGCCGCCCGGCTTGCGGGTGTCGCCCGTCCCCATCCGGCCCGACCGTTTCACTATCTCGATATCGGATGCGGGGATGGTTTCACCATCATTCTCTTAGCCGCCGCCTATCCGCAAGGCAGCTTCATCGGGATCGACCTCAACCCCGACACGATCGCGCGCGGTCGCGACCTGATCGCCCGGGCCGGTCTTGCCAATGTGCGCCTTTATGAGGCGGATATTACGGCTTGGCGCGATCTCGACCTGCCGATCTGCGATTATATCGCCCTTCACGGGGTTTATGCCTGGATCAGCGAGCCGGTGCGTCTCGCGATCGATCGGCTGATCGGCGATCGACTGGCCCCCGACGGGATGGCCTATCTCGGCTATAATGCGGAGCCGGGTTGGGGCGTCATGGCCCCCGTGCGCCAATTTCTGATCGACTATGCCCTGGCCCTTGGGCCGGGGGATGCCCTTACCCATTTGCGGGCGGGATTGGGCATCTTGCGCGCGTTGCGCGATAAGCAAGCGGATTTTTTTGCGGGCAATCCTTTGGCCGCGATGAAGCTCGAAGATCTGCTGCACAAAGATCCGCGCTATGTCGCGCACGAGATTTTCGCCCCCCATTGGCAGCCACTGTCTTTCGGTACCGTGTCGGCCCGCCTTGGCCGGGTGGGCTTGGTCGCGGTGTCGACCCCCGATTTTCATAAGATCAGCCTAAAACACGCGATCAAGCGGGCGCACCGCCCCCTCTTTACCCCCGGTATGGATCGCGATCGTCAGGAATTGCTGCGCGATATGCTGTGCAATACCTGGTTTCGCCGGGATATTTTCGTGCGCGCCCCCGATGGTGGGCTGCCCGCCCCGTTGCCGCCCCATCGGTTGATGGATGACGTGATTTTCGGTGCGAAACTGCCGAAGGACGAACAGAGCTCAAGCGTTGAGGTGGCCGATGGGCCGATCTCCCTCTTGGCGGAGCCCTATGCCACTTTCACCGGGCGGCTTGAACGAGGGGCCGCCGCTTGGCCGACATTGGCGGCTCTGTTCGCCGGGACGCGGATTCAGCCTGCGGATCTCTGGGCCCCGATGGGGGTTTTGACCCTGGGCTATCAAATCGCACCCTTCGCCACCGTCACCGATCGGCCGACCACGCCGCTCGACGATTGGCAGATCCCCCTTGCCATCAATCGGCATTTGATCGAGGGGCCGATGACGCAAGACCCCTATCTCGTCCTGGTCTCGCCGGTGGCGGGGACGGGCTTTGGCATTGCCCATGATGACGGGTTGATCCTGTCTTCGGTTGCGGCGGTCGGCCCGGACGCGGCGGCGGCCTATGCCTGGGCCGAACCGTCCCGGCGCAAATGGTTGCGCGACGATCGCGGTCATGCCTATCAGACGGCGGAAAAGTTCAAGGCGGCATTTGAGACGATGTTGGTGCGGATGCGCAAAAACCGCCTGACCAAATACCAGGAATTGGGCTTGATTGCACCCAGAAATCAGGGTGGATCGCCTTGTTGTTCGCTGGTCAACAAGGCATAGAGCGCGTCGGCATTGTCGGTCCCGCGCAGTTTGGCGCAGTTTTTACGATCGCGCAGGAGTCGCGATACCCGTGCCAGCGCTTTGAGATGATCGGTGCCCGCCCCCTCGGGGGCCAGTAAGAGAAAGATCAGATCGACCGGTTGATCGTCGATGGAATCGAAATCGATCGGCTTGTCGAGCCGGGCAAAAAGCCCGGACATGCGGGCGAGGCCCGGGATCTTGCCGTGGGGAATGGCGATTCCCTGGCCGACCCCGGTGGTGCCCAGCCGTTCGCGTTCCGACAAGATCTCTAAAAGTTGTTTTTCAGACAGTCCCAGCAGCGTACTCGCGCGGCGAGAGAGTTCCTGAAGGGCTTGTTTCTTGTTGCTGACCTTAAAAGTCGCAATCACGCAGTTTGGCGTGAGAAGGTCGGCGATATCCATCGAAGGATCCTGAAGCAAGTTCCAGCCACGATGAGCGGTGCCACCCTGATCTGGTCGTCTTAAAAAACTGGCACCGTCGGTACGGACGATCATCCGCAGACATAAGCCATGACCGGGCCCAGAGATCAAGTGATGCGTTCGATCAAGTGATGCGTTGCGCGCGATCCCGTCCGTTCAAGATCAAGATCGCGTTAAGGGGATAAGATTGAGTCAAGAATCGGCCGGATGGGTCATCCCCATCCGGCCGATCGGCGATGCAAGCCCTTATCGGGGATCGATCCAACCGATATTCCCGTCTTGTCGACGATAGACGACGTTGAGGCCGCCATGGCCGGAATTGCGGAACATCAAGGTCGGTTGATTGGCAAGATCGAGGCGCATCACCGCTTCGCTGACGCTCAACGTATCGATGCCGGTGGTCATCTCGGCGATGACCAGGGATTGACCGTCATGAGGATCGATCCCTTCGATTGCGGCCTCATCCTCGTGGGGCGGGTCCTGTTCGGGTGCGATGATCTGATAACGCGCCTGAAGCCGTTCTTGCAGCTTGTGTTCGGCGGCATTGTGATGATCGCGCAGGCGCCGTTTGTACCGGCGCATCCGCTTGGCGATATGATCGGCACTGCGATCGGCAGCGAGATAGGGGTCGGTTGCACTCTCACTGGCCTGAAGCAGGATACCACGACCGATATGCACGGAAAGATCGCAACGATAAAGATGTGATTCGCGTGAGAGGACGGAATGGCCTTCGATACCATTGCCAAAATACTTGCCGACCAGGGCGCTGACCGTGTCTTGAATATGCTGGCGAAGGGCATCGCCAACATCCACTTGTTTGCCCGTGACGGTAAAGTGCATTGCCATTTTGAGGCCTCCCTGCATTCAAAGGTGCCCTTGTCTTATGGGGCATCCGAGACACTGCGGACCCACCAACCACCCCACGGTACCGTGTGCACTGCCCGTGACGTGGCAGGAGCGTCTGTTCCATAATTAAGACAGAGAAAAGGTTACTCCCACTTTAAGAGGGTTGCAATGACAGGATTTTTTCGGGGGGTGCCGCGTATTATCTGAAGAACGGGGGGCCAATTGCGGCAACAGATCGCACCCGAGAATGCGCGGTTCTGCCCGGTCTTACATGCCGAGGGATTTTTCCCGACGCCGGATGACCGATGATGGAATATGCAGGGCCTCGCGATATTTCGCCACGGTACGCCGGGCGATTTCGATCCCGTCGGCGCTCAAGAGTTCGACCAGCCGGTCGTCTGATAAAATTTCGGTCGGGCTTTCGCCGTCGATCAGTGTCTTCAAGCGATATTTCACCGCCTCGGCCGAATGGGCGGCGGCCCCGTTGGCGGCGGGAATGGAGGAGGTGAAA
This sequence comes from Aliidongia sp., assembly GCA_036821645.1. Classification (GTDB taxonomy): domain Bacteria; phylum Pseudomonadota; class Alphaproteobacteria; order ATCC43930; family CGMCC-115725; genus DAISJD01. Next base: position 10,096 of record DAISJD010000089.1, read on the forward strand.
AAATATTTCAGTTCAAATAAACCGCGCGGCGTCGCCATGAACTTATTGGTCGTCACCCGGCTGACCGTACTTTCATGCATGCTGATTGCATCGGCGATGTCCCGCAGGATGAGGGGGCGCAGATGCGACACGCCATGGGCGAAAAATGCCTCTTGTTGGCGCACGAGTTCGGTTGCGACCTTCAGAATGGTTTGCGCCCGTTGGTGCAGCGATTTAACCAACCAATTGGCCGATTGGAACTGTTCGCTCAGATAATCGCGATCAGCCTTGTCGGCCGCATTGCGGGTAATTTTCGTATAATAGCGGGTATTGACCAGAACCCGGGGCAGACTGTCGCTGTTGAGTTCGATGAGCCAACCGCCGCCCTGCTGTGGGCGCATGAGAATATCGGGGATTACCGGCTGGGCCGGGACGGAATCGAAAATAAGCCCCGGCTTTGGGTTGAGCGCCTTGATCTCGGCCACCATCTGCGCCAAGTCTTCGCCATCGACGCCGCAGACCCTCATCAATTGGGCGGCGTCCCGGGCGGCCAGCAGGGGGAGATGATCCAGCAGGGCCTGCATGCATGGGTCGAGCCGGTCGCGTTCGCGCAATTGCAGGGCAAGACATTCGGCCAGCGTACGGGCGAAAATGCCGGTCGGATCGAAGCGTTGCACCCGGTGGAGAACGGACTGGACCCGGTGTTCCGAGGCACCGAGGAAGGTTGCGACTTCGGCAATTGAAATCGTGAGATATCCGGCCGCATCGAGATTGTCGATGAGATAGAGGGCGATCATGCGATCGATCGGGTCGGTGATGTCGCAATTGACCTGCCCCACCAAATGATCGCGCAGACTGATGTTGTCTTTTAGGGTCTCGTCGAGGCCGGGCAGGCTATCGCCGCCTTGAACCGTATTGCGGGTTTTCCACGGGTCGAGGTCGCCTGCATAATCTTCCGATCCTTGCCCCTCGGTCCCGGCGGCGGCTTCCCATTGCATCCGGTCTTCGCCGTTGAAGTCGGTTTCCTGGCCGTCGAGGGCGGTTGGTGGGGTTTCTGGGGCAATGGTCGGCAGATCGGCGATATCGGCACCGGTGACGGCACTTTCCGGCGCGATCGGGGGCTCGGGATCGCGATCGTCCCGTTCAAGCAGGGGGTTTTGTTCCAGTTCCTGTTCGACATATTCGGAAAGTTCGACGTTGGACAATTGCAGCAGCTTGATCGCCTGCTGCAATTGCGGCGTCATCACCAGCGATTGGGTCTGTCTGAGATCAAGCCTCTGGCTCAGAGCCATCGCGATACACCATCCGCTTTCATCACAATCCTAACCGAAATCCGCAGTCGATCCGCACGACCAGAAATGGGTACGAACGATTGGCCGAGATTATAGCGATAGGATTAAAAAAAACCTATGCAAACAAGCGCTATAAGGTAAATCGCTCGCCAAGATAGACCCGCCGCACGTTCTGATCGGCCACAATCGCATCGGCGGTACCTTCCATGAGGACGCTACCATCGTGCAGAATATAGGCCCGATCGACGATATCAAGCGTCTCACGAACATTGTGATCGGTAATCAAAACGCCGATGCCGCGATTCTTGAGGTGGCGGACGAGTTCGCGAATATCGTTGACGGCGATGGGGTCGATCCCGGCCAACGGTTCATCCAACAGGATGAAGTTGGGTTTCGTCGCCAAGGCGCGCGCGATTTCGAGCCGCCGTCGTTCCCCGCCGGATAGGGCAAGCGAGGGGGTGTGCCGCAAATGGGTGATGGAAAATTCGGCCAGCAATTCATCGAGACTGGCCTCGCGGGCATCGGGGGCCGACTCCACCACTTCGAGAACGGCACGGATATTGGCTTCGACCGTAAGGCCGCGAAAGATCGACGCTTCCTGCGGCAGATAGCCGATGCCGAGCCGGGCACGCCGATACATGGGCAAGGCGGTAATGTCGAGCCCATCCAAGAGGATATTGCCCGTATCGGCGGCGATCAGGCCCGTAATGATATAGAAGCAGGTCGTCTTACCGGCCCCGTTCGGCCCTAGCAAACCGACGACTTCGCCCCGACGGACATCGATCGAGACGTCGCGCAGGACGGGACGCTTTTGAAAGCGTTTGCCGAGATTGCGGGCGACGAGGCCGGTTGCGCGCAGGTCCGTCTCGGTGCCGGACGCACGGTCATTGATGCCGATGGGGGGGGTGGTAGGGCCCGAAAAGGCGGAAAAAATTTTCATGTCGCGGATATCACCAATGACCCGGATGGGTGTCGAAGGGTCATGACGGGTTTTTGGCGGGAAGGGAAGGGTCGACCTTGGTTTTTTCAGTTTTTTTTGCCCCGTCTTCCTCGCGCGGTTTCGGTACGAGATAGCCCTTCACCCGGTTTCGGTAGAAATCCCCCTCGGCGGGTGGGTTGGGCAGGAACCGGCTGATCCCTTTATTGAGATCGACGATGCCGTAATCGGCGGAAATGGCGCTTTCGCCGGGATTGAGGCGCACATGCCCGACCAAGGTGGCAATGCCCGTATCGACGTTATAAACCCCGCGATCCCCCGTACCGATCTGGCGGGGACCGGAGATGAAGACGTGACCGTTGCCGTCGATCCGGCTGATTCGGGATTGTTCGTTCGGGGCTTGGGAGACGAGGGCGGTCAAAGTGTCGGCGCGCAGACGGCGATCGTTGGTCAAACTGATGACCAAGGCATCGCCGCGGGCGACCCCTAATTGTTTGTCCTCATACCATTCGATGCTGTCGCGGGCCGTCACCACGTCGCGCGGCGTGGTGAGTTTGAGGCCAGTTCCGGTAAAAATATAGGTTTTCGTGTCGAGATCGTAGACGGCGTGGTCGCAGACGAGGGTCTGGGTCGGGGTCGAAAGCCGAACATGCCCCTCGGCGACGAGCCGCCAGATTTCCGTGTCGTTGCCGTCCGGTATTTCGCGATAATAGGCCATGAGCGTATCGGCTTCGAGTTTGCGATTGCCGCGGGTGGCGACCGCGTTGCCGCTTGCGATATAGACCCGGTTGCTCTGTTCGATTTCGAGACTATTGTCGGCGGTAATGTCGATCGGACCGGTATTGTCGCCGAGGCCGATCATGCCGCCTTGCTTGTCCGGGTTCGGTTTTGCCGGGACCTTGCGACCGGGCAGGGTGAGTTTGAGCCCACCCGCTGGGGGC
>DAISJD010000090.1:0-12963 GCA_036821645.1 Aliidongia sp.
GGGCAGTATCATGACCGACCGCCCCCCCCGTGCGGCCCGATCGATCAAATCCTGCATCCGATCCTGGCGCATGGCCCATTCTTTCGCCGCCGCCCAGCCATCATCCACCACCAACAGCAAGGGACCGTCGCCCGGCAAGGCACCGCTCGGATTCAGGACAGGATGGGCAAGGCCCAGAATCAACAAGGCGGCCAATACCAAACGAAACAAAATAAGCCAAAGCGGCGTATGGGCCGGGGTCTCTTCCCGGGCCACCAAATCCATCAAAAGCCGGATTGCGGGAAACCGCACGACGACAGCCCGCGGCGGCGTTACCCGCAGCAACCACCAAATAATCGGCAAACTGGCCAGTGCTGCGAGCAACCAAGGCGATAGAAAGGCCAAAGACCCAAGACTAAGCATGCTGTCCTCCGCCATCGGGCAGGGATTGCGCCGAACGGGCCGCCGGATCGGACCGCCGGCCCTGACCGGAAAGGTGCGCGTAAAGCGCCAGCAACGCGGTCTGCGGTGGGTGATCGGTCCGGTGGGTGGCAAAACCCCACCCGAAATCGCGGGCGATCGCGGCAAGCCCGGCACGATGGGCGGCAAGCCGGTCGCGATAGGCCTCGCGAACCCCCTCGACACGATTGATCAGAGTTCCCGTCTCGTTTTCCAACCCTTCAAACTGCACCCGCCCATCGAAGGGTAGATCCTCTTCGGCGGGATCGAGGATCTGGACGAGATGTCCATCCACCCCTTGGGCGGCAAGCGCGAAGAGACGCGCCTTCACCTGATCGAGTGGAGCCAGAAAATCCGCGAATAAAACGATCCGCCCATGGCGGGGCAGTTTTACCGGCACCGGCAATCCCTGTTCGCCCTGGGGCAGTGACGGCAAGGCACTGGCGAGAGAGGACATGACCGCCCGACCGAAAGAGGCCGGTCGCCCATCGCCCAACAAACCGACCCGCTCCCCCCCGCGCAGCAGCAGATTGGCAAGCGCCAGCAGCAACAAGGCCGCCCGATCCATTTTTTGCGGGTACGCCTTGTTGGACTGCCAAGCCATGGACGCAGAAAGATCGGCCCATAGCCACAGGCTTTGCGCCGATTCCCATTCGTTTTCCCGAATAAAGGTCCGATCGCCGCGCGCCGTCTGCCGCCAGTCGATCCGGGCGATGGCATCGCCCGCCTGATAGGGGCGAAATTGCCAGAAGGCGTCCCCGCGCCCGGCCCGACGGCGCCCATGGATCCCCGGTGCCACCGTCGCTGCCACCCGATCGGCCAACAATAACAAGGCGGGCAGGCGCGCCGACAAGGCCAGGGCTGCTTCACGCTGATCGGCCGGGGGCGGCTTTTGGGGACCCCGGTTCACGATCGAACCGCTGCTGGGGATACGCATCCGCCTTATCCGAGCCGATGGATCAATTGATCCAACACCCCGTCGAGGGTCACCCCTTCGGCCCGCGCCGTATAGGTCAAGGCCATCCGGTGACGCAAGACCGGCCCTGCCAACGCGATCACATCGTCGATCGAGGGTGACAGACGCCCGTCCAACACGGCCCGCGCCCGCGCCGCCACCATCAGGGCCTGACTGGCGCGGGGGCCGGGCCCCCAGGCGACGTGCCGGGCGACATCGGCCAGGGCCGATGTTTCCGGGCGGGCACCGCGCACCAACCCTAAAATCGCCTCGACCACCTGTTCACCCACGGGAATGCGTCGGATGAGGGCCTGGGCCGCCAATAAAGCCTCGGCCGTGATGGCAGGGCGCAGCGATACCGTCTCGACCCCTGTGGTCGCGAGCAACATCTGCCGTTCCGCCTCGAGATCGGGATAGCCCACATCGATCTGCACCAAAAACCGATCGAGTTGCGCTTCGGGCAGGGGGTAGGTTCCTTCTTGTTCGATCGGGTTTTGCGTGGCGATCACATGAAACGGGCGGGGCAGAGTGTGGCTGTGACCCGCGATCGAAACACGCTGCTCCTGCATCGCCTGCAACAGGGCGGATTGGGTGCGCGGGCTCGCCCGGTTGATTTCATCGGCCATCAGCAATTGACAAAAAACCGGCCCCGGCAGGAACCGGAACGACCGCCGGCCGCCCTCGCCTTCTTCCAGCACTTCGGAGCCCAGAATGTCGGCCGGCATCAAATCGGGCGTACATTGCACCCGTTTGTCGTCGAGGCTCAAGACCGTGCCCAATGTTTCGACGAGACGCGACTTCGCCAATCCGGGCACCCCCACCAACAGGGTATGGCCCCCCGCCAAAACGGTGATGAGGGCCAGATCGACGACCGTGCGCTGACCGAAGATCACCTGGCCGATGGCGGAACGCACCCCCGCAAGCGTGGCCCCCAACGTCTCGATCTCAGCGACCAATCGGGCCGTATCCTGCGGGTCAAAAACGATGCTATCGGTCGGGGACACAGGGGATACTCCGTTCACAAAAGAGATATTTCGCCAATCCGGCAGGATGGTATGATAGGCTCGACACGGATGTCAGAGGGGATTGCACGGTGATGCGCCAGAGGACGAATCCGCAGGCCGTCGGATCGGCGGGCCACAGAAATCGGTCGGCGAACCGGCCGCACCGGGATCGCCCATCCGCAGGGCCGCGTCATGTCTGAGCTTCATCATCCCTCGCCTTCCCTGCCGTTGCACCCGGACTCGTGCGGCGACCTCAACATCCGCATTATGCGCGATGGAACTTGGCTTTACCACGATTCCCCCATCCATCGCACGGCGATGGTACAATTATTCGCCCGCGTACTCCACCGGGAACCGGATGGATCCTATTGGCTCGTCACCCCGGTCGAACGAGGCCGCATCCGCGTCGACGATACGCCCTTCGTCGCCGTGGCCATGACGACAACCGGGGCGGGGCCGGACCAGATCGTGACGTTCCGCACAAATCTTGACGAAACTGTGGTGGCGGATGCCGATCATCCGATCACCGTCGCAACCGACCCGACCACGGCCGAGCCTAACCCGAGAATTCTCGTGCGTCCAGGGCTGCACGCCCGGATTGCGCGTGCGATCTTCTACGATCTGGTCGCCCTTGCGGTTGAATGCCCCGCAGAAGATGGCGGCAGCGTCCTCGGCGTTTTCAGCCGGGGTATTTTTTTCCCCTTAGGTTCCTTGACCGCATGACCCTTTGCGAAACCGAGATCAGGGCGCGCCTTGCCCGCAGAGCCGATCGGGTGACCGCACCGACGGACCCGCGCAGCGATTACGATCTCAATCCGGGCGTTCGGGCGAAACCCGGACGGCTCTTGAAACCGGCCGCCGTCCTCGTTCCGATCGTCATCCATTGCGACGGTCCCACGATTTTATTGACCAAACGCACGGCCCATCTCAGCGACCATGCAGGCCAGATCAGCTTTCCCGGCGGCCGGATCGAGCCCAGCGATGCCGATGCCGATGCCGCCGCCCTGCGCGAAACCCACGAGGAGGTGGGATTGGAACCGGATCGCGTGCGCATCGTCGGTCGGCTATCCCCGTACATCACCGTCACCGGCTATACCATCACGCCCGTGGTAGGCTTAGTAACGCCGCCGTTCACGCTCACCCCGGACCCGTTCGAGGTGGCCGATACATTCGAGGTGCCGCTCGCCTTCATTCTCGACCCGACCAACCATGAACGGCACAGCCGGGAAACCGAATTCGGTCGGCGGCATTTTTACGTCTTGCCCTATCAAGACCGTTATATTTGGGGGGCGACGGCTGGCATGCTCGTCAATCTCGCCCAGATGCTCGCCGATGACGACGAGACGCCTTTTTCATGACCGATCGCCCCGCAACCCCCGACGATCTCCAAGATCGACCGACATGCACCCTTGCGCCGCCGGATTGGCTCTTCCACCCCGCGGTAAGGCGCCTCGTCGCCTGCCTGCCCGAAGGGCGCTTCGTGGGCGGTGCCGTGCGCGATACGCTGCTCGCACGGCAGGTCAACGATCTCGATCTTGCCGTCCCGCTCCCCCCGGACAAGGTGATCGCCCGCCTCTCGGCGGCAGGCATTACGGTCGTGCCGACGGGCCTCAGCCATGGTACGGTCACAGCCGTCATCGATCACCTCCCCATCGAAGTCACCAGTCTGCGCCGGGATTGCGAAACCGACGGTCGCCATGCCGTTGTCGCCTTCACCGATTCTTGGGCGGAAGATGCGGCACGGCGGGATTTTACGATGAACGCCCTCTATCTCGATCCGGCGGGGCGGCTCTATGACCCGACCGGCGGTTTGACGGATTGTCGCCAGGGTCGCATCCGATTCGTCGGCACAGCCGAGGCACGACTCGAAGAAGATGTCTTGCGGCTTTTGCGGTTCTATCGGTTTGCCGCAACCTATGCCCGCGTTCCCCTCGATCGCGACGCGCGTGCCGCCTGCACCGCCATGGCGCCGAGGCTTCATCGTTTGGCCGGGGAACGGATTCGCGTGGAAATGTTGAAACTGCTGTCGAGCCCCGATCCCGCGCCGATTTTGGGCCTGATGTGCGACGATCGGATCTGCGCCGAAATCTTGCCCGATTGCGTTGGCCTCGCAGTCTTGGACCGCCTCATCGCCATGGAAACGGAACCCCCCGATCCCTTGCGCCGGCTGGCGGCACTTTTGCCCGCCGACGATCCGGCCGAGGCGATTGCCATACGGTGGCGACTCGCCAATAAGGACCGCGATCGCCTGCTCGCCATGACCACACGACCGGATTATCCGCTTGGCAACGATCCCGTCACCTGGCGGCGCGCCCTTTATCGCTATGGGGTGCAAGGTTTTTGCGACCGGTTTTTGCTGCGCGCCGCCCGCGAGGCGACGGGGACGACGCCGACATGCGCCCAGGCGATGGAACTTGCCCGAAATTGGGTGGCGCCAACCCTGCCCATCGGCGGCAAGGACGCGGTAGAATGCGGCTACAAACCCGGCCCAATTATGGGCCGGGCCTTAAAACAGGTGGAAACCTGGTGGATCGCGGGCGATTTCCAGGCGGATCGGGCGGCGTGCCGCACCCATCTCGCCCGGATCCTGCCCACCGACCGAGAGACTGGTATGCAAGGGATGGAGATTCAGAACGCAGGGGCTCAGGGCCACTGAACCTCCGGCGGCAGGCTCATCAAAATCGCCTCGATATTGCCCCCGGTCTTCAGGCCGAAAATCGTGCCCCGGTCATGGAGCAAATTGAATTCGACATACCGCCCGCGCCGGACCAACTGGTGTTGACGGTCGGCATCGGTATAGGGATCGAACATGTGGTTGCGCACGATTTGGGGATAAACATCCAAGAAGGCGAGGCCCACATCTTTGGTAAAGGCAAAATCGGTCTCCCACGAGCCGGTATCGTGGCCGTCGTAGAAAATGCCGCCGACGCCGCGCGTTTCATTGCGATGGGGCAGGAAGAAATAGCGGTCGCACCATTCCTTGAAACGCGGGTAATAGTCGGGATCGTATTTGTCGCACGCCGCCTTGAAGCCCGCATGAAACAAGTCCGTATCCGGCGCATGGGGCACCATCGGGGTGAGATCGCCGCCGCCGCCGAACCAGGCCTTGGTCGTCACGATATGGCGGGTATTCATGTGGGTGGCTGGCACCTTCGGCGAACGCATATGAGCCACAAGAGAAATGCCGGACGCCCAAAAACGCGGGTCCTCGGCGGCGCCGGGCACTTGGGCTGCGAATTCCGGGCTGAACGCTCCGTGAACCGTCGAGATATTGACCCCGACCTTCTCGAAAACCCGGCCACGCATGATCGAAATCGTCCCGCCACCGCCATCGCCGGTCGGATCGGGCCGGTCCCATGTCTTGCGTTCGAACCGACCGGCGACGCCGTCGCCGGTCTTGGCTACGTATTCGTCCTCAATCGCCTCGAACGCAGCACAGATCCGATCGCGCAATTCGGCGAACCAGGCCTTCGCCAGCGCCTTGCGCTCGGCCATGTCTGCGGTCTTATCGGTCATCGTCATTCTCCAAGGGCCATAACTGTAACTGACGCATTGCTTCGCCTAAAACGAGGGTGGCTGCAACCGCAACATTGAGCGAGCGGCAGCCGGGTCTCATGGGAATCCGCACAGAGAGATCGGCCGCCGCCTGCACGCTTTCTGGCACACCCGCACTTTCCCGGCCCACCATGATGATGTCCGTGGGACGAAACGCCGCATCCACATGGGCCACAGCCCCCCGCGTCGTCAACAAAACAAGACGCGGGGCCGCAGGATCGGCACGGCGTGCCGCCTCGAATGCCGCAAAGGATTCATGGCGGGTGAGATCGAGACGATCCAGATAATCCATCGCCGCCCGCCGGAAACGGGGATCGGCCAGCAGGAATCCGGCCGGTTCGATGAAATCGACGCCAAGTCCGAAACACGCGGCAAGCCGCATCAGCGTACCGGCATTGGGTGCAATGTCCGGCTGATATAGAGCAAGACGCATGGGCGGCATGCTCCCCCACGAAAGAGCGATGACGAACCGCCCAGTCACGCAGAAGCAGAGGCAGACCCGACGCCAGATGCGTCCGGAAGGCCGAATATCCCCGCTAACCACACGCCATGGGCGGCAAGAAAAACAAGATACAAGACCAGAACCCCTCTTGAGGTTCCGGCATAAATGTCAGATATAGTCTCACCACGGCACGAACGGCAAGCGACAAACTGCACCTGGTGCAGCATAAGCGACCCGGCCATGCATCGGCGTTTTCCACGCACTGTTGCGGCAGCACCGTGCTTGTGGTATTGCCGCACGGCTTTACGGGCGGAGTTTGACCGTCAGGCCATTGCTTGCGAACGGGCGCAGGGTTTGGTGCTCAGGCTTGGTGCCTGGTAAAGCATTGTTATGATCCGGGGGCTTAAACCCCGACCTCCCGGTTAAGCGAAGGTAAGGCTCACGTGGCATCCGCAGCGACAGGCGTATCCGGACTGGCTGGCCGCTACGCTACAGCGCTTTTTGATCTGGCCGATCAGCACAAGGCCCTGGATCAGGTCGCAAAAGACCTGATCGCATTCAGTGCGATGGTGGAAAGCAGCACGGATCTCGTGCGGCTCATCCGCTCGCCGGTCATTGACCGGACGGCACAGGGTGCGGCCATAAGCCGGTTGGTCGAAAAGGCGGAATTCGGCCAAATTACGCGCAATTTCATCGGGCTCGTCGCCCAGAAACGGCGTCTTTTCGCATTGCCGTCGATCATCGCGGCCTATCTCGCCCTACTCGCAGAACGGCGCGGAGAGGTGCGGGCTGATGTCACGGTGGCACAGGACATGACGGCGGCTCAAATCGACGCCATCAAGGATCATTTAAAACGGGCCATCGGGTCCGAAGTCGCCGTCGATATCCGGGTCGATCCCGCGATCATCGGCGGGCTGGTGGTTAAGGTCGGGTCACGGGTGGTCGATGGCTCACTGCGCACCAAGCTCCAACGGCTGCAGCATGCCATGAGAGGGATTTAAGCTATGGAAATCCGGGCTGCGGAAATTTCCGCGATTTTGAAAGAACAGATCGCCAATTTCGGCAATGAGGCTGACGTTGCAGAAGTCGGCCAAGTGCTGTCCATCGGCGACGGGATCGCCCGCGTTTATGGCCTCGACAATGTCCAGGCCGGCGAAATGGTCGAATTCCCCAATGGTGTGAAGGGCATGGCCTTGAACCTCGAAGCCGACAATGTCGGCGTCGTGTTGTTCGGCGACGACCGCGGCATCAAGGAAGGCGACATCGTCAAGCGCACGGGCGCCATCGTCGAAGTCCCCGTCGGGCGCGGCCTGCTTGGGCGCGTTGTCGATGGTTTGGGCAATCCGATCGACGGTAAGGGTCCGTTGACCGACGTCACCATGACCCGGATGGAAGTGAAGGCCCCCGGCATCATTCCGCGTAAATCCGTGCATGAACCGATGCAAACCGGCCTCAAGGCCATCGACAGCCTGGTGCCGATCGGGCGCGGTCAGCGCGAATTGATCATCGGCGATCGTCAGACCGGCAAGACGGCCGTTGCGATCGATACGATCCTCAATCAAAAAACCATCAATAGCGGCACGGACGAATCAAAGAAGCTTTATTGCGTCTATGTCGCGATCGGGCAGAAGCGGTCCACCGTCGCCCAATTGGTGAAGACGCTCGAAGATTACGGCGCGCTCGAATATTCCATCGTCGTGGCCGCCACGGCATCCGAACCGGCCCCGCTGCAATTCCTGGCACCCTATACCGGCTGCGCCATGGGAGAATTTTTCCGCGATAACGGCATGCACGGCCTGATCATTTATGACGATCTGTCCAAGCAAGCCGTGGCCTATCGTCAAATGTCCCTGTTGCTGCGCCGTCCGCCGGGCCGCGAAGCCTATCCGGGCGACGTGTTCTACATTCACTCGCGTCTGCTGGAACGGGCGGCCAAGATGAATGATGAAAACGGGGCCGGTTCGTTGACGGCATTGCCCGTGATCGAAACCCAGGCCGGCGACGTGTCCGCCTATATTCCGACCAACGTGATTTCGATCACCGATGGTCAGATCTTCCTTGAAACCGAACTCTTCTATCGCGGCATTCGCCCTGCCATCAATGTCGGTCTGTCCGTCTCGCGCGTTGGCTCGGCCGCCCAGATCAAGGCGATGAAGCAGGTTGCCGGTCGTATCAAGCTCGAACTGGCCCAATACCGCGAAATGGCGTCCTTCTCGCAGTTCGCCTCCGATCTCGACGCCTCGACTCAGCGCTTGCTGGCCCGTGGTGCGCGTTTGACCGAACTGTTGAAGCAACCGCAATTCTCTCCGTTGCCGGTGGAAGAACAGGTCGTGTCGATTTTCACGGGCGTTCGCGGCTATCTCGACCGCGTGCCGGTCGGCGACGTCAACCGTTTTGAAGCGGCCCTCTTGTCCAACCTCAAGGCCAACAAGCCGGAAATCTTGGACAGTATCCGCACCAAGCGCGAAATCACCGCCGACACCGAAGAAAAGCTGAAAAGCTTTGTCGAAACCTTCGTCAAGAGCTTCGCGTAAGCGACGGATCAGCAGGAGAGGATCTTAGCCGATGCCGAGCTTAAAGGATCTGCGGAACCGGGTCAAAAGCGTTAAGTCAACGCAGAAGATCACATCCGCGATGAAGGTCGTTGCGGCTTCTCGTCTCAAAAAGGCGCAGGATGCCGCCGAAGCCGCCCGCCCCTATGCCGAGCGGTTGGAACGGATGTTGGGCTCGCTCGCCGCCACCATGGCGGGTCAGCCCTCGGCACCGCGTCTTTTGGCCGGCTCCGGCAACGATTCCACATATTTGCTGATCGTTGCCACGTCCGATCGCGGTCTTGCCGGTGGGTTCAACGCAACGATCTTGCGTGAGGCCCGTCGGCAAATCCGCGATTTGCAGGCCGCTGGCAAAGAGGTCAAACTCATCACGATCGGGCGCAAGGGACGGGACAATCTGCGGCGCGACTATGCCAAGCTCATTCTCGAAAGCCATATCGAGATCGGTAAGCGCGGCGTCGGTTTCGCGGAAGTAAAGCCGATCGCCGAAGACGTGATCGCCCGGTTCCAAGCCGGTGAATTCGATGTGGCGCGGATTATCTTCAACAAGTTCAAATCCGCCCTCACGCAGATCGTCACCGTACGTCAATTGATCCCGTTCGCAGCTCCGACCCAGACGGTCGAGGTCACCGAAGCGGGCACGCCCGCTCTCTATGAGTTTGAACCGGACGAAGAAGAAATTTTGACGGCCCTGTTGCCGAACAACCTGGAGATTCAGGTTTTTACGGCTCTGCTTGAGAATATGGCAAGCGAACAGGGGGCCCGGATGACCGCGATGGATAATGCGACGCGCAATGCGGGTCAAATGATCAATCGCTTGACCCTGGTCTATAACCGGACCCGTCAGGCCTACATCACCAAGGAACTCATCGAAATCATCTCGGGTGCCGAGGCGCTCTGACGCGTAAACCGGCTCATCGGGTCCTCGGGGAAGGACCGGTACCCTGTTGTTGAATAAGAGCAGACTCGTCTCGTCGAAGGGAAACACCGTCACATGACCAAGAATAATATTGGGACCGTCACGCAGGTCATCGGCGCCGTTGTTGACGTCCAATTTCCGGCTCAGAAGCCTGATATTCTGAACGCCCTGAAATGCGTATTCAATGGCCGCACGCTCGTCCTCGAAGTGGCGCAGCATTTGGGCCAAAACGAAGTGCGCACCATCGCCATGGACACGACCGACGGGCTCGTGCGCGGCACGCCCGTCGAAGATACGGGTGCCGCCATTACCGTCCCGGTCGGTCCTGAAACCTTGGGCCGCATTCTGAACGTGATCGGCGAGCCGATCGACGAATTGGGCCCGGTCGAATCCAAGCATCATGCGGTGATCCATCGCCAAGCCCCGCCCTTCGTCGATCAATCGACCGAAGCGGAAATTCTGGTCACCGGTATTAAGGTCATCGATCTTCTGGCCCCCTATGCCCGTGGCGGTAAGATCGGGCTGTTCGGCGGTGCGGGCGTCGGCAAGACCGTGACGATTCAGGAATTGATCAACAACGTCGCCAAGGCCCATGGCGGTTATTCCGTCTTCGCCGGCGTGGGCGAGCGGACCCGCGAAGGGAACGATCTCTACCATGAAATGAAAGATGCCGGGATCATCAAGACCGACGGCCCCGGTTCCAAGGTCGCCCTCGTCTATGGTCAGATGAACGAGCCGCCGGGTGCCCGTGCCCGTGTCGCCCTGACCGGTCTTACCATCGCCGAATATTTCCGCGATGAAGAAGGCCAGGACGTGCTGTTCTTCGTCGATAATATCTTCCGCTTCACCCAGGCCGGTTCCGAAGTGTCCGCCCTCTTGGGTCGCATCCCGTCGGCCGTGGGCTATCAACCGACCCTGAGCACTGATATGGGCGCCCTGCAAGAGCGGATCACCACCACGAAGAAGGGCTCGATCACCTCGGTTCAGGCCATTTACGTGCCTGCCGACGACTTGACCGACCCGGCCCCGGCCACGTCCTTCTCCCACTTGGACGCGACCACCGTGTTGTCCCGCTCGATCGCCGAACAAGCGATCTTCCCCGCCGTCGATCCGCTCGATTCCACGTCGCGCATGCTCGATCCCCGGGTGATCGGCGACGAACACTATAAGGTGGCGCGCGATGTTCAGCGCGTTCTGCAACAATATAAGTCGTTGCAGGATATCATCGCCATTTTGGGTATGGATGAACTGTCTGAAGACGATAAGTTGGTCGTCAACCGGGCCCGTAAGATCCAACGTTTCCTGTCGCAACCGTTCCATGTGGCCGAAGTGTTCACCGGCACGCCCGGCGTGTTCGTGAAGCTCGAAGACACGATCCGTGGCTTCAAGGGCATCGTCGCCGGCGATTACGACGACCTGCCGGAATCTGCGTTCTACATGGTCGGCACGATCGAAGAAGCCCAAGAAAAAGCCCGTAAAATGGCAGCGGAAGCCGCCTGATCGGTGCGGTAGGGAGTCCGAGAGATGGCCGATACAGTGGATTTTGAACTCGTCTCCCCGGAGAAGGTTCTCTTCTCCGAGAGCGTGCCCATGGTTGTTGTTCCCGGCAGCGAAGGCAATTTCGGTGTCCTGCCGGGACACGCCCCCATGATCACAACCGTGCGCCCCGGTACGATCGATATTTATGACGGGCAAAAGATCGCGACCCGGATCTTCGTTGCGGGCGGCTTCGCCGAAGTCACCCCGACCCGCTGCACGGTTTTGGCCGATACGGCGATCCGGGTCGAAGATCTAGACCGCGCCGGGGCCGAGGCCGATCTCGCCCGGGCGACGGCCGATCTGCCCGCCCTTTATACGGCGGCCCTGTCAGGGACAGAAACCGACCGGACCAAGCTTGCCGCCGTTGAAAAGCAAATCGCGATTGCACAGGCGAAACTTCAGGTTTTGGCCGGAACCTCCCATTGATCCTGGGCCATTGATCTTGGCCCATCGATCCTGGATTGAATAGGTTTCTGATACCTGACCAACCAAAGCTGATCTGGACGCCCCGTTCTGATCAGCTTTTTTTATCGACCCCCTTAACCTTAGCCGTGCGGCATGGCATAAAGGGGGTCGTCATTGCCCAGATTGGGCCGTTTTTCGTCTGGACACGCGCGTGTCCCGTTGAATAAATCATGAAGACTCGATATGCATCCATACCGAACCGTCAATGACGGTCGCCCCATCCCGGCGGTTCATGGTCTTTGCTCTAGGTGAATTGATGTCGCACTGGACCCTTGACGACATAGATTGGAATGCCTTTGACCCGGCAAAAGTCGATCCTGACATCCTCATGATCATCAAGGCTGCGGCATTGGTTGAATTCAACGGTCATGAATATGTCCGCTATCTTTGCAACGTCTTCAACGGTGATGGGCTGTTTCAAGCCCAGGCCAAACAATGGGGCGAAGAAGAAGTCCAACACGGTGCCGCCCTCGGGCGTTGGGCGACCTTGGCCGATCCGACCTTCAGTCTCGACGCCACGTTCAAACGCTTCGTCGATGGCTATAAGATCAATACGGATGTCAAAGAATCCATTCGCGGGTCCAAGGCT
This sequence comes from Aliidongia sp., assembly GCA_036821645.1. Taxonomy (GTDB): domain Bacteria; phylum Pseudomonadota; class Alphaproteobacteria; order ATCC43930; family CGMCC-115725; genus DAISJD01. The sequence continues at coordinate 12,459 of DAISJD010000090.1, forward strand.
GGTGAACTGATCGCCCGCTGCATCGTCGAGACCGGCACCAGTTCTTATTACACGGCCCTGGCCGATAGGATCGACGAGCCGGTCTTGAAAGATATCTGTCGCCGGATTGCCGCCGACGAACTGCGCCACTACAAGCTTTTCTATCAGCGGCTCAAAACCTACCAAGAAGAAGAAGGGTTGGGCTTTTGGCGCCGCCTTTCCATCGCCGTTCGGCGCATCGCCGAAAGCGAAGATGACGAATTAACCTATGCTTATTTCGCGGCAAACGCCCCCGCCGATGCGGTTTATGACCGGCATAGCTGGAAACGGGCCTATGCCGGCCGGGCCTATGCCGTCTATCGCCAGCACCATGTGCAACGGGCGATCGGCATGATCCTGAAAGCCGTAGGATTGCCCGCCAATGGCCGTCTCAATGCCATTGCCAGTCGGTTCGCCTGGCTCACCGTCTGCAATCGGGTCAAGCGGCTCGCGCGCTATGTCCGTCCCGGTCAGGCCGCCCCCGTCC
>DAISJD010000091.1:0-12667 GCA_036821645.1 Aliidongia sp.
CCCATAGGCAAGGGCCAGCATGGCAAGCCCGAACCCACCCCAGAGCAGGCGATTTTGCAGAAAATGCCCCTCAAGCGGGATGGTCAGGCTGTTGCGGTCGAACCCGGTCCAATAGCGCGTCGCCTCGGCATAGGCAGCAAGACCGAACGGGTCCGCCAAGGCCGCAATCCCCATCAAGGAGGGCTTGTCCAAGACGCTCAAGGCCACGAAATAGAGGACCAAAAACCCGATGACGGCGGCATAGGTGGTCATCAGGCTGCGGGTCAGCGTGGCAATGGCGAAAAACAAGGCACCGAGAAAAAAAAGGGAAGGCAGGGCCAGGGTGAAGAACGGCACGAGATAGAAGGCGAAAGCGTTCGGCCCGATCTTATCGGGATCGATCCACGGCATCAAACTGCCGATATAGATCCCCAACCCTGCGCCGGTAAAGGCCAAGAGCGCCGCGATCAACGCCCCAATGAAGCGGCCGAACACATAAGCGCGTTTTGTGATCAGGGTCGAAAACAGGATCCCGGACATTTTCGTGTCTTGATCCCGCAAAACGACATTGCCCATCATCGCGACGATGATGAACAAGCCGAAGATGCTCATAATCCCAAGGGTTTGCGCGATGATAAAGGGCGCATTCACATGGGTTGCCCCATTGTTGCCCCCGATCTGGATCTTATCCCATGTCGTGGCCCCGAAGCAGAGCAGAAAGAAAAGGCCAAAGGTTAGAAAAAACAGCGGTTGTCGTGTTTGATACCGGATTTCGAATAAGGCGATGGCGCGCAGCATGATAAATCCTGTCGACCGGAAAAGGGTATTTTGATCAGCGCGGGCGGGCGAATTACGCCGCCTTTTGACCCTGCTGGCGATGCCGCTCGGTGAAGAGGGTCGCAAAATACACGTCTTCCAATGTGGCAAGGCGCGGCATAAACCCATCGCCAGGATCGCTGTCGGCCAAGACATGAACGATCGAACGTCCGGCATAAAGGCGGGTCGACATCACGCCGTGTGCGGCCCTGATGGCGTCGAGTTCAGACTTATCGGCGGTTTTCTGCCAGATGCGCCCTTGTACCGCCTCAACCAAACGGTGCGGTTCTCCTTGCGCCACGATATGTCCGGCAACGATGATCGCCATACGGGGGCAGAGATCGGCCACGTCTTCGACAATATGGGTCGACAGAATCACGACCACCTGTTCGCCGATTTCACACAGTAAATTATGAAACCGATTGCGTTCTTCCGGGTCGAGACCCGCAGTCGGCTCATCGACGATGATAAGGCGCGGTTGACCGATCAGTGCCTGGGCAATCCCGAACCGTTGGCGCATGCCGCCGGAAAAACTCGCCACGGAATTTTTACGGGCCTTGTAAAGATTGGTTTGTTCCAACAGGCCCGCCACGAGATCCCGTCGCTCGCCTTTGTTGCTGATCCCTTTCAGGATGGCCAGATGATCGAGCAGGGCTTCGGCGCTGACCCTCGGATAGACCCCGAATTCTTGGGGTAAATAGCCCAGCACTTGCCGCAGCCGTTCGGGTTGCGCTAAGAGGTCGATCTCGCCAAACCGGATCGATCCGGCGGTCGGTTGCTGCAACGTGGCGAGGATGCGCATGAAGGTCGATTTGCCGGCACCGTTAGGGCCGAGGAGACCGAACATGCCGGTCGGCACGTCGAGTGACAAATTATCCAGGGCTTGTACCCCGGAGGCGTAGCGATGACTGAGATTGCGGATTTGAAGCATGGCACCCCTTTCCAGCGACGATACACGGTCGTGTATGCCTGCAATGAATATCGATCGGTGCCTCCCCCCGGAGGACTGACTTATAACCAATGGTAAATATTTTAGCAAGATGGTTTCGATCGAAACATGCCACTTATGCCGGTATGAATTTCGGCAATTTCTGCTTAAGTTATATTTTTATCAGAATTTTATTCTCAATTTTTATGAACGACCTTGTTATCGATCGGATTTTTGCTGGTTTTGCGGTCTGATCGCACGATCCGGTGTTCCGGTTCGGGTGTTGAGTCTCAATCCGCAACGATGACCGTGCAAAGCGCAATATTGTCCTATGAACAGCCGATCGACCGAGAACCTTGGAGGAGAGGCGATCGGAAAAACCGAGAAAAACGAAAGAGGAATAATTATGAAAGTGATGTCTTTGCTGATAAGTTAAAATAGTAGATTTTATCATTATTTTTATTGACTAACAGTAGTATTCTTGATTAATCGGAAAGACGGTATAAAATATTTTATAACATAATTAACTCAAGTGTGAGAGTAATTTCTTTTAAATAAACAATTAAAAAGTTATGTAAATTTTATTCTTAATATAAACAACGTAAAAAATTAAAAATTCTAGGTTTCTTTTAATTTAAAGCTTGTTATAAATAATTTTTATCAACTTAAAATTCGTTAAAAATAAATAAATGCCTTGAAAAGTGAAAGATTGAAAAATTTATAAAAAATTATTCAAAAAAAACAAAATTTGAATTTCATACTCGAATATAGTGCTGTATAAAGCAATATACGGAGTGCTTGATCATCAAAACATACGATGAGATTAAATATGAGACTTCAAAATAGGCTTGTGACCGCCCTAGGTGCTTTGGCCGGTTTGGCGATGACTGGGTTTGCCGGTGCCAGTGCGGCCGATGGAACGCTGAAGATCGGCGTTTTGAATGATCAAAGCGGCCCCTTTGCCGAATTGGGCGGGCTCGGTTCCGTCGTTGCGGCCGAAATGGCCGTTGCCGATGTCAAAGGCATGGTCGCCGGTCGCAAAATCGAGTTGGTGAGTGGGGACCATAAGAATAATCTGACGATCGGCAAAACCATCATGACCCGGTGGTTCGATGAGGAAAAGGTCGATGCCATCGTCGATTTGCCGAGTACCGCCGTTGCTCTTGCTGCCCAGGAAATCGCGCGGGAGCGTAAAAAAACCCTCATGATCACGACGGCTGCCAGTTCCGATATTACCGGCAAGGCATGTTCCGCCTATACGACCCATTGGGCAGACGATACATACGCACTGGCCAACAGTACCGCATCCGCCGTTTTGAAAACCGGGGTGAAGAATTGGTTTTTCATCACGGCCGATTATGCCTTCGGTCGTTCCATGGAAAACGAAACCACGGCCGTCGTCGAGGCGAACGGCGGCAAAGTGTTGGGGGATATTCTCCATCCGTTGGGGTTGATCGATTTCAGCACGGTTCTGTTGCGGGCACAGTCTTCCAATGCGCAGGCCGTGGCTTTGGCCAGTGCCGGTGATGACACGGTGCGCGCAATCCGCCAGGGACTCGAATTCGGTTTGGATACGAATGGGCAAACTTTGGTTGGGCTCCTCGTCTATATCACCGACATTCACGAAGCAACGCCGGAATTGGCTCAAAACTTGTGGGTTTCCGAAGGTTTCTATTGGGATCAAAACGATGCTGCACGAGATTTTGCCAAGAGGTATTTTGAAAAAACAAAGAAAATGCCGACAAAATCACAAGCCTCTGTCTATGCGGCTTTGAGGCATTATTTTAAGGCAATCGAAGAAACCAAGTCAATTGATGCGGCAACGGTCAATGCAAAGATGCGTCAGTTACCTGTTGACTATTTTGGTCATCCGGCAAAAATCAGGAACGATGGTCGTGTTCTTTATGATTTGACGCTTTATCAAGTGAAATCCCCAAAAGATGTCAAATATCCTTGGGATTATTATCGTCAAGTGTCGACAATTCCCGCCGTACAGGCTTTTAAATCCGAAAAAGATAATGGGTGCACCCTGCCCCCCGCGCAATAAAAAATAACTAGGCTCGATTTTATGGGGCACGGTTATTCTGTGCCGTGGTCCAGGCTTTTACGGGGCTTATGGTCTGTGCCGTAGGCTCCGTAAAACTATAAAGAAACATTAATTATTGTTAAGTTTGTATTGATAAAATGCATTAATGATAGAATAAATAATAAAATATACCCTCTATAATAGAATTTTATCTTTATTAATTCTTTTTGATTAAAAAAAACATGCTTATTTTTTAAATGCGGATACAATCGTATCCGATTAAACTGGATTTCCTGCCAGGATAAATAAAACATGGGAGAGATTATGGCTCACCAGTGGCAAAAGATCACCAGATTTGCAATCTTGGTTGGACTATGCTTGAGTGCGCACCCTTCAGCGGTCGCCGCCGATAATGTCTTGAAAATCGGGGTTCTGAATGACCAGTCGGGGCCTTTTGCCGCTTTCGGCGGCAAGGGGGCCGTGTTGGCCGCAGAGATGGCGATTGCCGATGTGGGTGGGACTGTTGCCGGGCGAAAGCTCGACCTGGTGAATGCTGATCACCAAAACAAACTCGATCTTGGCAAGTCGATCGCCACGCGTTGGTTCGACCAAGAGGGGGTGGATATCATCCTCGATATTCCGAATTCAGGCATTGCACTTGCGGTTCAAGAAATCGCCCGAGAACGCAAAAAAACCTTGATTATCAACTCATCGGCCTCGACCGCCATTACTGGAAAGTCATGCTCGCCATACACCATTCATTGGGCTGACGATACGTACGCCGTGTCAAATAGTACGGCAACGGCCGTCATCAAAGCCGGGGCGAATGATTGGTATTTCATCACCGCCGATTATGCGTTTGGTCGTTCTATGGAAGATGAGACCACCAAAGTCGTTTTGAGCAATGGCGGCAAGGTCGTGGGTGACATCAAACACCCCTTGGACCTGCCGGATTTCAGTAATGTCCTCATTCGGGCGCAATCATCCAACGCTAAGGCCGTGGCTTTGGCCAGTGCCGGCACCGACACCGTCCAGGCTATTCGCCAAGCGGCGGAATTTGGGTTGGCCGACAATGGGCAAACCCTGGTTGGGCTGCTTGTTTTCATCAGCGACGTGCATGCGGCAACCCCGGCGCTCGCCAAAAATCTTTGGGTGACCGAAGGCTTCTATTGGGACCAAAATGATGCCGCACGGACATTCTCGAAACGGTTTTTTGATAAAACCAAGACAATGCCAACCAAAGTTCAGGCGAGTGTCTATGCCTCTTTGCGGCACTATTTTAAAGCCGTTGAGGCCGTGAAATCGATCGATGCCGAGGCGGTTAATGCAAAAATGAGACAGATGCCCGTGGATTATTTCGGCCATCCGGCTAAAATACGCAATGACGGGCGTGTATTATACGATCTCTCACTTTATCAGGTAAAATCACCCGATGATGTCAAATATCCGTGGGACTATTACAAGGCCGTAACCGCGATCCCGGCGGCCAAAGCCTTCAAACCGGAGGCCGGCAGTGGCTGTTCTCTGCCGCCGACGGCTCCATAAGCGCCATCACGGATCGGGGTGATGAACAAGGCGTTTTTTATACTTGTCAGTGAAGGGCGATCTGTTATAAGTGTCGCCCTTCAAGCGGAGGGGTGGCCGAGTGGTTTATGGCACCGGTCTTGAAAACCGGCGAGGTGCGAGCCTCCGTGGGTTCGAATCCCACCCCCTCCGCCAGTCCTCTGTCAAACACCGTTTTCTCGTTCGATTTTCTGGTTGATCAGAGCATGGGCTTTGTGCACAGGACGGACTTTTAATAAAAATCTGTGATGCGTAAGCAAAGCGACTGGATGCCGACTTAAGGGTTGGTGCCTATGGTCTTGATATGCTGGATTGCTTTGTCAGGGTCGGACACGCGCCAGTCCGGCCATCGGCGTGCTTCGTTTTTGGCTTGTTTGGCCGCCAAGGCGGTGGCGATGGCCTCGGGCCCGTGACCGGCACGCCATGCACCGTCGAGGGCGAGCAGAACGATATCGATCCATTCTTCAAGATCGGCCGGTTCGGCGCGGATCTCGGCTATTTCTTTTTCGATATGGTCCAAGACGCCCGCAGTTCGGGGACCGGGGCCGAAGGTCTTTAGAGAGAATGTCTTTTGCCGGTGAAGATGGGCCACCAGGTCATAGGTCTGCATTGTCGTTGTCCCGCTTGTTTTCATCATGGTTTCAAGGGCTGAGAGATGATGATGCAATCGATCTTTTGAGCTTATACATCCCACCCATGATCGTGTGATCGATCGAATCCAGACTGGTTCCAATCTCATAGTCCCGTAAGGCCGCCGACGGCAAGCGGATCTGCCATAATCTCGGCCCGTGCCTGCTCACAATAGAATTTTAGAAGGTTGTTGGCGGTATTTTATGATGCAGCGCGGCTAAGCCGATAGCGTCCGAAACCTTCTGTCGCCCCTTTGCCGATGGCAGTCTCGGCCCCGATGACCAATACCGGGAGGAGGGCGGCCGGGACTGCGCGCAGCGTCAGGCGACCCGACAGTGCGGTGACGGTGAAGCCCTGTTGGCCGCGGCCGGAATGGCGGTTCATGCGCTTTCGCGCAAGGCCGCGCGTATCATAGTCCAGATTAGACCAGAGGCGTGCAAGATGCGCCCAATCATCCGCGATTGCCGTGTCCTGCCACCGGGCCAGCCCCTCGACCCGGCGGGCTAGGCGGGCGATGATGGTGGCCGGGCGTTGGATCGGATCGTCGCCTTCGCCATTCATCGGCGTGATGAAGTCGAGATGGTAGTCGGCGGGCGGCATTCGCGGGTCCAAGGCCCAATCCTGGTCTAACCCCTGATGCACCGCCAGGGTCAGGGGGCCGATAGTGGCGGGCGGCATGCGTGCGCCGGGTGCAGCCCAATCGATCCGATGGCGCAGGGTCGCGGCCAGGGCATGGGACAGGATGGGGCACCAATCGGCGGCAAACCCAAAGAGGGTCAGGGTGACGATCAGATCACCAGCATCATCTGCCGTGCCCAGGATGAAGGGTTTCGGGATCCCATGAGCCCCGATCCGGCCCTGTTCGCGAAAGAACAGATCCAAGGCCGAGGGCGGTTGCCACGGACACGGCCGTCCGGCCAGGGCCTCGTCCGACGCCCCTTCCATCAAGACCCGGCCAAGCCCGCCGCGCACCCGGCGCAGCAGGGTCAGATCCCCCGCCAAACCGCCGAACCCCGGCACGGTGGCGGCGATCTGCACCTGAAACCAACTGCCCATGAGATCACCCAGGGATTGGGTGACGGCAGGGTCCAAGAGACGTTGGGTCAGCGGGCTGAGGCTGGGGGGGGCGGTGTGCTGAGGCGAGGCTGGGGGCACGATCACTTCGATACTCCGACGCGAAAATCTACTTTTAAGAGAATGTCCGCCGGACAAGCCAGCCCTCGCATCGCCGTCCGCCATGCGCGTGTGAGACAGTTAACCCTGTTTCCCTTGCGATGAGGCCGTTGCGTCGGACATTGCCCACCTTATCGGCGGTGTTTCTGTTCACTTTTGGTTTGCACATATAAAGGCAAGCCTGGGTTTTCGTCCGTCAAAAGCGGTAGGCCAACGGGCGTGTTTGCCTTTTCATTCTGACCAAACCATTCGAAGATTTTTTGTTGGTCGCCGCCCCGCAATCTTGGATAATGAATCGATTTAAAGCCTTCGCCCGCTTTGATCGCTGCCTTGATAAAGGGCACCCTCTCAAATGGGGTGCCATTATGGGCCGCTGCCGTTATCGTTTTATATTCTTGGATCAAGTCCTTGATCTTTGAGGGATCGCCCCATTGGGTCGCCCCGAGATTGCTATACCAGGATCGCATGTCTTTTCCCGTGGCAAGCTGTGTATTGGCTTTGTCGAGGCAGATCTTCAAACTGCCGAACCCCAGGGGTTTGCCGAGACCGAAACGATGATGCCGCCCAAATCCACCGTCCTCAGGCCCGGCGACCAGCCACAGCAAGGCCCCCAATTCAAACGCGGTTAAATTGGTGATGTGTAAGACGGTCTTGAATTGGGTGCCGGGTTTGATCCAGCCGGTGAGCGAGCGATTTTGTTTATCGCGTGCGGGGGTAGTTGTGTTTTTATCTTCTGGTTGTCGAATATAGTGAGGCCAGTCCTGCGTAGTGGATTCGAGTTTTGCCGGATAGTGCCAATTTTCCGCCGCCACCTGGTGATGGGGATAGACTTTGCGCCCGCGCAATTGATGAGGGGGCGCATAATCCGTACTCCGACGTTCTTGACCACCAAGTGCATGGCCATTGCCCCGCGCAACATAGAATAAGGATTGTGCGGGTTTCGGTTGACCGAGGATGGCGAGCGTCAACTCGGGCGAAAAATTCTCAATCGCATCAGGACCTGAAAGACAGTGAATTTTACCGACCCTAAGATGCCCGCGATGGGCAATACCCTTCTCTGTGTAACCGGCGGTGGATTTGACCCAACCAAAGACACGATCCGCGGGGGATAGTTTTTCGCGAGAGGTTGCCGGTTTTAAGGTTTCGGATAAAAGCCCGCGCGGTGCTTCTTGAAACAAGCTGCGAGAGAGGCCGACGGGAAAAAGCCGCTCAACTTGCCTCGTCGATCGGTTCAGTATCGCAAAGCATAACATCCCCTCACGAAGATTGACGTCATCGGGGGTCGTGATGTGACGCGACCATGTACCATCTGGACGGTTCATTGTAGTTGGCTTTCGAATACCGTTTTCTATTTCCGTTGCATGAATTTTTTGATAGTCTTCTATTAGATTGCGCCATTCTTCACGGATTTTTTCTGATATTTGATAAAAATCTTTTTCATTGTTATTATAAAATATTTTTTCATATTTCTTTTTTTCTGTATTTATTTCGGTTTTACAGATATAACCTAATTTTTTATCGTCTCTTTTTGATTTTGATACATCGATTGCTTCATATTGTTTTTTAGGTTTAGAATAAACTTTTTGTTCTTTAGGTTTAAAATAAACTTCGTCACAGTGCTTGAATTTTTTTGCATCAACTAAAGAAATTTTTGCCGTTTCCATATACCGTGCCCGCAACTGACCGGATTCATCCGTCTCGATCCGTACGGCACTGATTTCTTGTGCACTCTTTCCGGGCGGAGTACGAAAACCGAGACGCTCTTCATGCCCCGTAAAAATGCCGAACCGTGAATTGGTCACCGCTTCATAGGCGCTGCGCAGCATGCCCTTGAAACTCGTCGGCGGGATGATCGGAACCCCCTTGGCATCAACCCTGATGGCGTAGGTTTTATGGCCTTGATCATCTGTTCCAGTCGCTGCCATCTCGGGCACGAGAACGGGGGTGACCGCCTCGATCGTGAGGGCGATCGTGCCGGTATAGCGGTCTTGGTAATAGCAATCGTGGGGGGTGGGTTTCTGATCGCCGAGATCGGGGTGATTGAGCTTGCGGTCCTGTGTCGGGATGAAATTATAGGGGTTATGGAAATCAGCCTGATGTTTTGGTTGTGTGGGGCTTGGCCGTCCTGCAGGTGCTGCTGATGGCGTGCTGTTATCCATGCTCACCCGTTTTATCTCGTCATCTTCAATGGTCGCAATGACCTTGATCGTCTGCTTCGGTAAATTTTTTAATCTGGCTTCCACGAGATTGGCATCGATTTGTTCATGGGCGATCTCACCCCCGTCATCCAGGATGAAACCGCCGATGCCGTCGATTGTGAGGGTGCAGGGTCTTTCCTTCGTCATGATGAACCTATAATTTCCGCGTTACGACTGACGTCTTGACGACTGACACGTCAAGGAGGCGCTGTTCGATGATCGCCACATTGCCGTGCTCGTCCGGGTGGCTTACATACTCCTGGGATCTGAGGATCGGGGTATGATCATGCCCTATGGGGCCGCACGGGACCCACAATGTGCCGATTTGCCCGGACTTCAGGCATTGCCACTCTTTTCGGTCGGATGATGCAGTATCGCCGGATGCTTCGGCATCGACGGCGCCCCAGAACAACCCCGTTTGCGCCAGAAGCGCGCTATAGGCCAGCGGCTTGGTGGCAAGCTCGGGACTTTCGCAGGGATCGTCATGGATGAGCGCACACTGACCGAAACGGTGGGTGGCGTCCGCATCGGTTTGCAGCCAGCGTAATTCCGCGCCTGGATTGAAGAGGCGCGCCTCCCAAACATCGTCGAGTAGGTCGATGCCGGTCTGGTTCGTGGTCGTACCGGACCGGTCGGCCAGAATAAACCGGCAGTGACGGCCATAGACGAGGCCGACGGCGTTCCCATAGAGGCGGGTGAAGATCGCGATGGCTTGCGCCAGCGTGTGGCTGGATTTGTAGCGGCTGCGATAGAGGATCGGATCGTGCATCACTGCTTCTCCCGCCCGAGGTATTGATCCCATGCCTGTTGCAAGCCAGGGATGGCGAGGGGGCTGGTTGCCGGGCAGCCAATCTTCCAAAGAGGGCATGACTGAAATTGGCTGAGGGGTCCGAGATCTTTTAAGCCGCGGCCCGCGATCCTCACCGTTTCGACGCAGATCGCGCCCAGTCCGCGCTCGGTGCCGAAACCGATGGGGATGAAACCCTGGGCCATATCCCGGATCAACAGCAAGACCAGAATGACCGCCGCATCTCGGTCTTGTTCTGAAATCCGCTGCATATGCAGGGTGAGGGTGATGGGGTCCCAGTCCGCCGCGTCGGGCTTGGGTTCGAGGGTGCTGAACAGTAAACCGTCCGCCGCTCCGCCAAGCCAGCGATCGATGGCGACATGGGCAACAGGGGTGAAGAGGTTATCCGGGGTGAGGTCGGTCGATGTTTCCGTCAGTTCCTTCCAGCACTGAGCCGGTATCTTGTTCCGGCTGCGGCAATCGCCGACCCACAGGGCGGCAAGGCCGGGGGATGGGCCGTTGGTGGATTGGCCGTCGGTGAATTGAGAGGACTTCTTGGATAGGGGCTTTGGTGCCACCCCGAACAAGGCCGCGATCAAGGGGTCGCTTGCCGTTCCCTTCGTGTCCGCGTCCCAATCGTTCACACAATCGTCATCACCGTCGGCGGTGCGGGGGTTAAGGGTGCGCAGGATCCGTTCGGCCTGACTGCGCAGGATCCCCTTTAGGCTGCTGCCGGGGATCAAGGGGACGACCTCGCCGTCATCCTGCGCCGTTACTAAGGGGATGGTGTCGACCCCGATCCCGGCATAGCCAGCCTTGACCAGGGTCGGCAATTTGGGTTTCCACGTGATCTCAAAGGTAAGGGTCGGGGGATGTTGCGGCGTGCGGGGCGAGAGGGCCGCGAGGTCGGTCGGCGTCTGTTTGATACCGCCCCCCGCGAGCGCCTGTAAGATGCCCTGGGCGTCGGCGAAATCCTGGCGGATAATGATCGTCTGATCGTGCAGGGTTACATGGCCGAGCCCGCGCGACCGCGCAGCCCCAAGGGCGATATCGCCCCGTTTCAATGCGTCGAGCATATGGCCCAGCATGGCAACCGCTTTTTGGTTGGCCTCGGTTTTATTGGGTATCTCAAGCGTGAGATTGAGGGGAATGTGGGTGCCCTGCGGCAGAACGGCCCGATCGAATTTGCCTTCGTCCGCAGCATGGCCATGGCACCGATCGATGCGCACCCCATCGCGGATTTCGATCCTGTCTTCGATCTTCAAGGCATCGTCAGAAGTCGGGCTGGATGTCGGGTCGAGGATCGCATCATCGACGATCAGGAGGCTGGCATTGTTATCTTGGTGCTCGGGCCCCGATGCTTGACCCCAGAGGGCGCGAAACCCGCCATCCTGCGGGTCGTAAGCCAAGGCACACCAATGCTGCAAGGCACCGGCGAGACTGGTGCCGGGAATGAACAGGCGACCCCGCCCATCACGGGCCAGGGCAAGATCGCTGTCATGATCGGATGCGCCCATGCCGACATGAATGGCGCTGGTGACGACGAGGGTGCCTTCGACCCGATACCGATGCGAAAGGAGGCGGGCCATGTCATGCGGTCTCCTGAGAGGTAAGGGCAGTCTCCTGACGGGTATGGGCGCGCAGTACGGCATCGGTCAGCCCGACCAGGACAAGACGCCACAGCGTGTCATCCTGCGCCATCAGGGCCTGAATGCCGTCTTTCTGTGCGGGATCGAGGAGAGTCTTATCCGGTACAAACAGTTGCAGTTGCTCCCAAAGCGTTTCCCGCTTTGTGAGGAGGTTTTTTATCTTTTCCAGACCGCCGTCCGGCCATTTGTTGCACCGATTGGGCGTATTCTGTAGCTGACAAACCCAATTCACTGCGGTTGCATCGTTTGGCCTTCTGACCCGGTTGATGGTTCGGCGCAACCCGCCCAATTGCGCCTGGCCGGGCTTGTCCGGTTTTTCAAACCCAAATAGGGCCGTTCTAAACTCTTTGTTATCAGCCATGAGGGGAATGCAATCGCGCATCACCCGTATAAAGGTAAGGCGGTTGAGATCGTCCAGCATCGCGGTATCCGTGGCGGCATGGGTGCCATCGGCGGCGACGGGGGACGCCGTGGCGTCGGCGTCGGGGGCCACGGTGGCGAAGGGCTCTATCGTGCGGCAATCGATGGATTGGGTCAGGCAAGGTGGGTCGAGACGCATCTGTCCAAACCCTTCTGCCCGTCTTTCGCCAAGGCCGCCCCATTCGACCCGATGCGCACGGGCAGGCTCGATCGTGCCGCACACGGTAAAATGCACCGTCGATCCTGCCTGCATGACGGCAAGACCCGGACGCGGCAAATTCCAGCCGACATGCCAACCATCGACCTGACGAACCCGGGTGTAGAAAGCGATCACGGTGAGCTTAACCCCGAGGGCGTCACCAAGGGCGATCCCGAGGCGTTCAGGTGTCGGGTCGGGACGGAGCGCCTCATCCCGCAGAATGAGATCGCTGGTCAACCAGACGATCAGGTCGGTGCCGAATGTGCGTGTTTGGCTGGGCGGGGCAATGGGTGTTGGGG
>DAISJD010000092.1:0-12408 GCA_036821645.1 Aliidongia sp.
GGGTTATGAATACGCTGGATATCATTATCGTCGCCGTGGTGGCCCTGTCGGGTCTGTTCGCGTTCGTGCGCGGTCTCGTGCGCGAAACCCTGTCGATTGCCGCCTGGATCGGGGCCGGGGCCGTGACGTTTTATTTTTTCAGCCCCCTTTATCCGATCGTCGAAGGGTGGATCGCGACCAAGATCATCGCGCAGATCGCGACCTCCCTCCTCCTGTTCGTGCCGACTTTGGTGTTTTTCACCCTGTTGGTCGGGGTCGCCTCGTCCCAGGTGCGCGCGATCGGGCTCGGCTCGCTCGACCGGGCCTTGGGCCTTTTGTTCGGGGTCGCGCGTGGCACGCTGGTCTGCTGTGCCGCGTGGATCATCGTCGATCAGATGGTCCCGGCCGATACGTATCCCGACTGGATCAAAAATTCGGTCAGTCAGAAATGGCTGAAACTGGGGGCGGATCAGATCGTGGCCTATTTGCCCAAAGACTTGATCAAACAGGGAAAATCGGCGGCAGGCGATGCCAAGAACCGCCTTGATGCGGGTCTTAAGGCAAGCGATGCCGTCACCAATGCCTCAAAGGCGCTGGGGGATGCCAACGATGCGATCGGGGCCTTGACCAGTACCCTGAACGCCGCCCCCGAGCCGCAAAAATCCCCCGGCAAAATCGTCGAGGTTCCGGCAAAACCGGCCCCCGAGGCGAAACCCGCCCCAGACGCAAAGCCCGCCAGCCAAAAACCCGCACCACAAAAGCCCGCAAATGGCTATAAGCCAGATCAACAACAGGAAATGAACCGGCTGTTCCAACAAAAAGACGCCGGCAAGCAATGATGAAAGGGCAGACCATGTTGCGTGCTGGCGATCGTTCGGTCGATGAGGATCATTTCAAGGACGAGTGCGGCGTCATCGGCATTTACGGCCATGTTCAGGCCGCCGCCTTGGCGGCACTCGGCCTTCATGCGCTTCAACATCGCGGCCAAGAGGCGGCCGGGATCGTTTCTTACGACCAGGCTCAGTTTCACGCCCATCGCGGGCTCGGTCAGGTCGGGGAAAATTTCAGTTCGCAAGCCGTGATCGAGCGCCTGCCCGGCAAGGCCGCGATCGGCCATAACCGGTATGCCACGACCGGCGAAGTGGCCTTGCGCAACGTGCAACCCCTGTTCGGGGATTTTGAATTTGGCGGGCTTGCTATTTGTCACAACGGCAACCTCACCAATTCCTATCAATTGCGCAGCCAGTTGGTCCGCCGGGGCAGCCTGTTCCAATCGACCAGCGATACCGAAGTCATCATCCACCTGATCGCGACCAGCCTGCGGCGCAGCGTTCTCGAACGGATGATCGACGCCTTACGTCAGGTCGAAGGGGCCTATTCGCTGATTGCCCTGTCGAAAGATGGGTTGATCGGCGTGCGCGATCCGTTGGGGGTGCGCCCGTTGGTCCTGGGCAAGCTCGGCGATGCCTGGATCATGGCGTCGGAAACCGTGGCGCTCGACATTATGGGGGCCGAATTCGTGCGGGACGTGGAACCGGGCGAAATCGTCATCGTGACCGATGCGGGCCTCGAAAGCGTACACCCGTTCGGTCAGGGCAGCAGCCGGTTTTGCGTCTTCGAATATATTTATTTTGCCAGGCCCGACTCGATCATCGAAGGCAACGGCGTCTATGACGTGCGCAAGCAGATCGGGCGCGAACTCGCCCGGGAAAGCCCGGTCGAGGCCGATCTCGTCGTGCCGGTACCGGATTCGGGTGTGCCCGCCGCCCTCGGCTATGCCGGCGAAAGCGGCTTGCCGTTCGAACTCGGGATCATCCGCAACCATTATGTCGGGCGGACCTTCATCGAACCCACGGACCAAATCCGGCATTTGGGGGTGAAGCTGAAACATAATCCCAACCCGCGCATGGTGGCCGGCAAACGGGTGATCCTGGTCGATGATTCGATCGTGCGCGGCACCACCTCGCTCAAGATCGTCGAAATGATGCGCAATGCCGGGGCACGCGAGGTGCATATGCGCATTTCGAGCCCGCCCACGATCCATTCCTGTTTCTATGGCATTGCCACCCCGGAACGGGATAAATTGATCGCCTCGCGCATGGATATTGCGGAAATGGGCCGGTTCATCGGGGCCGACAGTCTTGCCTTCGTCAGCCTCGATGGGCTCTATCGCGCCTTGGGCGAAGCGCGGCGCAATCCTGAATCCCCCCGGTTCTGCGATGCTTGTTTTACCGGGGATTATCCAATTCCGCTCTCTGATTTCGATCGGGGCAATCTGTCGGAAAACCTGTCGCAAATGTCCCCCAACGCGTGAAGGGCGCCACGACCATGACCGAACAACCGCTTACGGGGCAAGTCGCCCTCGTCACCGGGGCGTCGCGCGGAATCGGTGCCGCCGTCGCCGAACGTTTGGGCGGCCTCGGTGCCCATGTCATCTTGGTCGCCCGCTCGGCGGGGGGGCTTGAGGAAACCGACGACAAGGTCCGGCGTGTCGGGGGGACCGCCACCCTGGTCCTCCTCGACCTGCTGGAAATGGACGGCATCGACCATTTGGGAGCCGCTCTTTATGAACGGTGGGGGCGGCTCGACATTCTGATCGGCAATGCGGGCATGTTGGGCAGCATCGGCCCGATGGCCCATTGTCCCATTCGCGATTTTCAAGAGGTGATCGATCTCAATCTGACCGCCAATTGGCGGCTGATCCGCAGTTTCGATGCCCTGCTGCGCCAAAGCCCGCGCGGTCGCGCCCTCTTCACCACCTGTGCCGTAGGCCACATCCCCACCGCCTATTGGAGTGCCTATGCAATCGCCAAGGCTGGCCTTGAGATGATGGTGAAAACCTATGCCGAGGAATTGCACCAAACCAATCTGCGCGTCGGCCTGATCGATCCCGGCATCGTCGCGACGAAATTGCGCAAACAAGCCTTCCCCGGCGAAAATCCCGCAACGATTCCCCAACCGGATGCCGTTGCTGATCGGTTCATCAGGGCGATTTTGGACCATTCATAATCTGAACGACATTGGATCAGCAGCAGACCGGACGCTGCTGATCTTGCCTCAAGAAACCTGCAATCACGCCTTTTTGAAATCGCAGATCAGCGTGGCACCACACGCAGGGTGGATATGATACCCCGTGTCTTTGCCCGCCTAGGGTGGATCGCAGGAATCCATGCGGGTCGTGGGCATTTTGGGCTGTTTTTCAAGCAAAAAACGAGTCCTGCTTGTCACGCCAAAACGTGAAGAGCGCACCGTCCAAGGGTCGATGGCAAGGCCCCCTGAACTCGGCTGCAAAATAGTCAGACAATCTTATCGATTGTCCTTCTTTTTAGTCCGGCAACCCGTTTATGGACGACGATAAAAACATATATATCTTTATTTTATTAATTGAATTCAAACGAATATTTAAAAATAAATATAACCCATTTAAGCAACTCAAAAAAAATTAAAGATATAATCAAAAAATTTTATTCAAAAACAACTCACAATCGCTAATCATTTGTTTATATTGAGGCATACTAATTTTTTTTCATATAAAAACTTACATCACTTCCCGTTACAGTATTTATTGTCTTTTAAGACGATATGACCAAAACTGTTTTTAACAAGAGACACGCAACTCACGATTAAAGCGTGAATTTCATGTCGTTTTATACACGCACTATGAAATTGAGGGCTGAATTATGGCTGATCGGTTCCCCTGCTTGGCAGATCGTCATCTCGACACGGTCACGATGATGTCGTGCAAACGCGAGCCGGTTTGCTTTGCCTTTTTATGTTCGAACGCCCTCATGGCCCCGACGGTGATCGAAAAGCTCTATTTCGATTTGTCATCGGCTGATTTTTTCAATAATCGGGCCAGCGTCTGGGGAACCTTGGACATGCGCGACGATGAAGAACCGTTTCAAACCATGAGCCTACTGGGGTTTGACGAAAGTTTCCTGCGCCCCTTCTCGCGCAGTATTTTAGAAGCCGCCGCGACCCGCATCCCCCATCGCATGACGATCAAACCCGATCCCCATCGCCCCCATGTGCCCCGGGTGGTTGACCATGTGCGCGGACCCGGCGGCACCCGGATCGATGAATTGACCATCGTCCCCTACGATCAGATCCTGGCCGTCACCGTGCCGAGCGATTTGCCTGATATCGACGAAACCCTGTTCCAACTGCCCCGGACCGACAGTTTCCTCAGATCATTCGCCCGCATGGCCCAATTGGCCGATGGGGCCTTACGGGAAACGCAGCTTGCCATGGAACAAATGGCCCGTCAGGCCAAACCCTAGGGCCGCACCCGCCTTATGCGATTGAAAAATGCGTGACGGCTTGATGCAAATCGCCCGATTGGACCGCAAGACCGTCGGCGGCCGACAGCACCCGCTGGGCTGAACCGCCGGTCTCGCGGGATGCCTCGGTGACGTCGGCAATATACCGCCGCACATCCTCGGTCCCCTCGGCGGCGTCTTCGACATTGCGGGCGATGCTGTGGGTGGCCTGTTCCTGATCCCGGATCGCCGCCATGATGCGGCCGGTCACGGCGCGCATTTCAGTCAGGGTCGTCGAAACGCCGCCGATCGCCTCGACCACATCGGCCGTGGTTTGTTGAATAACCCCGACAAACCCCCGAATTTCATCGGTAGCCGATGAGGTCTGACCAGCCAGGGACCGCACCTCGCTCGCGACCACGGCAAACCCCCGCCCGGCTTCACCGGCACGGGCCGCCTCGATCGTGGCATTCAAAGCCAGAAGATTGGTTTGCCCCGCAATCCCCTGAATGAGGCCCACCACATCGCCGATCCGACGCGCCCCTTCCCGCAGCCGATCGGCCAGGGCCCCGGTTTTTTCCATCTGATCTTGAACCTGGGCCGTGATCGTTTCGCACTGACCAACTGCGCGGGACATCTCGCCCAAAGATTGCACGAGATCACCCGATGCCGCCGCCACCCCTTCAACCCTGCTGGACGCAATCTGGGCCGCTACCGTCACCCGTTCCGCCCGGTCATTGGTTTTTTCCGAAAGAACGGTCAATTGATGGGCCGATGCGCGCAACTCATCGGCGGCACTTGACACAGAAACCACGATCGTCTCGACCGAACGGCGCAAATGCTGTTCCAAATCGCGCTTTCGGACCGTTTCCTGCGCCAACGCTGCCTGACGATGGCGTTCTGCCTCTGCTTCCATTACTTTAACCTGATGGGCGTGATCGCGGAAAATATTGACGGCTCCCGCCATCTCGCCGATTTCATTGCGTTGACCGAGATAAGGCACCGCAATCGCAAGATCGCCCCCCGACAACGCCCCCATCACAAGCCGCAGCCGTTTCAGCGGACGCAAGAGATAGCTTACGGCCCCATAAAACAAAATCGATGCGATGAGCGCGCAACCGGTCCCAATCCAAATCGATTGGCTCGTAATCCGATCCAATATCGTGAAAAACTCGATTTTCTTGATGCCGACATAAATGACCCCAATCGTCTCGCCCTGTTGATTGAGGATCGGATCATAAGCCGTCAGAAAGCGGGTGCCCAAAATATCTGCTTCCCCGCGATAGGGTTTATGATCGATGAAGAGGCGATCATGCACAGGCCCATCTGCGAGTTTCGTCCCAACTGCGCGCGATCCGTCCGGTTTGGTGACGTTGGTTGCAACACGCACATCGCCCATGAAAATCGTTGCCGTTCCGCCGGCAATCGATTTCACCGTATCGACCAATTCCGTATCGCCATTGATCGGTTTGCCGCCAATCAAAAGCCGATCGCCGTCGCGGGTTATCGCGCCGCCCCGGCTTTCAATCAAGACATGGGCGAGACGGTTATTCACCTCAAGACTTTGCTGCGCTCGCATCAGCATCTCATTGGAAATATCATTCAATGTAAAACTGATAGATAATACTAAAGAAAAAATCACAATCAATGCGCCGCCCAAGGCTAGGCGAAATGAAAGTGTCATAAACCTTGAAAACCATGACCGAGGAATTAAATATTGGATCGATGACATCGTCACTGTCGCCTCAATCTTGCCCAGGGTTTAAAAAATTGAATTCTTACGAATTCTTAAAAAATATTAGGTGAAAAAATATTTTATTTTTGGTTAAAAAATTATCGCAATAAAAAATTAACCCCATTTTTTCTCAAAAAATGGGGTTAAAATTTCAGTGAAGCACCCTCATACCGGCACTATAGATCAAGAAAATTGTAGAGAAACTCCCAATACGTCCCCCCAATAACCCCTGATCTTCTGACCCGCTTTCGCCCGTGTCGCACCCCGCAACGAACCCGTGGTGATCAGGGTACCAACCGTCAGGGCGAACCCCATTGCCCGACAAAATGCGACTTGCCAGTGCAGCAACCGGGTTGGATCGCCCAAGGGATGGGTATTCAGCGCATCCTGAACGCAGACATCGTCAATCATCAAACGAACGGGGCACGCTTTAAACTCAAAACCAGGCCAAGGCGACAACGGGGCCCCGACGATCACCGCACCATTCGCATTGCCATCGAGCAGAGATTCAAATGGGGAAAAATCCCTATTATCGATAAACCGCGAGCCAATCACCTCGACCAAGGGAACAAGCTCGACGCAGGATTCGACAAAAGCCCGATCCATTTCCGGGACAAGTGGAATTTCCTTCTGCACCCGAAAAGCGAATTCCACTTCAACGGCCAGTCCATGATAATCGCTGGCTGGCAATGTCACCCCGTCGGTAAAAACGCGGCTCTGGTATAAGGGCGCGCAGGTTGGCGGCACAGTCGGACCGGAGGCCCCAACCTTCCAACCGGCAATCGGCCCTAAGGCCGCACTGACATGGCGGTGGATCGCATAAACGGCATCGACGGTCTGGGGGCGCAGTTCCGGCGGCAGACGCGCAATAGGCTGGCCGCTGCGATGGGCCGCAATCACTCTTTCACCGACTTCGAACACTTGTTTATCGCAAACCATCCAAAGCATACCCGTTTTTTATAAGAAAACAGGGTCCGCACCCGGTGCAGGACCCTGGAAAAACATCACCACGCATCCAGCATCAGCGCGTACGGTTAATCGCCTTCGAAAAATCGCTTTCACGGGTAAAGGGCGACGAGAAAGCGTCATTGCCACTCGGCAAAAAACGGCTTTGAACGCCAGGCTGCTGTGCCTGCGGCCCACTGAAATGCAGACTGAAACCATTGTTCTTTTTATCGGCAGCCGCTTTCTTACCGCCTGCAAATTTATCGTCGGGATCGGTAAACCGAAAGGACCCATCGGAATTTTGGATCGTGTGGGTATCATACGTGAAAGCGGCGGCCGGGCCGGCCATCGCCGCACAGATCAAGACCAAGGCCATGAAACCAAAACGATGCATCGTTTCACCTCGACAAATTAAGACGGCACACCTGTGGCCGATCTCAGGTTCGCACGATATGTGCGTAATAGCCTTCGATCGAATGAACGACCGAGCTTGCAAGCTTCTTACGATATGACGCCTGACGCAACAACTTATCTTCGGTTTTGTTCGACAAACACCCAAGTTCGACCAAGGCGGACGGGATATCCGGCGCCTTTAAAACGGCAAACCCGGCAGATCGATGGCTATGCTGCAACATCGGCACCTGAGAGCCGATGGTTGCTACCAACTCCTTGGCGAGACCGATTGAGAGATTGCTGGTGTGACGACGGGCAAGGTCGAACAGAATACTCGACACTTCTTTGGAATGGGCCCCAAGATTAACACCACCCACCACGTCGGCGCCATTTTCCTTGGCGGCCAAGGCGGCGGCGGCGGCATCGGATGCCCGTTCGGACAGGGTGAAGACGGAGGCACCGCGCACATCCTCATCGGGAATCGCATCGGCATGGATCGATAAAAACAAATCGGCATCCGCCGCCCGCGCCCGACCGACCCGATCTTGCAACGGAATGAATTCATCGTCGGTCCGGGTCAAGATGACCCGATAACGGCGGCTCGCTTCCAATTGGGCTGCGATCTCCTGAGCCGTCGCAAAGGCTATATCTTTTTCGAAAACACCGCTAAAGCCGGTGCAACCGGGATCGATGCCGCCATGGCCAGGATCGAGAACGATCACCGGCAGGCGCTTCGGAGCCAGGGTTGCCTTCAGCTTTTCGGCCGCCATCGCCGTAGGGGTCAGGGAAAGACAGAAGGCCCCAAGCCCCATCACACCCGCACACCGCAGCAGTTCGCGACGATTGACGGACAGGGCCATCATACCCCTATCGGCAGGTGATGGCGCCTCACCCCCAACTGCAATAGTCTCTTCGCTTGTCTGATGTGGACGACGCAACACGCCCATAGTTTCCGCCTATCTGAAAATCACGCCATTAATATTTGCAAGTAACCTATCCGATTTTATTCAAGTTTTCCAGTCATTCTATCGCATCGCGGTCTGGTCGTTTTTAAAAGCCTAAGATGATTGGCCGACCTGCAATGTTTGGCGAACTTGATCCAAGCAGTGCCGGAATATTTCCACATCATCTTGTGCCCGCGCCATGACCAACCCCCCTTGAATAGCGACAAGCGCCATCAGGGCGCGGATCTCCGCCTGATCGGCCGACATGCCGGCCCGCATCAAGGCGTCGGCCAAGGATCGCTGCCATTCGGTAAAATAACCGGCGATACGCTCGGAAAATGCGTCCCGTTCTCGTCCCAACGCCAAAAGCCCGACCAAACAGATCCGCCCACCCCCCTGAAAATAGCGCGCACAGGCGGATATCATGGACGCGATCGCCGCCTTCGGATCGGGGTCATGGCGCAGCGGGGCAAAAATTTCGCGTTCAAACCAACCATGGATGGCGGTCAAGACCGCTTCGCCCATTTCTTGTTTTCCGCCGGGAAAAAAATGATAGAGGCTTCCCTTACCAAGGCCGGTCTCGCGGGTAATGATCGAGAGACTGGCCCCTTCAAACCCGTGGGCCCGAAACACTTCGGCCAAAGCCGTCACGGCATCGGACCGTTCTTGTACGATTTTTGCCATATTTTTCCTCCCCAACCGCACTCTTGGGGGACGATCCTCGCTTTGTCAAATCCCAACAAGTCCAGGCACATCCAACGGGCGGGGCGTGCCCGCCGCCCAATGAAACCGACGATCGGTCTCGGCAATCGCCAGATCATTGATGCTGGCCTCGCGCCGCCGCATGAGTCCATCATCGGCAAATTCCCATTGCTCGTTGCCGTACGAGCGAAACCATTGTCCGGCATGATCATGCCATTCATACTGAAATCGTACGGAAATCCGTCGATCCGACCAGCTCCAAAGATCCTTGATCAGGCGATAGTCCCGCTCTCGATCCCATTTTTCTGACAAGAACGCCTGAATTGCGGCCCGCCCCGTCAGGAAAACCGACCGATTGCGCCACTCTGATTGAGGCGTATACGCCATGGAAACCCGAACCGGATCACGCGAATTCCAGGCATCCTCGGCCAAGCGAACCTTAACCCGGGCAGTTTCTTCGGTAAATGGCGGCACCAGCATCTTAGGCTCCGATCTCTTTGTCTGTACCAAATAGTACAATAATTAATGATCAGTACACAAAAGACGTGACCCGTCAAGCGGCGATTGCGGGCACGCCCAGAAAACGCGGCTTGGCACTGGTGCTTCGCCCGTTGATGACGTCACTCTCGACGATCCGCCGGACGGCAAACCGACAATCTCTTTACGGAGATCCGCGTCCCAGTTCGCACGGGATGACGCTGGGACGGAATATCGTTGCGGGCATTGCCATGGCCGCATGCCGCACCGTTCCCGTTTGGTCGCATGGCTTATAAATTTTCGCCCCGTGTCCGCCCCCATGGCAGGCCCCCTCCTGAGAGTGGGTATGGTAGGTTGGCACCCTCACCGCAAGCCAAGCCTCGTCATCATCTTGAGCAACCCAACGCGCGACACGGCGAGTTTTCGCGCCGCAGCACTGTGATTGCCGCCGGTTGCCGTCAAAGTCGCCCTGATCATTCTGCGCTCGAGGTCGGCTACGGCATCAGCCAAGGTGGCGGTGGTCGCAAGGTGGCTGTCGGCGGGATCGCCACTCCTTGCAAAGGCGAGGTCGGCAGGCGTCACCCAGTCCCCTTCGGCAAGGGCAGCAGCGGACGTGACGACGGCTTTCAGTTCACGGACATTGCCCGGCCAGTCCTGTGCTGCAAGCCAAAGCATGGCGTCCGCTGAGAGCCGCAACCGACGGTACTTGGCGCTTTCCATCAGAAAACGAGACGCCAGTACGGCGATATCGTCGCGACGCTCGGCCAGGGATGGGCTGCGCAGGATCAACCCCTTGAGGCGGTAATAGAAATCCTCGCGAAAGGAACCTTCGGCAATCATCCCTTCCAGGTCGCGGTGCGTTGCCGACACCACCCTGACATCCGCCGATAAGGGCTGACGCCCGCCAACCGGCGTATAAGTCCCTTCCTGCAGAAAACGGAGCAGCTTGACCTGCATCGCGGGGGGCATCTCACCCACCTCATCGAGAAACAGGGTGCCGCCGTTGGCGGTCGCGACCAAGCCCGGACGGTCCTGGTGGGCACCGGTGAAACTGCCCTTTAAATGTCCGAATAACTCGCTTTCCATCAATTCAGCCGGGATTGCCCCGCAATGAACGGCAACAAACGTTCCCGCTCGGCGCATGCTAGCCCCATGTAGGGCCCGCGCGATCAATTCCTTGCCGCTGCCGCTCGGCCCCAACACCATCACCGATAAATCGGTTGGACCGACCCGGCGGATCATATCCTTGACGCGCAGGATGGCCGAACTGGTTCCGGCGATGCCATCCTCCTGCGTCTGTGCGGCGGACAAGGCCGCCAATTCCCGCTCTAGGCTTCGTTTGGTCAATGCGCGGGAGACGACGAACAGCAGCAACTCGGGCTCGACCGGTTTGGCGAGGAAATCCCAGGCCCCCTCCGCCACGGCACGCAAGGCAAGCGCGTGGTCGGCATGTGCAGTCATCACCACGACGGGTACGGCGGCGAAACCGGACACCAGGGCAAGGCCGGCTTCAGGTGTCCATTGCGGCGGCATCACCAGATCGAGCAAAACCAGATCAGGATCTTCACGACCGAACGCCTCACGGGCGCTGTTCGCGTCTGCTGCCGTCACGACAGTGTAGCCTTGCTTCTCCAGCCACGCGGATGCCAGTCGCAAAAACGCGGGTTCGTCGTCAACCAGAAGGATCGTGCTCATGACGGAAACCTCAAGGTGAAACACGTTGTCCAGCCCGGACGCGCGGTCACTGTCACAGCGCCGCCATGGGCCGCCATCACCTTAGCGACAATGGCCAGTCCCAAACCGGTGCCACCTTGACTGCGGGAGACGAACGGTTGAAACAAGGCAGTACGGATGTCTTCGGGAATGCCGGGACCGTCGTCACAGACATGGATGTAAACAGCATCGGGGCACTGTTCCGCCGCTACCAGCACCCGTCCGCCGGCGGCACGGGCATTATCGAGCAGATTCGCAAGAGCTTGGCGCAACCGATCGGGATCGGCCTTTACGGTGAAACCATGAGGAATGTCGACTTCAAAGGCGATCCCACGCGGAGCCAACACCGTGGCGAGATCAAGCGTCACCGCGTCGACCCGCCACGGCTTGGCATAATCGAGGAGATCACGGGCGAGCGCCTCCATCCGCGCCAATTGAGCCTTCACCTCGCCGCGCGTATCCGGCGGGGCGTCGGCGACGGCCATGGCGATAATGTTCATCGGGTTGCGTAGGTCGTGGGCCACAGTGGCGGCCAGGGCGCCAAGCTCGGCCAGACGCTGACGCTCGACGAAGGCACGCCGGCGGATAAGATCGTCCTTGGCCAGTTCCATCAGTTCCGTCATGACCATGGCGACCCGACGCGGCCCAGGAGGAGCCTGCGCAACCGCGTCCGAAGCCGACAGGTCGGAAAAACCGAGATGCTGGCGCAGCAGCCCATGCGCCGTCTCGGTCAACTGGGTTTCGTCTTGAGCTTCGCGCAGCGCCTGACGCCAGCGAGCGAGATCGTCGGCGGTCATCTCGCCACCAGGATAAACGATACGGTCGGCCAATCGCCTTAAAGGAGCGGCGAGCGCAAGCCCCGTCAGCAATGCAATTGCCGTCCAGGCGAAGGAAACACCCACCTTCTCGGCAGCAAGACCGGCGGAGAGGGCGGAAACCACCGCTGCCAATCCGATCAGCAGCCCAAAGCACACGGCCCGCACCGCCCATCGATTGACGTCCATCAGCCGATAGCGTAGCACCGCATAGGCCAGCACGACGAGGTAGAGCGGCTGTAGCAACAGCGGCCACGGATACGCGTCGATGCCCAGCACCGGAAAGCACAGTCCCGTGATGGAAAAGAGGCCCAACATCGACGACAACAGAACCAGCAGGATCTGGCGCCTTTCGATAGCGTTGGCAGAGCGCAACGCGAGGGCGAGCAGTCGATGGCCGTATGCGGCCAGACCGACCGTCACCGCCCCGGCCAGTAGCCCCGCCC
>DAISJD010000093.1:0-12113 GCA_036821645.1 Aliidongia sp.
TTTCAGACCCGCCCCAAAGCCGCCGCACCCCGCGCGCGCAAAAATGCCGACCGTTTTGCGGCGGCGGATGCGGCATACCGCAACGGCGATTTTGAAACGGCCCATCATCTGTGCCAACAGATCCTGCGCCTCACCCCCGACCATAGCGATACACTCGCCCTGCTGGGCCTCATGACCGTGGCTCGCGGGCGCAGCGATCTTGCGATCCCGCTTCTGGAAGCGGCCGTTCAATCCGCCCCGGACGATGCGAATTTGCGCACCACACTCGGTGAACTCTATCGGACCGCAGGAGATGCGGCGCGCGCCGAACAGGCCCACCGCAAGGCCATCGCGCTTGCCCCGACCCTCCCCCGCGCCCATCATAATCTGGCTATTCTCTTACAAAGCCAAGGCCGGTTCGACGCGGCCGGGCGCAGCTTCGAAACCGCAAGGCGCCTCGCCCCCGACGATCCAACATATGTCATCGCCCACGCAGCCCTGCTCATCGATCAAAAGCAACCGGCCGCCGCCACCGCCCTTCTGGCAACGATCGCCGCAAAGTGCGGCACGGTCCCGGACTTTCATGTAACGGACGGCAATGCGCGCCTTATGGCAGGCGATTACGCCGGGGCCGCCGCCGCGTACCGTATCGCCCTCGCCCGCGACCCAGACCATCTTGAGGCGGGGGTCAATCTTGCCCGCGCCCTGCGCGACGGCGGGGATCCGGCCGCCGCCATCCCTCTGTTGGACCATGTGCGGACAGTGGCCCCAGACCTTGCCGTGGCCCAATGGAATACCGGTCTCTGTCATCTTCTGTTGGGTCAATATCGGGCCGGATGGACCGGGTTTCGCGCCCGGTTCGCTGCGGGTGCTGCCCTTTCCGCCAGCTTCGGGATCCCCGTCTGGCAGGGCGAACCGCTGCAAGGCCGAACCCTCCTCGTCCATGGCGAACAGGGACAGGGCGATACGATCCAATTCGCCCGTTTTTTACCCTTGTTGAAGGCGGCGGGGGCCGGCACCGTCTTTTGCCTCGTCCAACCGTCCCTTATCCCCTTGCTGACCGCCATTCCTGGGGTCGATGGGTGGCTTAGCGTCGATTCCCCCCTACCGGCCGTCGATCTCATGGTGCCGCTCATGGATCTGGCCGGATGGCTCTGCCCCGATCGAACCGATTTCCGCGATCTTCTCCCCCCTCTTTGCCGATCGGATCTCCCTGAGGCGGATGCACTTTTCATTGGGAAAAGACCGGCCATAGGCTTGGTCTGGC
Source organism: Aliidongia sp. (assembly GCA_036821645.1). Lineage (GTDB taxonomy): Bacteria > Pseudomonadota > Alphaproteobacteria > ATCC43930 > CGMCC-115725 > DAISJD01. Next base: position 1,247 of record DAISJD010000093.1, read on the forward strand.
GCGGCAATCCCGCCCATGCCAACGACCAAAACCGCTCCATACCCCTGGAGGATCTCGCCCCGATTTTTCACCAAACGGCCTTTACCGTCTATAGCCTCCAACAAACGATGAGCGCTGAGGAACGGCTGATCGCGGGCGACCGTCTCGTCGATCTTGGCCCGCTGCTGACCACTTGGACGCAAACGGCCACCCTCGTCGCCCGCCTGGACCGGATCATCTGCTGCGATACCAGCATCGCCCACCTGGCGGGCACTCTTGGCCGGCCGGTCGATCTTCTCCTGCCGTTCAGCCCCGATTGGCGCTGGTCGCTGAACCGGTCCGACAATGATTGGTATCCGACGATCCGCCTGCACCGACAGCCGCAGCCGGGCGCGTGGCAGGCAGCGATCGAGGGCGTTATCGCGGGGTTGGTTACGGCTTAGGCTTCGCCCCCTTCAAGCGAAACAAGCTTGCGACAGCCTCCGCCGGCAATTTATTCAGGCCTTTCGGAATCTCGAACAGGGCCAGATCTTGCGGGCCTTGCATGAGGGTCGATAGCTCATACTGGGCCTCAAACGGTTTGCCCGCCGTCGTATAATAAGTCCCCTCAAGGCGGGTGACGATGTCACCGGGGGCAAACCAGATTTCCCCCAACAAGGACGATCCATCCTCGCCGCGATTTTCAAGCCGATAGCGATCGGATTTCTGCCCGGCGATCACCCGGTGATCTTGCGCGGGGCCGAGCGCCTCACGACCGCCGAGGCTGGTCACGGCCTCAGGAAACGGAAATTCGGTATAAACGCCGAGTGCTTCAACCACCAACCAGGCCACCCGCCGGTCGGCGCGCAGGATCACGACTGGATGAAACCCATTGATTTCCTGCTCGTGACGCTGGCGACCCGGCATCGCATAAACCGGACCGACATAGGTCTTACCGCCCGCCGTCACGGTACGGGTCGCCCGATAGCCGACCGTGCTATCTCCCAACAACCGCGCCGCATCTGCCGCGTGGGACGCCGTCCCGCATCCTGCAAAAACTGTCGCAGCCAAACCCGCCAAAACCACCCGCCGGGATACGATCATCGCCATCCTCACCCCATTCCCCTGCCGCACGCCCCTTGGAATAAGATCCAGCAGGCCCCCCGCGACATTGCGCGGTCGGATGACCCAGAGCAACGGTTTTTCGTGCAACGGGCTTGGAGCGCGTGCCGATGCAGGCTATGGTCGCGTCAGTAACACCCTCCCTTCTCGATACAGGAATGAACCAGCCATGACCGATACTATCAGCAGTCGCGTTCAGGCCCTCGGCCTTGAATTACCCAAAGCAGGGGCCCCTGCCGCCAATTACGTTCCCTATGTCATCACCGGCAACCTCGTGTTCCTGGCCGGACAAATCGCCCAATTCAACGGATCTCGCCCCTATCTCGGCAAGGTCGGCGGCACGCTCAGCCTTGAAGATGGGGTGAAGGCGGCGGAATTGTCCGGGCTCAATATCCTCGCCTGGTTGAAAGAAATCCTGAACGACGATCTCGGCCGCCTCGTGCGGTGCGTACGGCTCGGCGGTTTCGTCAATTGCACCGCCGATTTTCTCGAACAACCGAAAGTGATCAACGGCTGTTCCGATCTCATCGTCAATGTTCTGGGCGACAAGGGCCGTCATGCCCGCACGGCCGTGGGCACCAACGTTTTGCCCTTCGATGTGGCAGTCGAAGTTGATGCGATTTTTGAGATCATTGTCTAACTATTGGTTGCGGTCTCGTCCCTCCGGGGGCGGGACCGTCCCGACGGTACCCGTCATGACCGAGACAAAACCAGACCCCGCCGCCGCACGAGCGCCCGATCAGGGGGGTGAGGCCCGCTATCGTGTCCGCCTTGTCCCCGCCATGGCCCGGATCGATCCGGCCCACTGGGATGCGTGCGCCGGATCGGACAATCCCTTCGTCAGCCATGCCTTTCTCATGGCCCTCGAACAAAGCGGCTCCGTCTGTCCCGAGACGGGCTGGTTGCCACAGCATCTCCTGTTGGAAGATCGGGCGGGGACGTTGGTCGGCTGCGTGCCACTCTATCTGAAATCCCATTCACAGGGCGAATATGTGTTCGACCACGCCTGGGCCCGCGCCTACGAGCAGGCGGGGCGCGCCTATTACCCGAAATTACAGGCCGCCGTCCCGTTCAGTCCCGTTCCGGGCCCGCGCCTTTTGTGCAGGCCCGATGCGCCGGACGATGTTCTAAGCGCCTTGGCCCAAGGATTGATGGCGGCCACTGCCCATCATGAGGCCTCGTCCGTGCATGTCACATTCCTGCCGGAATCCGACTGGGCGACCCTTGGCAGTCTCGGTTTCCTGCAACGGATCGGCGTGCAATTTCATTGGGAAAATCGCGATTATCAAAATTTTGACGGGTTTTTAGCCGATCTCAACGCGCGCAAACGCAAATCGATTCGCAAGGAGCGAGCCGGGGCCACGGCCCAGGGCCTCGCCATCCACACCCTCACAGGTTCCGAGATTACGGCCCGTCATTGGGATGCGTTTTATGAATTTTATTGCGCCACCGTCGATAAAAAATGGGGGTCCGCGTATCTCACCCGTGGGTTCTTCGACCTTTTAGGAGCCAATCTCGGCGATAAAATCGTCCTCGTCATGGCGGAACGGGACGACACGCTCATCGCCGGTGCCCTCAATTTACGGGGCCGCGACACGCTTTATGGCCGCAATTGGGGCTGTCTTGAAGAGGCGAAATTCCTCCATTTCGAGCTGTGTTATTATCAGGCGATCGATTACGCGATCCGCCACGGACTGAAACGGGTCGAAGCTGGGGCGCAGGGGATGCACAAGATCCAACGGGGCTATCTGCCAACCTTGACCTATAGTGCCCATTACCTGCCCGACCCATCCTTTCACCGCGCAGTCGCCCGATTTTTGGACCAGGAACGGGCCGCAATCGCCGCTGAAATGCAGGAATTGTCGGCCCTTTCCCCGTTTCGTCAGGACGGCCCCTAAAAGGGGGCCGTTTTCACCCCCATCGCGCGCCAAACCGCAAGGCGGGCGACACGCACCGCTTAATCGAGATCGCTGACCGCCCCTTCGACGCCCTTAATGCGCGAGGCAAGCGAGGCTTGCAGGAACGGATCGATATCGCCGTCCAGCACGGCCCCGGAATTGCTGGTCTCAACCCCGGTGCGCAAATCCTTCACCATCTGATAGGGTTGCAAGACATACGAACGGATCTGATGCCCCCAGCCGATATCGGTCTTGGTCGCATTCAGGGCATCCGCCGCCGCTTCCCGTTTCTTCAGTTCCATTTCATAGATGCGCGCGCGCAGCATGTCCCAGGCAATCGCGCGATTGCGATGCTGAGAGCGATCCTGTTGACAAGAAACCACGATGCCGGTCGGCATATGGGTGATCCGGATCGCCGAATCGGTCTTATTCACGTGCTGCCCACCGGCACCCGAGGCCCGGAACGTATCGATGCGGCAATCTTTTTCCAGGATTTCCACCTCGATCTTATCGTCGATCACAGGATAGACCCAAACCGACGAAAAACTGGTGTGGCGGCGCGCCTGACTGTCGAACGGGGAAATGCGGACCAAGCGGTGGACCCCACTTTCGGTCTTGAGCCAGCCATAGGCATTGGTCCCCGATACCTTGACCGTCGCCGATTTCAGGCCCGCCTCTTCCCCCGCACTTTCTTCCAGCCAATCAACCTTGAAGCCGTGCTGTTCGGCCCAGCGTACATACATGCGCAACATCATGTTGGCCCAATCCTGGGCTTCGGTGCCACCGGCACCGGCATGCACTTCGAGATAACAGTCATTGCCGTCCGCTTCACCCGACAACAGGCTTTCGAGTTCCCGCTGACGCACATCCGCCTTCAGGCGATCGAGATGCCGTTCCGCATCCAAGACCATGGCAGCATCGCCCTCATCCTCGGCAAGTTCGATCATTTCCAAGGTATCGGCCAATTCCCGTTCGATCATCCGATAGCCGTTGATCGCCTGATCGAGACGATTGCGTTCGCGCATGACGGCCTGGGCATTGGCGGCATCGTTCCACAAGGCCGGATCTTCGGCCTTGGCATTCAATTCATCGAGGCGGCGCAGGGATGTTTCCCAGTCAAAGATGCCTCCTCAGCAGCGCCAACGACCCACGAATGTCGTCAGAGACTGCTTGGATTTCGGCGCGCATATCGCGTCCTCCTTCGCAAACATCGGTCAATTATGCGTGCAGTCCCTAAGATTGGGTGCGGCACGCCCGTCCTTAAACCATGAGAAAGCAGCGTACGCCTAGCGTTTTTTTAGCCAACGACTTGGGCCCGCCTCAATAAAGCCCGCCGGTCTCTGGGACCGTCGGTGCCGGTTTCGGGGCCACAGGCGGCACGAGGCCGGGGGCAACCGTCCCCCCACCGAGAGTACCCGCCGCAACGGTACCATCGCCCGCAACCGGCACAGACCCTAGCCCCGGCCCCACCGCTGGATCATCATTCACGGTCGCAATCCCCGCCGCCTCTTCGATCGCCTGATCGGCGGATGGCGGCTCCGTTCCCGGTTTGAAGGCTTCCCAGATCACCGTCCGGTCGCCCGGCTCGGCAAACCGCCCGGTCGCCGCATTCACCCGGACCAAACGGATGCCCGGCGGAATCCGGAAATCGACGGCCGGCTTGTCTTTCAACGCATCGGTCATGAAAGCCGTGAAAATCGGCGCCGCCACCGATGCGCCTTGCTCACGCGGGCCGAGGGTGCGCGGATTGTCGAACCCGACATAGATGCCGACGGCGAGATCGGGGGAAAACCCGATGAACCATGTATCGTTGGCATCGTTCGTGGTGCCGGTCTTACCGGCGAGCGGGATGCGCAGCTTCGAGCCCACGGCCCCGGCGGCGGTTCCCCGTTGCACGACCCCTTCCATGATATTGACCATTTGATAGGCCGTTCCCGGATCCAGCACCAATTCCCGGCGATCTTGCAAATCGGGCACCTGTCCCTCGGGTACGGCGGCATAATCCTGACAGACGGGACAGGGCCGATCGTCGCGCCGGAAAATCGTCTGTCCGTTGCGATCCTGCACCCGGTCGATGATCGACGGGGTAATCTTGCGCCCGCCATTCACCAACATGGAAAAGCCGGTGGTGATTTTGAGCGGCGTCGTTTCGCCCGCCCCCAGCACCATCGAATAGTAAGGCGGCATCTTGTCCATGATGCCGAGCCGCTCGACATAGGGGACGATCTTGTCGATGCCGATCGTCGCCGCCATGCGCACGGTCATCGTATTCACCGATTTTTCGATCGCTGCCCGAAGCGGCAGGATGCCGAGATTCGATTCGCCTTCAAAATTGCGCGGGCGATATTTCGGTTGGTCGGGACCGAGATCGATTTCGACCGGCGCACTGGAAATCAGGGTGGACGGGGTCATGCCGTTTTCAAGGGCCGCCAGAAAGGCGATCGGCTTCATGGTCGAGCCGACTTGACGCTTGGCCTGGAAAGCCCGGTCGAACTGGCTCTGTTCATAAGACCAACCGCCGACCACGGCCAACAGCCGCCCGGTATGGGGGTTGATCGCAACCAAGGCCCCCGACACGTTCGGGATCTGGCGCAGGCCGAACAGCGGGTTTTTCTCGCCCGGCTTCGCCGCGACCGCAAGCGGTTCGACCAGGATGACATCCCCCGGCTTTAGCACCTCGTCCGCCCGTTTGGGAGACGCCCCGACCCGTTGATCGTCCAGGGTCGGCCGCGCCCAAGCAAGTTCGGTGAAGGGGATGGTCCCTAAGGCCCCGTCGGCAAGCCCGATCTCGGCGCGATCGGCCTTGACCTCCAACACGAGCGCCAGTTTCCAGGGTGCCGATCCGGCCGGCGGTCGGATGGCCGCCAGCGCCCGGCTCCAGGCGCCATTGGCCGGCAGATCGATATGGCGCAAGGGCCCGCGCCAGCCGTGGCGGCGATCATAGGCGATGAGCCCGTCGCGCATCGCGCGGTCGGCAATCGTCTGCAAGGCGGGGTCTAGGCTGGTCCGCACGGACAGGCCGCCTTTATAGACCATATCCTCGCCGAACCGTTGGACCAATTCCCGGCGCACTTCTTCGGCAAAGAAGGGGGCGGCCACCTGTTCGGTGCCGCCGCGTTTGCGCGTGACGATCGGTTCCGCCATGGCGGCGCGCATTTCGGCATCCGTGATGGCCCCGGTCTTCTGCATCCCGTCCAGCACGTAATTGCGCCGTTCGATCGCCCGGTCCATGTGACGGGTCGGGTTGAGATAGGCCGGTCCCTGCACGATGCCAGCCAGGAACGCCGTCTCGGATAAGGTGAGTTCATCCAAGGATTTATTGAAATAATTCAAGGATGCGGCCGCGATGCCATAGGCATTTTCGCCGAAATAGATCTCGTTGAGATAGAGTTCGAGAATCCGGTCCTTGCTCAACACCCCTTCCAACCTGACCGCCAAAATCGCCTCGCGGATCTTGCGGCCGTAATCATAGGCATTGCCGACCAGCATGTTCTTCGTCACTTGCTGGGTGATGGTCGAGGCCCCGCCGAATCGCCGCCGCGAGCCGAAATGCATCAGATTCGTCGCGACCGCCCGACCGATCGCCATCAAATTCACGCCGCCATGCTGATAGAATTCCCGATCCTCCGCCGCCAGCACGGCTGCGATGAGGCGGGGCGGCATCGCCTTGATCGGCACGAACAGCCGCTTTTGCGTCGCATATTCCGCCATGAGACGCCCGTCGCCCGCATGGACGCGGGTGGCGATCGGCGGCTGATAGGTCAACAGCGCCTGATAATCGGGCAAGTCGGCCGCATAATGTCGATAGACCAAGAAGGCCCCGCCCCCCCCGATAAGACCGAGCAGGAACAGGCTGAACAGCAAAAAGCGAATGTGGCGCATGGTCTTTGACAAAAGCCTCGGGACAGGTTCACGACAATGCCCGCAACAAGATCGCCTTGAAGGCCGCATGGCACCCCATGCTATCGCGCCGAACGCCGCATTTGCCAAGCGCTAATGCTGGAATACTGCCGTGCACGCGATGTTTGCGACCTCTGCCCGCACGGTACCACAGACAGAGGCCGGAACCGTCCTCCGGCCGAACCCGACGCATCCCTGATCAGAGGCCCGGAGCCCCCAAAACCGAAATTAAATGATTGTCGTGTGCCCCAAGGCACACTATTGTCGATTCTGCGAAAATTCATTGGGTTGCCGTCTGGTCTTTCGATCCGATGGCAACGCCGCCCCGAATGACCGATGATCGCCAGCAGACATTTTGCGCGCTGCGTCATGGTCGGGTGTGGTGTTGGAACCCGGTGGAGACACTTGATAAACCTCGAAGCTGGGTCCGGCTTTTCCGGAACGCGTCGGTTGCTTCGTGCCTCGCCATGATCGTCCCCCCTTTTCGGGGACCATCGTTCGGCGGGTTGACCCGATAACCCACGCAGGCTTTGCCCCAACGAGGTGTGTGCCGCCCGACCGCTCTTCGCACGGTCGGATGCAAGGCGCGCGCTGGAGTGAGTGCCGCATGGCAAGACGCATGTTAATCGATGCCACCCATCCCGAAGAAACCCGGGTCGTCGTCATCAATGGCAATCGCCTCGAAGAATTCGATTTCGAGACATCGACCAAACGTCAGATCAAAGGCAACATCTATCTCGCGAAAATCACGCGGGTCGAGCCCTCGTTGCAGGCGGCCTTCGTCGAATATGGCGGCAACCGTCACGGTTTCCTCGCCTTCAGCGAAATCCATCCCGATTATTACCGCATCCCGGTCAGCGACCGCGAAGCGATGTTGGCGGCCGAACGGGCCGAGGATGAAGAAGCCGCACGCTATGCCGAGGATGGTGCCGACGGTCTCCCAGCCTTCCCGCAGGATCAGGGGGCGGACGACGGCATTGCCGACGACCGCTTCACCCCCGATCGGGGGGCCGAGGACGAGGCCCTATCCGGCGACGAACCGGCGGCATTCGACACGCCCGATCCGTCCGTAACGCCGATCCCGGTCGCGGGGGCCTTGCTCCTGACCACGACGCCGCCCTTCCCGCTTGATCCGGCCCCGTTCGAGCCGGGGGCCGAACCCGCCCTCAGCGGCACCACGCATGATGCGGATGCGCCCGGGGCACCGGCGTCCCAGGCCGAGCAGGGCATTGCCGCCAGCGTACATTACGCCTTGGCCGACCCGACGCCGCCCGCCGCCGTCGAAGGCGCCGATCGGGACGCGGGCGATTTTACCCCGCCGGATTTCACGGCGGATGCGGCTGAACCCGCCGATTCGGGCGACGAGACGGGCGATGTCGATCGCGACGACCGGGGCGACGACCGGGGCGAGCTTCCCCCCCTGCACGCCCAAGATCGGGCCGATGACGGCGAAGAACCGATCATCGTCGAAACCGTCGGCGGCGACGAGTTCGAAGATGTCCAGGCCCGTCCGCGCGCGCGCCATTATCGCCACTATAAGATCCAAGAAGTCATCAAACGCCGTCAGATCATCCTCATTCAGGTGACGAAGGAAGAACGGGGCAACAAGGGGGCGGCGCTCACCACGTATCTGTCGCTCGCCGGTCGCTATTGCGTGCTGATGCCGAACGCCGCCAGAGGGGGCGGGGTATCCCGCAAGATCACCAGTGCCGCCGACCGCCGCCGCCTCAAGGAATTGATGGAAGAGTTGGAGGTGCCGGACGGCATGGGCGTGATCGTGCGCACCGCCGGCAGCGAACGCTCGAAGCAGGAAATTAAACGCGACTACGAATATCTCTTGCGGCTTTGGGACGATATCCGCGAGTTGACCCTGCGTTCATCGGCCCCGGCCCTCATCTATGAAGAGGGCAGCCTGATCAAGCGGGCGATCCGCGATCTCTACAGCAGCGACATCGAAGAAATCCTGGTCGAAGGCGAAGACGGTTATCGCACGGCCAAGGAATTCATGCGGATGCTGATGCCGAGCCACGCCTCGCGGGTCAAACTCTATCGCGACCCGTCGATCCCGCTGTTCCATCGCTTCCAAATCGATGCCCAGATCGACCAGATCCACAATCCGGTCTGTCAGTTGCGCTCCGGCGGCTATATCGTGATCAACCCGACCGAGGCCCTGGTCTCGATCGACGTCAATTCCGGGCGCGCCACCAAAGAACGCAACATCGAAGAAACCGCGACCAAGACCAATCTCGAAGCCGCCGAAGAAATCGCCCGCCAACTGCGCCTGCGCGATCTTGCCGGTCTCGTGGTGATCGATTTCATCGATATGGAAGATGTGCGCAACCAAAAGGCGGTCGAATCCCGCCTGAAGGATGCGATGCGTCAGGATCGGGCTCGCATCCAATTGGGCCGGATCAGTCCGTTCGGCCTGCTGGAACTGTCGCGCCAACGCCTGCGCTCGTCCTTAATCGAAGCCTCGACCCAGATTTGCCCTCATTGCAACGGGTCCGGTACGATCCGCTCGACCGAATCGACGGCACTGGTCGCCTTGCGCGCCCTTGAAGAAGAGGGCATCCGCAGGCGGACGGCGGAAATCGAATTGTTCGTGCCGACCCAGATCGCGTTCTATCTGCTCAATCAAAAACGCGACGCGCTGGCCGCGATCGAACATCGCTACGGCTTTCAGGTCGTCGTGGCCCCGGACGACCATCTGATCCAACCGGCCTATCGTTTGGAACGGGTCCGCCCGCTCAGCCCGCAGGAATTGGCCGCCCTGCCGATCCCGACCCTGTCGCCCGAACCGGTGGAAGATGAGGAGGATTTCCCCGAAGATCCGGCGGCCCCCGCCCCGCTCGACCCGGCGCAAGCCCAGGAACAGGGCGATGCAGCATCCCCGGACGGCACGGTCGAGGCGGGCGAGGACGAAGACAGGCCCCGGCGTAAACGGCGGCGGCGCAAGCGGCGGCGCGGTGGCGGCGACGATCGGGATACGGTGGTGGGCGAGTCCGATGCGGACGGTGACGGCGACGAGGATGAGGGCGACGAACCCGCCGACAAGCCCGCCGACGCCGAGGGCAGCGCAGGCGACGACGACGCCCAGACCGGTACCGAGGATGAGGATGCGGGCGATGACGGCGACGATGCCGTCCATGCCGACGGCAGCCCGCTGACCGACGAGGAACGGGGCGACCGCAAACGCCGTCGGCGCGGCAAGCGCGGCGGGCGGCGGCGGCGGCGGGATGACAGCCCCGGTGCCGAGGCCCCGTTCGGCACGGTCTTAGAACAGCCGATCGTCGAGCCCGAAGATCTGATCGTGGGTTATCCCCCGGTCTTGGATTTCGCCCGCGATGGCCGCGAGCATATCTTTACCAGTGCCGACATCCTGCCCGCGCCAATCTTGGCGACGATCAAATCGGCAACCGCGACAGCAACCCCGGCCCCGGTGCCGGATCAGGCCCCGGATCAGGCCCCGGAACCGGAACCAGCGCCCGCCCCATCGGCGCAGACGGTCGGCGAGATTGTCCCGGATGCCCCGACCCCCGTCGCAGCACCCTCTGAAACCCCGCCCCAGGAAACGGCGTCGGACGATGCGGGATCAGGCGACACGGTGACAGCCGACGCCCCACCAAGCGACGACAAGCCGAAACGGACCCGCCGCGCACCGGCACGACGCAAAACCGCCGCCTCGGGCGAGGCCGCCGAAACGGCCGCGACACCCGATGCGACACATGCCGCAACCGACGCCCCCCCGGAAAAGCCGAAACGCGCCCCGCGCAAACGCAAGGCAAGCCCGGACGCAGCCCCGGAGGTCGCAGCCGAACCCGTCGCGGCACCTGTGGCAGCGCCGGTCGCCGAACCGCCCCTCGTATCACCCCCGGCAGAACCGAGCCCGGTGGAACCCGCGACCGAACCGACCGTTACAGCCCCCCCGGTTGTCGAAACGCCCCCGGTTCCGGCACCAGCCCCAGAGGCCGATGCCGCTCCGCCGGAAC
>DAISJD010000094.1:0-12109 GCA_036821645.1 Aliidongia sp.
CCCCCGATGTGTGCCCCGGTCGTGCCGATTTTGCTTGGCGCCCCGTTTCGAATAATGATCGTTATAGCGGCGCGGCCTTGCCTCGGCTTCGGGCGGGGCGATCGTCACCGCAGCAAACAGACCCAATAAGATGATCAGCACGGCTTTCTTCATCACAATATCCGCAAATCGCGTTGCAGGGGCCTCGGTCCCAAGGCATGATCCCATGGCGGGGCCGATTTTCGTTGATTTACGCCCGCTTGCCTAGCGTTATTTCAGGCGCGCGGCGCGGGGTCGCGTCGGATTGATCGATCAAGAGAGCGAGAACTGCCATGGCCCTGCCCTTTCCCGATTACGAACGGTTCGATGCGCTGGGCCTTGCCAATTTGGTAAAGACGGGTGTCATGAGCCCGCGCGAGATCGTAACCGCCGCCCTTGCCCGCATCGCCGCACGCAATCCCGCCTTGAATGCCGTGATCGACCTTTGGGCCGACGAGGCCCTGGCGGCGGCGGATCAAGGCCCCCACGACCGGATTTTTTCCGGGGTGCCGTTTTTGGTCAAGGATTTGCTGGCCTCGGTCGGGGGTTATCCGTTTCGTCAGGGCAGTCGCGCGTTCGCGGACTGCGTGGCGCGGGATGATTCGACCCTGATCCGCCGCTATCGGGCGGCCGGTCTTATTCTGATCGGCAAAACCAATACGCCCGAATTCGGCCTTGTGCCGGTGACGGAACCCACCAGTGCGGGCCCGTGCCGCAATCCCTGGAACCATGCCCATACGCCCGGCGGTTCAAGCGGCGGCAGTGCGGCGGCCATCGCGGCCGGCATGGTCCCGATGGCCCATGCCAATGACGGGGGCGGGTCGATCCGGGTGCCTGCATCCTGTTGCGGACTGTTCGGCCTGAAACCGTCGCGGGGTCGGTTGCCGCTCGGCCCGGTGATCGGCCAGGCATGGCAGGGTCTCATCACAGATCACGCGATCACCCGAACGGTGCGCGACAGTGCCGCCTTGCTCGACGCCACCGCCGGTCGCGATCCGGGGGCCCCCTACGACGCACCGCCGCCCCATTCTTCGTTCAGCGCCGCCTTGGGCCAGCCCTTGCGGCGGCTCAGGATCGGCATGATCACCCAGGATTCCGCCCCCTTGCCCGTCGATCAAGCCTGCTGGACCAGCATGCATGCGGCGGGACAACTCTGCGAGGCCCTCGGCCATCGGGTCGATCTCATCCATACCCCGATCGCCTTTGCGGCGCTGCATGAAGAGATCACGAAGATCATCGAATCAGAGGTCGCGGCCGAACTGATCGAGGCCGAACCCTATCTGGGTCACCCCCTGAACCGCCGCCTGTTGGAACCCGCAACCCTGTTGATGGCGCGGCTCGGCGGCACGCTCTCGGCCGTCACCCTGTCCCGCGCGATCCGGGCGGTGCATCGGGCCGCGCGCACGATGGGGGATTTTCACCAACGTTACGATCTATTGCTCACTCCGACCTTGGGACAAGTGCCGCCCGCAATCGGGGCGGTCAAACCGAACTGGCTCGAACGGGTGGGTCTCAACTTGGTTCTGGCCCTGCATCTCGAACGCACGGCCTATCGGTTGGGGGCGTTCAAGATCCCGACCGATCGGATCTGGCGTTTCATGGCCTTTACCGCCCTTGCCAACGCCACGGGCCAACCGGCCATGTCGATCCCGTTCGGCCATAACCCCGACAACCTGCCGATCGGCGTACAATTCATCGGCCCCTATGGCGACGAGGAAACATTGTTCCAATTGGCCCAAGAACTCGAACAAGCCGCCCCCTGGTTCGATCGGCGGCCGGATTTTTAGAAAGATTGCAATTTCGGTTTTAAACAGACCGAAAAGCCCGCCGGGATCCTGTAGCCCGACCCAAAAAAGCTATGGATTTTCCGATAAAAACAACCGTTAAGCCATTGAAAAGAATGGTGCCCCCGGCAGGATTTGAACCCGCGACCTTCGGTTTACAAAACCGCTGCACTACCACTGTGCTACAAGGGCTCGTCGGCGAATGACGTCTCAAGGGCGTTCTACCTAATCTGTTTCAGACGTTCTGGCAAGGGAAATTTATCGCTTAGGCCGGACCGGTCTGGCTGCTTTGATATTAAAATCTACGGAATATTGACAAATAAAACATGTATTTATGCATACTTATAAAAATTAATGCTGGGTGTTTGCGTCAAAGTTTATCGTTTGATAAGAAAATTAATCCCATGATTTTGGTGCAGAATAAATAATTGGGAGGTTGTCATGATCAAGTTGCAAAATGCATCCATTAATCGAAAACTCATATTTCTTGTTATCGTTGTTTTAGGGGGGTTTCTCTGTTCTGGTTTATTCGCTTCTAAATTATCATATGATCAATTATTTGATGATCGGGTTCACGCCCTGCAAAATATCATCGATATATCGGTCAATACCGCACGTTCCCTGCAAAAAGATGAAAAATCGGGCGCCATCACCCATGATCAGGCGATCAAACTCTATCGCGATCGCATCACCGCCATGAGCTATGACGGGGGCAGCGGTTATATTTACGGGTTCAGCATGGATGGCGGTACCGTCATTCATCCAAGCTATCCCATCGGCTCCAATCAATTGGAAACATATGTCAATGGTCGCCAAATCATCAAGGAACTGCGCGATGGAGTCGCGAAAAATCGGGTCTTTCGGCTGACATACGAGTTCAACAAACCGAATACGACCACGATTTTGACTAAAACCGTCTTGGCTACCAAGATCGAGGACTGGGATCTGTTCATCGGAACCGGCGTTTATATCGACGATATCAATCTGTCCTATAATCAAACCCTCTCTTACATGGGCGTTTTGTTCGGCGGTATCACCCTGCTCGTCGCCGCCATCTGTCTCGTCATTGGTCGGTCGATCAGCAAGCCGATGGCTGTGATGATCCAGGCGACGCGGGGTCTTGCGGCGGGGGATGTCTCGGTTGCGTTGCCGGTTTGGACGCGTAAGGACGAGATCGGCGAATTGGGCCGCGCTTTGGGCGTGTTCAAGGAAAACCTGATCCGTTCCGAACAGTTGCGCCATGAGGCCGAACAATCGAAAGCCGAGGCCGAGGCCATCCGGCGGCGTACCATGCAGCAATTGGCGGATTCCTTCGAAGCCGAAGTTCAAGGCATCGTCCGGGAAGTCTCAACCGCCGCCCATGATGCCGAAGGGGCCGCCGAAACCATGGCGCACCAGGCCGATTTCTCGATGAACCGCGCCGAAACCGTCGCAAGCGGCACCCAACAAGTTTCCAACAATACCCAAACCGTCGCCGCCGCCGCTGAGGAAATGTCCGTCTCGATCCAAGAAATCGCCCGCCAAACCGTGGTCGCCCAATCGATCATGAAACGCGCCCTCGACGTCACGGGCCGGGCAACCGAACTCGTCGGCACTTTGGATGACGGCGCCCAGGAAATCGGCAAGGTGGTCGAACTCATCAACGCCATCGCCCAGCAAACCAACCTCTTGGCCTTGAACGCCACCATCGAAGCCGCCCGCGCCGGCGATGCCGGTAAGGGCTTTGCCGTGGTCGCAAGTGAAGTCAAAAGCCTCGCCGCCCAAACCGGACGCGCCACCGAAGAAATCTCCAGCAAAATCACCGCCATCCAAGGCTCCGTCGGCACCACCGTCAATGCCATCGCCGAAATCCAAAACGTCGTCTCGGAAGTGAGCGAGGTCGCCTCCTCCATCGCATCCGCCGTCGAACAGCAAAGTGCAACCACCGCCGATATCGTGCGCAACATTCAAGAAGCCGCCCGCAGCACCGATCTCGTCTCAAGCAACATTCAAGAAGTCAAACAGGCAAGCGCCCAAACCGGTACCGCCGCAAACCAAGTCCTCTCCATCGCCCGTGACCTCGGCAAACGCTCCGCAACCCTCACGAACTCCGTCGCCGACCTCGTCGAACGCCTGCGCAAACAAGCCTAATCCTAGCAACAACCTTCCCCTCTCTGCACACTGCGATGCCTCTCGTTTTCGGACGAGAGGCATCTTTTATTTTTTCTTTAAATTGGTGCATCGATTTTAAAATTAAATCAGAACCTCATTGTACGATTTTTTACTAATTTATAAATTGATTTTGTTCTTATGAATGCAAGACTTGTTCTATAAAAGGAGAATACTATGAACATTATCGCAAATGCATCGATCTCTCGCAAATTAGGATTGCTTGTATGCTTAGTTCTATTCGGTCTTTGCATTGCAGGTTTTGCGTCGGCAAAATTGTCATACAATCAATTACTTAATGATCGCATGCATGCTTTGAAGAATATCGTCGACACAACCGTACATATGCTTGAGGGGTATGAAAAGAACGTCAAGGCGGGGAAATTGACGCGCGAACAAGCCATGGCGGATTTCAAGGATCGCGCCCTGTCCATGACGTTTGAAAATGGCGATGGCTATATTTTCGCCTATAAGATGGACGGCACGAGTTTGGTCCACCCCAATCCTGATTTTATCGGCAAAAACAAGCTCGACCTTGCGGTCAACGGCCAGTATATCGTGAAGGACATGCGCGATACCTTGCTAAAGCAACCGACCACGACGCTGAAAATTACCTTCCCGAAGCCGAATACCACAAAACCCGTCGATAAAATTCTGTATTCTGCAATTTTTCCCGATTGGGATATGTATGTTGGTACTGGGATTTATATCGACGATGTCGATAATGCCTTTGCCGAGATTTTTTGGTCCTTGTGCATTACCTTCGGCATTCTGTCTCTCGTCTTTGCCGGTTTGTGTCTTGCCATTGGTCGCTCGATCAGCAAGCCGATGGCTGTGATGATCCAGGCGACGCGGGGTCTTGCGGCGGGGGATGTCTCGGTTGCGTTGCCGGTTTGGACGCGTAAGGACGAGATCGGCGAATTGGGCCGCGCTTTGGGCGTGTTCAAGGAAAACCTGATCCGTTCCGAACAGTTGCGCCATGAGGCCGAACAATCGAAAGCCGAGGCCGAGGCCATCCGGCGGCGTACCATGCAGCAATTGGCGGATTCCTTCGAAGCCGAAGTTCAAGGCATCGTCCGGGAAGTCTCAACCGCCGCCCATGATGCCGAAGGGGCCGCCGAAACCATGGCGCACCAGGCCGATTTCTCGATGAACCGCGCCGAAACCGTCGCAAGCGGCACCCAACAAGTTTCCAACAATACCCAAACCGTCGCCGCCGCCGCTGAGGAAATGTCCGTCTCGATCCAAGAAATCGCCCGCCAAACCGTGGTCGCCCAATCGATCATGAAACGCGCCCTCGACGTCACGGGCCGGGCAACCGAACTCGTCGGCACTTTGGATGACGGCGCCCAGGAAATCGGCAAGGTGGTCGAACTCATCAACGCCATCGCCCAGCAAACCAACCTCTTGGCCTTGAACGCCACCATCGAAGCCGCCCGCGCCGGCGATGCCGGTAAGGGCTTTGCCGTGGTCGCAAGTGAAGTCAAAAGCCTCGCCGCCCAAACCGGACGCGCCACCGAAGAAATCTCCAGCAAAATCACCGCCATCCAAGGCTCCGTCGGCACCACCGTCAATGCCATCGCCGAAATCCAAAACGTCGTCTCGGAAGTGAGCGAGGTCGCCTCCTCCATCGCATCCGCCGTCGAACAGCAAAGTGCAACCACCGCCGATATCGTGCGCAACATTCAAGAAGCCGCCCGCAGCACCGATCTCGTCTCAAGCAACATTCAAGAAGTCAAACAGGCAAGCGCCCAAACCGGCACCGCCGCCAACCAAGTCCTCTCCATCGCCCGCGACCTCGGCAAACGCTCCGCAACCCTCACGAACTCCGTCGCCGACCTCGTCGACCGCCTGCGCAAACAAGCCTGAGCCAAACGCCCCAGATGTCCTTCCCCTGAAAAAGGGGAAGGACATCTGGTATTTTATCGCCAACGGGCGCATATAGAAGTGTCGTTTCAGGATGGAGATTAAGGATCATGATGGCAAAGCGATGGCGTTCGATCGGGGTTGCCCTCATCGCGACCGCCTTTATCGGCCCGATCTCAGGACACGCCGCGACATCACAGCAACAGGCTTTCGGTCGTTGGAAACTCCAGGATAAATGCGTCCAAGCCGCCAATAAGGCCTATCCCGATCATACGCCCGCCGCCTTGTTGATGCGGGATCGTTCCGTGGAAAAATGCCTCGAAGCTGCGGGACAACCCCCGCGCGACCCTCTGTTGAACGAAACGACCGCACCAGACAAGAAGTCGGCCTCCGAACCGGGTGCTCGTCTCAATCCCCCCTGACCCCATTGCTTGCCCGCCGCCGCCAAGAGCATAACAGTTACGCATGAAACGGGCTTTTCGTCGGTGATCCCTGCTGTATCCTGAGACGGTTGGAGAAACCTTCTCATTTCAGGCGATGGCGACGGACCCTCCGTCACGGTGGTGGCACACCGCGACGGCTTCTTGCCGCTTTTCTCGCGCAGCCCGGCGGTATCCTCGGCAGATGTCCAGTCGCAGTTTTTCCGAAGCACGGATCATTTTCCTGCTTGCAGCGGTTCAATTCGTCAATACCCTCGACTTCATGATGGTCATGCCGCTTGGCCCCGACCTTGCCCGCAATCTTGGGATTTCTGCGGCTCATCTGGGCTATATCGGCGGTAGCTATACTTTGGCGGCCGGCATTGCGGCCCTTCTCGGGGCCGGATTGTTGGATCGGTTCAATCGGCGCTATGCGCTCGCCTGGTGTTTGATCGGGCTTGCCACCGCGACGGCACTCGGCGGTTTTGCCTGGAATTTCGCCTCTCTGTTGGCTGCCCGTCTGATGGCTGGTGCCTGCGGGGGACCTGCTGCGGCCTTAGCCGTTGCGATCATCGGCGACGTAATCCCGGCGACGCGGCGCGGCAAGGCGATGGGCATTGTCATGAGTGCCTTTTCCATCACCGCCGTCATCGGCGTGCCGATCGGTCTCGAATTGGCGCAGTTCGACACATGGCGCCTGCCGTTCTTCGTAACCGCGGGTCTCGGTCTTGCCATCAACATGCTGGCGATCTTGTGGTTGCCCAATCTGCGCGATCACATGAGCGGGGCAGCGGCCAACCTTAGTTTTTTCAATCGGATCAAGACGCTCTTTTCGCTGGAAACCGGCTTTGCCGCATTGGCCGGTTTTTTGGTCGCTTTTTCCGGCTTCATGATCGCCCCCAACATGGCGGGCCATATCCAGCTGAATATGGATTATCCCCGCGCCCATCTTACCTGGCTTTATATGGCGGGCGGGGTGACGACGCTCGCCTCTCTGCGGTTGGCTGGAATTGGGATCGATCGGTTCGGCAGTGCGACGGTCATTGCCGTCGGCACGGCCTGCTACATGGCGATTTTGGGGGTGTTTTTCATCGCCCCGTCGCCCGTGATCCCGGTCATCGCCCTGTTTGCGGGGTTCATGCTGGCCAATTCCACCCGCAACGTCGCGATCGCCACCCATGCCAGCAAGATCCCCCCACCCCATCAACGGGCCGGGTTCATGTCGATGTTGGGGGCCATCCAACATTTGGCGGCAGCCCTGGGATCCGGCTTGTCGAGCCTTTATCTGTTCGACCTGCCCGGCGAAAAACTGGGCGGGGTCGAGACGGTCGGCTGGATTTCAATGGCGCTGGCCGTACCGGTGCCCGTGTTTCTCTTCGCCTCCGAACGGCTTTACCGGGCCCGCATCCACCGCGAGACGGAGAACGCGCCCCCCACCGGCGGACAGGTGGCAGGCCGGTTTGCAAGCCCCGACTAACGCCTGACGCCCCTTCACCCCTTCATCCTCTTACCGACTGCCCGGTCATAGACGGCCAGCGTCTCGGCCACGATCCGATCGTCGCCAAATTCATCGGCGGCCTTGCGCCGGGCGGCAACGCCGAAACGACGACGCAAATCACCCTCTTGCGCCAACAGGCGCAGGCGATCGATCAGGGTCCGGTCGTCGTCGCGGGGGACGAGATAGCCGGTCTTGCCGTCTTCCACCGTTTCGCGACAACCGGGCATATCCAACGTCACGATCGGTTTGCCGCACGCCGCCGCTTCAAGCAGGGTTTTCGGTATCCCTTCGCCATAGGTCGATGGATAAGCCGCAATATCCATGTCGTTCCAAAATTGCGGGATATCGGAGCGCGGCCCATGCCAGATTACGGCCCCCGTGGCGACCCAGGCCTCGATCTCGGCGCGGGTGTGGCCGTCGCGGCTTTCAGGATCGAGCGCCCCCGCCAAATGCAGCACGATCGCCATCCCCTCGCGGCGTAGGGCCGCGACGGCCCCAACCGTCATGGCAATACCCTTGTCCCGCACGAGACGACAAGCCATGCCGACCCGGATTTCCTCGTGCACCTCCCCCCTATCCGATGCCGGTGAAAACCGCATCAAATCGACGCCCGACCCCCGGATCAGCACCGTTCGCGCCGGGTCGATCACCCGCAACTCAGCCAGTCGATGCCCATCGTCCGGGTTTTGCACCGTCACCCAGGATTTTGCCCCACCAAGACTGACGGCCAACCCCACACGCATGAGCGGGCGCAACAGGCGCGCCTTGATACGCGGCGAGGTAAACACATACCCAAGCCCAGCCACCGTGCCGACCCGCGCCGACACCCCCGCAAGACGCGCTGCCAACCCGCCATAGACGATGGCTTTTAACGCGACCAGATGGACCAAGGCCGGTTTTTCACGCCGAAATAGGGTCCAAAGCTGTGCAATCGTGCTGATTTCGGCCAGAATCCCGCCGCCGCCCCGCCGCCAGGGTAAGGCCACGACGCGAAATCCCTCATCCATCATGCGCGCACCATGGGCCTGGACGCGGGTTGCGACCAGGACCGACCATCCGGCATCCCGCGCCGCCCGCGCCAAGGGCAAACGATGCGACCAAAAATACCAATCTTCGGTAACGACATAGATCACGGTTCCCCGATCCGACGGTTTTTGCCGGTCAATCATCGGTCCGCCCCCGCAAATGTCGGGCATATCCGACATCATAGAGCCTACTCACCCCGCCCGCCTGCTGATTGAGCACCCGGCCAACGAAAATCAAGGCGGTACGGGCGATATCGCGCCCAGACATCGCCGCCTCGATCGTGGCCAGCGTGCCATGGACGAAACATTCATCGGGCCAAGAAACGCGGAACGCCACGATCACCGGACAATCGGCCCCATAAAGGGGGGTCAATGTCTCGACGATCCGGGCCAAATTCTTGATGGACAGATGCAAGACCAAGGTTGCCCGGCTTGCCCCCAACGTTTCGAGATCCTCACCGACCGGCATCGCAGAGGCACGCACGGCGGTGCGGGTCAGGATCACGGTTTGCCCAATTTCCGGCACCGTGAGTTCCGTGCCGAGCCGGGCGGCGGCGGCGGCAAAGGCGGGCACACCGGGCGTCACCGCCCACGCAATGCCGAGGTCCGTGAGACGCCGGGCCTGTTCTGCGATCGCCCCATAGAGCGACGGATCGCCGGAATGGACGCGTGCAACATCATGGCCCGCCCGATCGGCCGCTACCATTTCATCGATGATGCCGTCGAGATCCATCCCGGCCGTGTCGAGGATACGCGCACCGGGCGGAGCGGCAGCGACGATTTCAGCCGGAACGAGAGAACCCGCATAAAGACACACGGGGCACCGTTCGATAAGCCGCAAGCCGCGCACGGTGATCAGATCGACCGCCCCAGGCCCCGCCCCGATGAAATGAACGGTCATGCAACCCTCGCCAGCGCACAGGTGGCCTTTGCCGAACAGGCTTTGGCCGCGATCAGGGTGCCGCCCGGCCCTGCCGCCAACAGGGCGGCGGCCTCTGCGACCGACGGTGTGCCGATCGCTGTCAGAACCAGGACGGACGGGGTCGCAACCGGCATCGACGCCAAGGCTTCGGCGGAAAATAGGGCAAGCCCAACCCCGTAAAACCGGGCGAGATCCGTCGCCAATGTCGCAGCGTGCGGCCTCACCACGCTCGCAATCGTCGCGATCGTGCGCCCTTCCCCCCGATCGGCAATTCTGTTTGCCACGAGATCGGCCAACTCGCGATAGGTGCAGGTGTTACGATAGCCGACCCCGATCACGAGGCTTCCCGGTGGGTAGGGCCGGTTCATGACGGCGTCCCCGCCCGATAGAGGGTCAAATGAACCCGATGCCCATTCGAATAATTGAAGCCCGACACCCGGCCCACCGGGTGGACGGGCGGGGCTGCGGCTAAAAATGCAGCCCCCTGGCGGTCTTCGACGAGGACCAAACCGATCCCCCCGGTCTTTAACGCCTCCGCCGCCCGTTCGGGCGACAACAGGGCCGTATCGGTGCCAAGCAAAAAGACGAGACTGGCCTCGGCATAGCCGACGGCGGCCACCCGCTCGCCCACGCGCCGTTCACCGCCGACGGCGGCAGCAATCGACCGACTGACCCAGATCTCGTCCAGGCCCGGCAAAATACCTTGAAAGCCTGCAAACAACAGTAACATTGCGGCGAGTGGGATGACCAGGGCGGTACGAAACCGCACCTGCAACCGGTCGTACCAGAAGACGAGCACAATGCTGCCCACTGCGATGAGAGCGGCAATCGCCCCCGCCAATTGCCCAAAAGACCCGCCCCAAAGCGACAAGAGCAAAAACCCGATGCCGAGCGCCAAGGCAACCACGCCGAACAAGATCGGCGTTAGCCAGCGAAGCCACCGGGCCTGAACCGCCATACCTTCTTCCACATGGGCGATGAGACCGCGCGCCGCGATGAGCGCGATCGCGGGATAAAGCGGCAAGACGTAATGGGGCAATTTGGTCGGCACGCATTCCAACAAGATCCAGAATGGGATCGCCCATGCCATCAAAAACCGGGCGGCGGGCAATCGGCGGCTCGCCTGCGCCCACACGGCCCCCACGCCCAAAAACAAGGTCCCCGGCCAAAACGTGACCGGCAGCAGCAGCACGTATGTGCCGGGGATGCCGCCATGGGCCTCTTGCGCCCCGCCCACCTTACCCAAAAGATCGTGGCCCACGGCTTCCTGCAAAAACGCGCCATGGGTCGCCTGTTCGATCAAGATGAACCAGGGCACGGACAGGCTGAGGGCAAGCGGGATGCCGAAGGCGGGTTTCAAGGCGCGCAGCCACAGGGCCTTGCGATCGTAAAGCACGAGGGTGATCGCAGTCAGCAGCGACAGGCCCGGCACCACGGGCCCTTTGATCAAGATCGACACCCCGATCGCCAGCCAAAAACAAAGCGCCATCCCCCATCCGGTCGGCTCTCCGCGCCGAGCCCCCAGATAGACGGCGGCCAAGGCCCCTTGCGCTACCATGGCGGTCGCCAAGAGCACCGCATCGGTCGTGGCAAGATGCGCCTCGGCCACAGTCAGCAGCGAGGCGGCCAACAGCGCGGCACCGATAAGGGCCGTGCGCCGATCGAAGATGATCGCCCCGAAGGCAAAACAGGCCAAAACCGCCGTCATCGCCCCCCCGAACGACACGAGACGATAGGCCCAGATCCGGGTCGCCGCCGCATCGCTGAACAACGAGACCATGCCCGCCTGGAGCCAATAGATCCCGACGGGCTTTTTATTGCGCGCTTCGTTTTGAAAGCGGATCTGTACGTAATCGCCCGATTCCAGCATTTGGCGCGTCGCCTGAACATAGCGCGCCTCGTCCCGGTCGATGACCGGCATCCGGTCGATGCCGGACGTGAACAGCGAACAGCAGAACAGGATCAGGATGATCCAGGGCCGATAGCCCTCGGCCCAATAATCAAGCCGTTGCGACGGGGTGGGACGCATCAGATCGAACCATCCTTGATCAGACAATAATGGGTGAGCGGCGATGCCGCCCGCCACAGATGATGGTTGCCGACCGGCTCGGCCCGGCTCAAGGCGAAACGCACGAGTTCGCCGCCCGCGCGGGCATGAAAGGCCGTAAGATCCGCCTCGCCCTCCAACGTGACGACATTGGCGACCAACCGACCGCCCGGCTTCAAGGCGGTAAAGGCCCGATCTAGAATATCCGGGTCAAGCCCCCCGCCGATAAACACCGCATCGGGCGGCGGCAAATCGCCCATGACGGTATCGGAGGCCCCCGTGACGACCGCAAGGTCCGGAACGCCGAGGGTCCGGGCATTTTCCGCGATGAGCGATGCCCGTTCCAGATTCATTTCAACCGCAATCGCAGCACCGCCCCCCG
>DAISJD010000095.1:0-12076 GCA_036821645.1 Aliidongia sp.
GGGGACGGTTGAGGGCACGGTTCGAGGACGATCGGCCCTGGACATCCTTAGTCGGCATGCAGCCACCGGCCCAGCACGATGCCCAGTGCGCGTCCGAGGAAGCAGAGAAGGTCGGTTCCCTGGCCGCCCTTGAATTTCGCCGAACGGCGCGAGCCCATAGCAATGACGCCTGGCGGACCGCCTGCCGGCAGGCTGAGACGGATGATCGCCTCTGAATTGACGAGACCGGCCGCATCCCCGAACAGGTCAGGATCGCCGCGCACCTGATCTTCGAGCAGGGCGTCGCGCCCGACCCCCAATACCGCATCGATCGTCCCTGGCGGCACTTGGAGAATGCCGGGCCCGGCAAGCGGCACCGCATCCGTCCCTTCGATGCAGAGGGTGACGACATCGACATCCAACAGAACGGCGAGATCGACCGTGATGGTTTGCAGTAGATGGTCGAGCGATTGGGCGGCCAAGATCGCCAAGATCGCCGCGTGAACCCGTTGGCGGCGGCTCAGCGCCGTGCGCGATGCCACGATCAAGGATTGTTGTTGCAGGCGTAGAGTCGCCAATTCTTCGCGAACCCGGTGCAGCAGGAACGCCTGAAGATCGACGACACCGTCATCCCGGTGAAATGACTTTGGGGTGACGATGGCGGCAAGACCGTCATAGGTTACGAGAAAATCCGGGTGCAGCCGCAAATATGCTGCGACCAGGGCAGGGGTCAAGGCTTCGACCGCCGCCCTGGACGGTTCAGACGCAGGATCGGGATTGATGAGACTCTCCAATACCGCGTCCATACCGGATCAGCCCCGCACCGGCAGGGGTTGGTCGAGGATGGATTGCCCCGTCTTCTGCCAATCGCTGACGAAGGTGGCGAGGCCCTTGTCGGTCAGGGGATGGCCGAACATTTGGCGCAGGACCGCGGGCGGCAGGGTGCCGACATCGGCCCCGCATTTTGCGGCGTCCGTCACATGGAGCGGACTGCGGATCGAGGCGACCAGCACTTCGGTGTGCAGGCCCGGATATTGACGGTAGAGGGTGACGATATCCCGAATGAGATCCATGCCCGATTGCCCGATATCGTCGAGCCGTCCGACGAAGGGGGAAATGAAACTGGCCCCGGCCTTGGCGGCAAGCAGTGCTTGGGATGCCGAGAAACACAAGGTGACGTTGACCATCGTGCCTTCGTTGCGCAGCGCCCGGCAGGTCTTGAGACCGGCAGGCGTCAGCGGCACCTTCACCGTGACGTTGGGGGCGATCTTGGCGAGATGCCGCCCCTCGGCCAACATGGTTTCATAATCGGTCGCGGCGACCTCGGCACTGACCGGCCCATCGATGATCGCGCAGATTTCGGCGATCGTGTCGATGAAGCGCCGACCGGTTTTCGCGATCAGGGACGGATTCGTCGTCACCCCATCCACAAGGCCGGTGGCGGCAAGGTCGCGAATTTCGGCAATATCGGCGGTATCAATGAAAAATTTCATGGTGGTGTCACTACTTTCCAAAGATGCGCCGTCGAGACCTGGCCATCCCGTGCCCGTTTCGGGATCGGGCCGCCGACCGCGCATCCAGTTGATCCCTGTGCCAGTTGACACCTGACCCCAGATATCATCTGGGCGCACCGTACCTGACAATAGGGTGAGCCTGTTGCGGTCATTTGTCAAAACCCCAAAGGGCCAGCCAGTCAATAAACCGAACGGCCTACGGTTTCAACAGGGCGGATTTAAAAACTGTCATAAAACTGACGGAACTATCCTAGAAATAGGGTATGAGGGGGGACGCTTCAAGGCGGGACGGAAAAGGTTTTTTTCACAGGATGCGGGGCGGTCACGGCGAGATTCTTGAAATCTGTTTCTTGAATGACGTGCCGTTGCCGTCACAGGGGGGAGAGGGATCGCAGAGTGGGGGTGTCGCATGATGCAGAAGAAGGCGGATCGGGCGATCGGGTCGTGCGCGTGGCACTGCCCTTGCCGCTCGATCAGGCTTATGATTATCGCGTCCCTCCCGATTTGATCCTGGGTCCGGGCTCTTATGTCGTGGTTCCTTGGGGCCATCGTCCGCTCATCGGCATCGTCTGGGGGGCGGGAACGGGGGATTTCCCACGGTTGAAAACTATCGCCTCGGTTCTGCCCGTTGCCCCGATGGGCGATGATCTGCGCCGGTTGGTCGATTGGATCGCTGCCTATACCCTGGCCCCGTTGGGGTTGGTCCTGAAAATGGCGATGGGGACCCCGGCAGTGCTCCGCCCGCCACCGCCCGCGCCGGTGGCTTATCGTGCCGGGGCTATCCCGGCCGGGCGTGCGCTTTCGGCTGCGCGCCTCAAGGTTTTGGCAGCCTTGGACCGGGCCGGCCGTGCACTCACGGCCGGCACCCTCATGGATGAGGTGGGATGTGCCGCCTCGACGATCAAGGCGATGGTGGAGGCGGGCCATCTCATCCCCGTAACGGCGACCCCTGACGCGGGGGGCGGTGCGGGCGGGAGGATCAAGCCCTTTCCCTCGTTTTCCATCGATCAACACCAGGCGTCATCGGCGATTTCAGAGGCGGTTCTGGCCCGGCGGTTCGCCCCCATGCTGCTCGACGGGGTCACGGGATCGGGCAAGACCGAGGTCTATTTCAAGGCGATCGCCACCGCGATCGAAGCCGGGTATCAAGTGTTGGTCCTCTTGCCCGAAATCGCCTTGAGCGCCCAATGGCAGGAACGGTTTTTGCGTCAATTCGCCCGAGAGCCTGCCGCCTGGCATAGCGAGATCGGCGATGCGGCCCGCCGTCGGATCTGGCGGGATGTGGCCAATGGCAGCCTGTCCGTGGTGGTAGGGGCCCGGTCCGCCTTGTTTCTGCCGTTTTGCCGTTTGGGCCTCATCATCGTCGATGAAGAACATGATGCGTCTTTCAAGCAGGAAGAGGGGGTGATCTATCAGGCGCGGGACATGGCGGTGGTTCGCGCCTCTCTTGCCCAGGTGCCGATCGTGCTTGCCTCTGCGACGCCGTCGCTTGAAAGCCTGTTGAATGCCGAACGCGGGCGCTATCGCCATCTCGTCCTGCACGACCGCCATGGCGGGGCGGTTCTGCCGGAAATCAGCCTCATCGACCTACGGGTGGCGAAACCCGCCCGACAGCGATTCTTGTCGCCGCCTTTGCAGGATGCGCTGGGCCGTACCCTTGCGGCGGGCGAGCAGGCGATGTTGTTTTTGAACCGCCGGGGCTATGCGCCGCTGACCCTGTGCCGAACCTGCGGCCATCGGCTGGAATGCCCGCAATGCAGCGCTTGGCTGGTCGAGCATCGCACGGTCGAGCGCCTGCTCTGTCACCATTGCGGCTATGGCATCCCCATCCCGGCCCAGTGCCCCCACTGCGCGGACAAGAATTCGTTCGTGCCGTGCGGTCCGGGGGTCGAACGCGTGATGGAAGAGGTGACGGGCCTTTTTCCCGATGCCCGCATCGCCCTCATGACCAGCGATCATTTGGTCGGGCCCAAGGCGATGGCCGATCTTCTCCATCGGGTCGAAGCGGGCGCGGTCGATTTTTTGATCGGGACCCAGATGATGGCCAAAGGGCACCATTTTCCCATGCTGACCCTGGTTGGGGTCGTGGATGCGGATCTCGGCCTTGCCGGCGGCGATCCAAGGGCCGCCGAACGAACCTATCAGATGCTGCACCAAGTCTCGGGCCGGGCCGGACGGGCGGAACATCCAGGACAGGTCTTGCTGCAAACCTACGACCCCGATCATCCGGTCATGCAGGCGTTGAAAAACAACGATCGCGATGCGTTTTTGGCTTTGGAAGCCGAAGGCCGTCACCGCCACGGTTGGCCGCCTTACGGACGGCTTGCAGCCCTTATCGTGTCGGCACCCGATGCCGCCCTTGTGGATGAAACCTGTCGCGCGATCGCCGGAACGGCACCGCGCGATCCGGGTCTGACCGTTTTGGGCCCGGCCCCGGCCCCGCTGGCCGTGCTGCGCGGACGACACAGGCGGCGGTTTTTGATCAGAACGGATCGCACGGTCAATCTTCAGGCTTTTTTGCGTCTCTGGCTGAAACCGCTTACTTTTCACCGGACCGTCAAGGTTCAGATCGATGTCGATCCAGCCAGTTTTCTGTGAGCGGCATACCCCGTTCGTATAGATCGCGAGTCTCGGGCCGGGGGCGGATGCCGGTCGGGTTTTTTGCCCAAAAATCGGGGGTGGATCCGTGGGAACCGCACCGCAAGACGGTGGGGATTGCATGGGCTTGGGGTGCTCTTTGCAAAGAGCCGATCGGGATCATCGCAGGACAAAATCGGGCGATTGCGGCAAGCGGATGAAAAAAAGCGGACAATCCGATCAAAAACCATGCTTTTCATGGTGGTGCGGGGCTTTTCGGCGCGTCGTTTTTCGGTTACGGTGCGCGCCGACTATGGGGTGGCACGGGGTGCTTGCCCACTGCGACGGCGTGTCACATAGAATCATGGGCGGTGCGGGTTAGCTTGCGCTCTTTATCGGGGCGGCTTTGCGCCTTATCTGACCCCAAGAGGTACCTTATGGCGGAAACGACGAATGTTCATGGGGCTGACGACCACGGTGACGGTCAGACCCGCCGGGATTTTCTGATCCTGACGACTGCGGCACTGGGTGTGATCGGTGTTGCGGGTGTTGCTTGGCCGTTCATCGACAGTATGAACCCGGCCGCCGATGCGCTGGCGCTTGCGACCATCGAGGTCGATGTCAAGGCCGTTGCCGTCGGGCAGAGCATTACGGCGCTTTGGCGCGGCAAGCCGGTCTTCATTCGCCACCGCACAGCCGAAGAGATTGAGGCGGCCGAAAAAGTCGCTCTGGGCGATCTGAAGGATCCGCAAGCCGACGAGGCACGGGTCAAGAAGAAGGAATGGCTGGTTGTGACCGGCGTGTGCACGCATCTTGGGTGTGTGCCGTCTGGGCAGAAGCCTGCCGATATGCGCGGCGAGTATAACGGTTGGTTCTGCCCCTGCCACGGTTCGCAGTACGATACATCCGGTCGTATTCGCAAGGGCCCGGCCCCGCGCAATCTCGACGTGCCGACTTATGCATTTTTGTCCGATACTCTCATCAAGATCGGCTGACAGGGGCTATCAATATGGCTGGATCTGCACCGCAGAACAACCTGGTTCGCTGGATCGATCACCGGCTGCCGGTCTTCACGTTCATGAACCATGAACTCCGGGATTATCCCACGCCGCGTAACTTGAGTTACTGGTGGAATTTTGGCTCCTTGGCCGGGATCGTTCTCGTGATTATGATTCTCTCCGGGTTATTCCTGGCGATGAATTACACACCGAATACCCAAATGGCCTTTGCCAGCATTCAGCATATCATGCGGGATGTGAATTACGGCTGGCTCATCCGCTATATCCACATGAATGGGGCGTCGTTCTTCTTCATCGTGGTCTATATCCATATTTTCCGGGGTCTCTATTACGGGTCCTACAAATCCCCGCGCGAAATCCTTTGGATGCTGGGCGTGGTCATCCTGTTGTTGATGATGGCGACTGCCTTCATGGGCTATGTCTTGCCTTGGGGCCAGATGAGCTTTTGGGGTGCCACCGTCATCACCAACCTGTTTTCAGCCTTTCCGCTGGTCGGCAATGCCATCGTGACCTTGCTGTGGGGCGGGTTCGCGGTCGACAATCCGACCCTCAATCGCTTCTTCGCCCTGCACTTCTTGTTGCCGTTCGTCATTGTCGGCGTGGTCGTCCTGCACTTGGTCGCCCTGCATCAGCATGGGTCGAACAATCCGCTCGGCATCGATAAGAAGGGTCCGCAGGATTCCATTCCGTTCCATCCTTATTACACGATCAAGGATATGTTCGGTCTCGGTGTGTTCCTGGTATTTTTCGCCGCCGTGGTATTTTTCGCCCCACATTTCTTTGCCGCGGCCGATAATGAAATCCCGGCGAACCCCTTGGTGACGCCGCCGCATATCGAACCGGAATGGTACTTCTTGCCATTTTACGCCATTTTGCGCTCGATCCCGGACAAGTTGGCGGGGGTTTTGGCGATGTTTGCGTCGATCGCCGTCCTGTTCGTCCTGCCGTGGCTCGATCGGTCGCCGGTGCGCAGCACCAAATTCCGCCCGACCCATTTCTGGTTCTTCTGGGTCTTGCTGATCGACTGCTTCGTTCTTGGTTATTGTGGGGCCCATCCGCCGGAAGGGATTCTGGTCGTGGTCGGTCAATTGGCGACGGCATGGTATTTCATCCATTTTCTGGTGGTCCTGCCCTTGCTCAGCGTGTTTGAACGCACTCTGCCGCTGCCGGTCAGCATTGCCCAAGAGGTGATGAAACACCATCACAGCCTGAAACCCGAAGCCGTCCGGATGGAGTCTCACTGATGCTACGTCGGTTCCTCATCGGGGCGGCGGTTGCCCTGACACCCTTACTGGTTAGCCCGGCCTTCTTCACCGCACAGGCTGCTGAAAAGAAGGCCGCCGAAGAGGCGGCCCCCGCCCACGAGGAAATTCAATTCCTGTCGGGACGCTTTTCCTTCACCGGCATTTTCGGCACGATCGACAAGGCTTCGGCACAACGCGGCTTGCAGATCTACACCGAAAAATGTTCCGCCTGCCATAGCCTGAACTTCCTCAGCTACCGCAATATACATGCGCTGGGCTATACCGAAGATCAGGTCAAGGCCTATGCCGCGCAATACGAAGTGCCGGACGAACCGAATGATGACGGCAAGGTCTTGCCCCGCAAGGCGCGGCCGTCCGATGGGTTCGTCAAGCCTTTCGCCAATGAAAAGCAGGCCCGCGCCGCCAATAATGGGGCCTTGCCGCCTGATTTGTCGGTGATCGTGAATGCCCGTGAAAACGGGGTTAACTATCTCTATTCCCTGATGCAGGGGTATGAGAAGCCGCCTGCCGACATGAAGATGAACGAGGGCATGTACTATAACAAGTACTTCCCGGGTCATCAGATCGCCATGCCGCCGCCCTTGGAAAAAGGCACCGTCACCTATGCCGACGGCACGGCGGCGACGTTGGAACAAGAGGCCCGCGATATCACCACCTTCCTTGAATGGGCGGCGGAACCGGAACTCGATGCCCGCAAGCGTCTCGGTGCCAAGGTCGTCTTGTTCTTGTTGATCCTGACGGCGGGGCTTTATGCGATCAAGCGCAAGATCTGGGCTAAGATTCACTAAAGCGCCGCCGATTGCGTCTCTTATTGACGATAGATGAAACAGCCCGCCCTGATCACACCGATCGGGGCGGGTTTTCTTGTGTTTCGACACGATAACGCTTGTCCCATCGCCGCCGTCACCTCAAAATCAGGCCGGTATGATGGATATTCATGAAAGAGAGCGAGTAAGACGATGACGCGGCCACGGATCGGTATTCTTGGGGGCAGTGGGCTTTATCAGATCGACGGGCTGGAGGCGATCGAATGGCGCACCGTGGAATCCCCATTCGGCACCCCTTCGGATCAAGTGTGCTTCGGGCGCTTGGATGGGGTCGATGTCGCATTCCTGCCCCGCCACGGCAGA
Organism: Aliidongia sp.; assembly: GCA_036821645.1. Classification (GTDB taxonomy): domain Bacteria; phylum Pseudomonadota; class Alphaproteobacteria; order ATCC43930; family CGMCC-115725; genus DAISJD01. The sequence continues at coordinate 7,485 of DAISJD010000095.1, forward strand.
GGCCATCGCCTATCGCCGAGCGAGATTAACTATCGCGCGAATATCGATGCCTTAAAGCGCAGCGGCGTCACCGACATTCTATCACTCTCGGCGGTCGGGGGACTGCAAGAAGCCTTTGCTCCCGGCAGTTTCGTCGTGATCGATCAATTTATCGATCGGACCTTTGCCCGGACGAAGAGTTTCTTCGGCACCGGCTGCGTCGCCCATGTCTCGCTGGCCCGACCGGTGTGCAGCCGTCTTGGCGATGCCTTGATGGTGGCGGGCCATGAGGCCGGTATCCCCCTCCACCGCGGCGGCACGTATCTTGCGATGGAAGGGCCGCAATTCTCGACCTTTGCCGAAAGCGAGCTTTATCGCACCTGGGGCTGCGCCGTGATCGGTATGACCAATATGCCCGAGGCGAAATTGGCCCGTGAGGCGGAAATTTGTTATGCCACGGTCGCCATGGTCACGGATTATGATTGTTGGCATCCGGGGCATGACGATGTCACGGTCGATATGATCATCGGGGTCCTGACCGCCAATGCCGAAAAGGCGAAATCCTTGGTAAAGGCGGTGGTGCCCCATCTCGGTCATCACGAAGGACCGTGTCATGCCGGTTGCCAGACGGCACTGGAATATGCCCTGATCACGGCCCCCGAGGCACGCGATCCCGTGGTTCTGGCCAAACTCGATGCGGTTGCGGGGCGTGTTTTGCGGCCCGCTGGCGCGCGGGAATAGGGGATCGGCGATGCGGGTAAACGGCACCCCGATGCGGACGATTTGGCCCAGCGCGTCGCGCACGGTCATGATCATCGACCAGACCCAATTGCCGCATCGGCTGGCACTCGTCGAACTGAAGACCCTGGCCGATGCCGCCCACGCGATCAAGGCGATGTTGGTGCGGGGTGCCCCGCTGATCGGGGTCACGGCGGCCTATGGAGTGGCCTTGGCCCTTGACCAGGGGGCCGATGACGGCGCACTTGTCGAGGCCTGTGCGGTTCTGGGGGCAACGCGTCCGACGGCGGTCAATCTGCATTGGGCGTTGAGCCGGGTCGAACGGGTCTTGCGTCCTGTTGCCGTTGGCGCGCGGGCCGATGCGGCCTGGGCCCTTGCGGCTGAACTTGCCGATGAAGACGTTGCCTTGAACACGGCTATCGGGCGTCACGGCGTCGGCCTCATCCGGTCGCTTTGGGAAGGTAAGGGCCGCAACCCCGATCAGCCGGTCAATATCCTGACCCATTGCAATGCCGGATGGCTTGCCACGGTCGATGTCGGCACGGCGACGGCCCCGATTTATGCGGCCTTCGATGCTGGCATCCCCGTCCATGTTTGGGTCGATGAAACCCGCCCCCGCAATCAAGGGGCGGGTCTTACGGCCCGCGAATTGAACTGGCACGGGGTGCCCCATACGGTGATCGTCGATAATGCCGGCGGTCATTTGATGCAACATGGTCTGGTCGATCTCTGTATCGTCGGGACCGACCGGACGACGGCGACCGGGGATGTCGCGAATAAGATCGGAACCTATCTGAAAGCCCTGGCCGCCTTCGACAATCACGTGCCTTTCTATGTCGCTCTGCCGTCGCCTACGATCGATTGGACGATCCGCGATGGGGTGCGTGAGATCCCGATCGAACAGCGGGCCGCACGGGAAGTCACCCATATTGCCGGAATCGACGCCGCAGGCACCCTGGTGGAGGTCGCGGTCACACCGGCGGGCAGTCCGGCGCGCAACGATGCGTTCGATGTGACGCCCGCCCGTTTGGTGACGGCTCTCATCACCGAACGGGGGATTTGTCCTGCAACCGAGGCCGGTCTTGCCACCTTGTTCCCGGAACGGGTCGACCGCCGATGAGCATGCCGACACCCCCCGACGATAGTATCGATCTGCGTGCCGCCCTGATTGCCGGGGCAAAACGCCTCGTGACGAGCGGTCTTACCCGCAACACGTCGGGCAATCTCAGCCATCGCGTGGCCGACGGGTTCTTGATCACGCCGACGGGGATGGCCTACGATAGCTTGGCGCCCGAGGATATCGTGAAACTCGATTGGCACGGACATCCGACCGGTCGGCGGCTGCCATCGTCGGAATGGCGGGTGCATCGGGATATCTTGCAGGATCGTCCCGAGATTGGTGTGGTGCTCCATGCTCATCCACCCTTTGCCACGGCACTTGCCTGCCACCGTCATGCGATTCCGCCCTTTCATTATATGGTGGCGAAGGCGGGGGGGCGTGATATTCGCTGTGCCGATTATGCGACCTACGGTACGGAAGAATTGTCTCAGCATGTCTTGCTAGCCCTGGCTGGACGGCGGGCCTGTCTCATGGCCCATCATGGCATCGTGGCGTTGGGTGCCGATCTCGATGCCGCCTTCACCCTCGGGATCGAGGTGGAAACGCTTGCAGAAATCTATTGGCGCGCCCGGCAATTGGGCGAGCCGCCTTTGTTGAGCGAGGCCGAAATGGCGATCGTGATCGCGCAGTTTCGCACATACGGCTATCAACCATCCTTGGTACCGGGAAAGACGGACTCATGATCCATGATCTTGTTGGTATCGATCATGTTCTGATCGGTGTCGATCAGTTGGAGACGGCGCGCCAGACCTGGGAACGGCTGGGCTTCGTCACGACGGCGCGCGGGCGGCATATCGGCTGGGGGACGGCCAATTATTGTATCATGTTCCCCGACGATTATCTGGAATTGATCGGCATCGTCGATCCCGCGCAAGGGGTCAACGGGCTCGATCGTTTTTTGTCGGGTGGCGACGGCCCGATGGGTCTTGCCTGGGCCAGCCTCGATGTCGAGGCGACTGCGGCATCGCTGAAGGCGGCGGGGCTTGGCGATTATCCGATCAAGGATCTGGCACGTCAGGTGGAACTACCCGATCGCACGGCGCTCGCCCGCTTTAAACTCCTCCACCCGGATGCAACCCTTACTCCCGGTCTATCGGCTTTCGCCTGTCAACACGTGACCCCGGCTTTGCTGCGCCCGCCCGTCTGGTTGCTGCACCCTAACCAGGCCGTCGGGCTCCATGCGGTCACGATGTTGGTGGCCGACGCACCGCGTCTGGCCGATGCTTATGGGGCCTTGTTCGGGTCGGGGGCGGTCAACCGGACGGATGATGTTCTGACCGTTCATATCGGCCGTCAGACCCTTGTGTTGGCGAATGAAGATGATTTGTCTGTCTTGCATCCCGATCTTGACCCGGATCGGCTGCGCTCTGCCCCGGCACTGGTGGTCGTAACCCTGAAAACGGCCTCGCTTGCGGCAACGGCCGAGCATTTGACCCGCTGGCAGGTGCCGTTCGAACAATATGGCGACCTCTCTCTTACCATTGCACCGGAAGACGCAACGGGTGTCGCCCTTGAGTTCGTGCCGATTTCATAGCCGCGTTTCGGCAGGTGCTTGCGAAATCCATTTTTAAAAAACCCTGACGGGATCAATCGTCAGGGTTTTTTTAAGGGCCGAGATTCGGATGATTCGGCGGTCGGATCAGACATTGAATCGGAAATGGAAGATATCGCCGTCGCGCACGAGATAGTCGCTGCCTTCAAGGCGCATCTTGCCCGCATCCTTGGCCCCTTGCTCGCTGCCGCAGGCGACGAAATCGTCATAGGCGATGGTTTCGGCCCGGATGAAGCCCTTCTCGAAATCGGTATGAATGACCCCTGCCGCTTGGGGTGCCTTCGCCTGTTTTTCAACGGTCCAGGCGCGTGCTTCTTTGGGGCCGATGGTGAAGAACGTGATAAGCCCCAATAAGTCGTAACCGGCGCGGATGACCCGGGCGAGGCCAGTTTCGGCAAGGCCCAATGTTTCCAGAAACTCTTGCTTTTCCGCATCGTCGCTGAGTTGTGAGACCTCCGCTTCGATGGCGGCGGAAATCACCACGGCGCGGTTGCCCTGGGATTCGGCGAAGGTGGCCACGGCGGCGGAAAATTGATTGCCGGTTGCGGCGGCCGATTCTTCGACATTGCAAACGTAAACGACGGGCTTTGAGGTGATGAGATTGAGCCCGTGCAGAATCTTTTGTTGATCGGCATCGAGCGTGACGGTACGGGCGGAACGCCCCGCGCGCAGCGCGGCGAGGACCGGCTCCATCACGTCGAGTTGGCTTTTGGCCTCTTTATCGTTGCCGCGCGCCTTTTTCTGCGTTGCGATGATCCGGCGTTCCAAGCTTTCGAGGTCGGCCAACAGCAATTCCGTTTCGACGGTTTCCGCATCGCGCACCGGGTCGACCGAGCCTTCGACATGGGTGATGTTGCCGTCTTCAAAACAGCGCAGGACATGGACGATCGCGTCCACCTCGCGAATATGGGCCAGAAACTGATTGCCGAGCCCTTCGCCCTTGGAGGCACCGCGCACCAACCCGGCGATATCCACGAACCCCAATTGGGTCGGAATGATCTTCTGAGATTTGGCAAGCTGGGCGAGCCGATCGAGGCGCGGGTCCGGCACCGAGACGCGCCCGACATTGGGTTCGATCGTACAGAACGGGTAATTTGCGGCTTCTGCCGCCGCCGTTGCCGTCAAGGCATTGAACAGGGTGGATTTGCCGACATTAGGCAAGCCGACGATACCGCAATTGAACCCCATGATCTTTCCTTATTG
>DAISJD010000096.1:0-11576 GCA_036821645.1 Aliidongia sp.
GCCTTCGCGGGCGGCATCGACGACGATCACGCGCTGCAACACGCCGACCTGATTGGCGGCAAGCCCGACGCCGGGGGCCGCATACATCGTGTCGAGCATATCGTCCATCAGGCGACGGATGGAGTCGTCAACGGCGACGACCGGCTTCGCCTTGGCTTTCAGCACGGGGTCGGGGGCAATGATGATGGGCAGGATAGCCATGGGCGGACCGTCATCCTCGTCGTGAAAAAGAAGGGTCTGCATGAGGTATGGCGGCTTTCGTTCCGGGTCAAGCGTTGCGGCCGTGTTCTGGGCGCACGGCCGGTTGTTTTTTGTGCAAGCGGGTGGAATCGCCCGTACGCGGCAGCAGGGTCGGCGGTTTTTGAGGGATGTCGGACATGGATGCGGTGATGGAGATCTTGGTGGCGGTTGTCGGGCTTTTCTTAGGCTTGGCCGGGGGATATGGTCTCGCCCTGCGCCTGGGGGCCGCCCGCGAGGCCTTGATGCGGGCTGATTTGCTGGCGGCGCGTGCGACGATCGATCGTCTCCAGGTGGAGGCGGCGAGCCAATTGGCGGCCCTGCGCACGACCTTAGCGGCAGAACAGGGGGAGGAACGTCGGCACTGGCGGGACGAAACCGACCGGTTGCGCACGGGGTACGATCAGGCCCAACGCGCCTGTGCCGCAGCGGAAACCCTGGCCGAACAAACCCATCATCAGTTGGCGGCGGCAGAGGCGGCGCGCCGGTCGGCGGAAATGCGCACCGAAGAAGCCCGCGCCCTAGAACAGGCGGCGCGGCTCGAATCGGTGCGCGCCCGTCAAGAAGTCGACGCGATGCGCCGTCAAATGGCCGATTGGGAAAAGACCAAGGCCGAATTCATGCAATCGACCCAGGCCAGCGTCTTGGAAACCGCGCAGCAAATCTCGTCGAAGCTGTTGGAGGATCACAAGCGCGAAACGGCCGCCGCCGCCCTTGCCGGGGAAGAGATGGTCAAGAAGACCACTGAAATCCTGACGGCTGAAGTCGGGGAATTGAGCGACGGTCTCTCGCAATTGAAGGGTCAGGTTCGCGAAAAGACCGAGGTGATCGATACGGTCTATCGCGCCTTGAGCAGTCCCGGCGGGGCCGGGTATTTTGCCGAAATCGGCCTTGCCAACCTTTTGACCGGGTTCGGTTTGGTGCAGGATCGGGATTTCAAGTTGCAAAATACCCTCTATGGGGCCGATGGGACGCAGCGGCTGCGCCCTGATGCCCTGATTTTCCTGCCGGGGGAATCGACCTTGGTGATCGATGCCAAGGCGTCCAAACATCTCTTGGCCCTGGCCGAAGCCGAAGGCGGGCCGGATGAGGCGCTGGCCTATCAGGCGCTGGCCCGCACCATGAATCAGCATCTGAAGGATCTTTCGGCGCGCGATTATCGCAGTGCGGTCGAATCCGGTTATCGCAAGGCCGGTCGCCCCGATATCCCCGCCCGGATTCTGACCGTGATGTATGTGCCGAATGATGGGGCGCTTGAAAAACTGATCCGGGCCGATCCCGATTTTGCCCGCAAATCGGCCGAAGCCCAGATCATTCCGGCGGGACCGGCGGGGCTTGCCTGTATCATTGGGTTTGCCTCGGTCGAGGTGAGTTTGATGCGCCAAATCGAAAATCAAGAACGGATCGTGGAAAAAGGCCAGCAATTGCTGGACGCGATCGCGATAGCACTTGGGTATGCCGGATCGGTGGGCAAGGGCATCCGGCAATCGGCGGAAGCCTTTGCCAAACTATCCAGCAGCATCAATGGCAGGCTTCTGCCGCGCGCCCGCGAGCTACAGCGCCTTGGGTTACGACCTGGTAAACCAATTCCGGGTAATCTGTCGGCGTATCAGGTGGTGGAATTGGGCCAGGACGTGATCGAGGCGGAAGCGGTGGAACAGCATGCGGCACCGATGGAGATTGGTCATGACGGCTGAGGTGCGGGTGCGGGATTGCAGCCCCGCCCAGATTGATAAAATTTTAAGCGATTAATGAGGGTACCGCCAATCATCGCCCCCGGATCGCTCTATTTCTATGTCTTTGACGCGTATGCACTTCTATGAGATCCCAGAACTACATAAAAAATACAGAAAAATTGAGATAAAAAATGGATTTTTTTCATCAATACTCGATTAATGATTTCTGACTTATAGTCTTGCTATGTGCAACGTCATGCATCCCATCATTGGGTTATTCTCTGCGTTTTTCTCATATCGTAGATATGAACCGTTTTTCGGCTCAATGTGCAGGGTCACATGAAACAGTCTGAACTCCTTCATGCCGTCACGGCGCATCGCCACTATCTGGATGGAAAGCCGGATGGTCGGTTGTTGAATCTGAAGGGTGCCGTTTTGCCGGGGGTGGATCTCTCGTCGCTGTCTCTTCAGATGGCGCGAATGGCCGGGGTCGATCTCAGTCGGGCGCATTTGACGCGCAGTCTATTCGACGGGGCGAGCCTTTCCGGGGCCAATCTTTCCGGGGCCAATCTGCACAAGGCATCCATGGTCGGGGCCGATTTGCGCGGGATCAACCTGCACAAGGCCAATTTGGAAGAGGCCAATCTCGAACGGGCCGATTTGCGGCCGGGCCAACAAGTCTATTGGGTTGGTGGCGAACGACGGTTGCGCGACAACCCATCCGATCTTAGCGGTGCCAACCTGTCCCGTGCCCGCTTGATGGATGCCGATCTCACCGGTGCCGATCTCAGCGGTGCGGTGATGGTGCGCGCCGATTGTTCGCGCGGGCAATTCGCACGGGTCAATTTGACCCTGGCCGATCTCACCCGCGCCCTTTTCGTCGGGGCCGATCTCAAGGGGGCCACCCTCAATCAGGCCAAGGTGGACGGGGCCGATTTTACCAACGCCGATCTGCGTCAGATTCAAGCGCGCGGCGTCGATTTCGCCAAGGCGGTGACGCGTGGGGCCAATTTTGCCCGCGATGCCGAGGCCGACCGTTTGACCCAGAAACTGGCGGCCCATGCCGAGTGGATCGCGAGTTCGGGCACACAGGGTCAGCGTCTCGAACTGGTGGGGGAAAATCTCGCGGGCAAATGCTTGGCCGATTTCGATCTCAGCGGGGCGAAGCTGACCGATTGCGATTTCACCGGGGCCGATTTGCGCGGGGCCAAATTGCGCCTCGCCCAATTGGATGGGGCCATCATGCGTCAGGTCCGGCTTGAGGGGGCCGATCTCAGCGGGGCCAACCTTACCCGTGCCGATCTCAGTCATGCACGGCTTGCGGCGGTCAATTTCGCCCCCATGCCGCTGCGCGATCATCAGGGGCGCCTGACTGGTCGAGTATGGCCCAGCGATTTGCGTGGGGCGAGTTTTCGCAATGCGAAGCTGCAACAAGCCGATCTGCGTGAAGTTCGGGTTGACGGTACCGATTTCACCAGCGCCGATCTCAGCCGCGCGGATTTGCGCGGGACCGATTGCACGGGTGCCTTGATGGCGGGTGCCGTACTGGACGGGGTCAAGTTCCTGGACGGTTGAGAACGCTCAGAGATCCCGCCTGCTCTTCAAGGCGGTGGTCAAGGTTCCCTCGTCGAGATAATCCAATTCGCCGCCGATTGGGACGCCATGGGCAAGGCGCGTGCGCTTGATCGGCAGATGCGCCAAACGATCCATGATGTAATGGACTGTGGATTGCGCCTCCATCGTGGCGTTCAGGGCAAAAATCACTTCTCGGATGGTGGGGTCCGTGGCACGGGTGACCAGGGTGCCGATGCGCAGATCGTCGGGCTTCGTGCCGTCGATTGCCGATAATACCCCGCCCAACACATGGTAAAGCCCGAAAAAAGCGCCGGTCCGTTCGATCGCCCAGAGATCGGCGACATCTTCCACGACACAAATTTGACTGCGATCGCGTTTTGGATCGGTGCAGAGAGCGCACGGGGTCGTCGAATCGAAATTTCCGCAGACCGAACAGCTCAGTACCGTTTCGGCGGCCCGTCTCAGACCGTCGGCAAGGGGCAGCATCATGGCCTCGCGTCGTGCCAAGAGATGAAGGATCGCGCGCCGGGCCGAGCGTTGGCCGAATCCCGGCAGGCGACTCAATAACTGAACCAACGCGTCGATCTCGCCGCCTGCACCGGGAATCATGGCCGGACCCGCCCGATCAGAACGGCAGCTTCATGCCCGCAGGCAATTTGAGTCCCCCGGTCACTTTCGCCATTTCTTGGGAAACGTGGCTTTCGACCTTGGTCTTGGCATCGTTGAACGCAGCCAGAATCAGATCTTCCAACACATCGACCTCGGCAGGGTCCATCAGGGATTTATCGATGGAAACTTTGCGCAGATCGCCCTTGCCCGTCAGCACGAGGGACACCATGCCGCCCCCGGCAAGCCCGGTCATTTCGACCGTGTCGAGCTGCGCCTGCATTTCCTGCATGCGGGTCTGCATCTGTTGGGCCTGCTTCATCATATTGCCAAGATTTTTCATCATTCGTCTCCGTCATCGTCATCGAGATCCCAACCGGGTTCCACCAGGAAGGGGCCGGGATCGTCTTCTTCATAAAGGTTATCGGGTACGGGCACCGCCGGGATTGGATCGACGATCGGGTCCGGCGGGATCGCCGCCGGATCGTCCGACGGGGTATTCTGCTTGATCCGGTCGATGGTGGCGCCGGGAAAGGCGGCTAGGGCGGCCTTGACCCAGGGATGGGCCCGCACGGCGGCCATTTCCGCCGCCGCCCGTTCTTCTGCCTGTTGGCTGATCGTCGGGCGACCTTCCGCCCGCGAGATCGTGATCAGCCAGCGGATGCCGGTACTCTCGGTGAGAAAGCTGCTGAGCCGGCCCACGAGATCGCGCGGCGCATCCTGGGCAAGACGCAGTTCGATCTGACCGACCGCGAAGTCAACCAAATGGACGAAGCGGGCGACTTGGGCATAGAGCACGATTTGCCGCGTGTCCGCCAGATGGCGCATCATCGCTTCGAAGCTTTCGGGGATTGCGGCCGCTGGGGCCGCAGGCACGGCAACCGTTTCAGGTGCCGCCATCGGGGCTAAGCGGGCCGATTGTGCACCGACCGGGGCTGTCGATGCCGAGACGAGATGTGCCGTCGCACGGGCACCGCCCCCGCTGCCGCCGACCGGTCCCGATGGTGGCGGCACTTGGCCCATCCCGCCGCCGGCCTGCAACCCCTTGATCAGATCGGGGATGGGCGGCAGATCGCTGATATAGGTTAGGCGAATCAAGACCATTTCCGCCGCCTTTAAGGCATTGGGGGCGGTTTGCACCTCGCCCAGTCCTTTCAGCAAGCCTTGCCATGTCCGGGCGAGGGCGGCGATGCCCAAGCGCTTGGCGAGGGCGGCGGCGCGCGCACGGTCTTGATCTTGAAACAAAGTTTCTTTTTCGGAATCGAGTTTGGCCCGGGTGACGGCATGGGTGACGTCCAACAAATCCTGGATCACCATGGCCGGATCCGTACCGCCCGTATAGAAAACCGATAGACGATCGAGGGCTGCTACCGCATCGCCCTGCATCAGGGATTCGAACAGATCGACCGTCAAGCCCCGATCGGCCACCCCCAACATCGCACGCACGGCGGTTTCGAGGATGGTGCCGCCGAAGCCTAAGGCGATGGCTTGATCGAGAATCGACAGACCGTCGCGCACGGACCCATCGGCGGCCCGCGCCACCAGCGCTAAGGCCCCGGGTTCGATCTCGACCGATTCCCGAGCGGCGATTTCGCCGAAATAGCGTGTCAGTACGTCCGGCGGAATGCGGGGCAGGGTGTAGCGTTGACACCGCGACAGGACCGTAACCGGCACCTTGTTGATTTCGGTGGTGGCAAAGATGAACTTAATGTCGGGCGGCGGCTCTTCCAAAGTTTTCAGCAAGGCGTTGAAGGCTGCCTTGGACAGCATGTGGACCTCGTCCACGATGTAGATTTTATAGCGCGCCGAGACGGGACGATAGCGCACGCTGTCGATCAATTCGCGCATATCGTCGACACCGGTGCGCGAGGCCGCATCCATTTCGATCACATCGGGATGACGGTCTTCGGCGATCGAACGGCAAGGATCGCACAGGCCGCACGGCGTCATGGTCGGCTTGCCGGTTCCATCGGGACCGATGCAATTCAGGGCGCGGGCGATGATGCGGGCGGTCGTCGTCTTGCCGACGCCGCGCACGCCCGTCAACATGAAGGCATGGGCGATGCGCCCGGTTTGGAAGGCATTGCCCAGGGTTCGGACCAGGGTATCCTGTCCGATCAGTTCATCAAATGTCTTGGGACGATATTTTCGGGCGAGGACGCGATAGTCCGAGTTGGTCATGATTGCGTCTTCATCGCGGCAAAAGGCATTATCCGAATGAACCTACGTCGAGACAGACCCAAAAGGCCAGGACCATCACGCCGCCATCACGCCGCCACTACACCGACAGAACGGCACCCATGCCGGTTCTTATGAGAAGAGGAGGAGATTGGTCACGACCCGACTCGGAACTCGTTGCGGCTGCTTCCTTCCGGACCTGACCGGGTTGGCGAGGGACTCGTCCGCAGCCAATCTCCCAACGCCACTATAACAGGATTCCGCTTATAAAGTGCAAGTGTTCCCGTTGCAGATCTGGTGATTGCCATAAGCGGGTACCGTTTTTGTCGCACATCGACGCCAAGCGGCCTGTGGTGTTTGCGCGTTTTCATTCGGTTTCGGGGCGAAAAACGCTACACTTGCCGCGACCGCCGCCGTGCCGGTCTTGCTGTGCGGTTTTGGCTATGTGAAGCTTGGGACTATGAAACGACCAAATTTTTATACTGGGGCTCGTCTCGATCGAGTCTCGGCGTCGCGTCAGGATGCGGCGTGGCTGTCCGGGTTGCTTGAAGAGGGTGACGGGCGTTTCATTCCGGTGTGGCGGGGACAAGTCCTGATCGAAGAGGGTGCGACCGGCCCTATCGCGCGCGTGGTGGCACAAGATAACGTCGTCGGGCTTCTGGCGGAAATGCCGGTGATTTTGCTTGGGCTTGCAGAGGGCGATGGGGCGGGACGCGATCCGCATTTTGCTCTCGATCTCTCGCATTTACCCGACCCAGAGACCGCTTTGGCCGCCTTGAATCTGGGTGATAATCTGGGTGCTGGCGCCCAATTTCAGGATCTGCGCGCGGTAGGCCCGGTCTTGGCGGCGGCCGATGGGGCTAGGCTTGCCTATGCGAAGGCCTTGGTAACGTGGCACGAGCGTCATCGGTTTTGCGGGTTGTGCGGGTCTCCCACCCGCCTCACGGCGGCGGGGCATGTGCGTCTTTGTACCAATGCTGGGTGTGCGACCAGTCATTTTCCCCGGACCGATCCGGCCGTGATCATGTTGGTGACGGCGGGGGACGCCTGTCTTTTAGGGCGGCAAGCGGCGTGGCCGCCGGGGATGTATTCCACCCTGGCCGGGTTCGTCGAACCGGGCGAAAGTCTCGAAGAGGCGGTGGCGCGGGAAGTTTTTGAAGAATCCGGCGTCACGGTCGGGGCGGTGCACTACCATTCGAGCCAACCCTGGCCGTTTCCGAGTTCGATCATGCTGGGCTTTTATGCCGATGCGACCAGCCGGTCGGTCAATGTCGATCGTGACGAGTTGGAAGATGCCCGCTGGTTTACCCGCGACTGGATCAAGGCCCAGGTTCAGGCCCAGAACGAGGCATTTCGTCTGCCGCGCCGCGATTCGATCGCGCGCCGTCTCATCGAAGATTGGCTGACGGCGGATTGAGGCGGCAGGATCCCGCCGCCTCTCGGGCCGTTACGACAGGGCCGACAGCACCGACCCCGCAAGCCCGCCCAGAATGAGGACCAACGTGGGCAAGGCCGACAGCATGAAGCCGATACCCCGTTTTTCCGGGTCGCGGTAATAGGCTTGCGAATAAAGGATGCGCCCGATCACGAAGAGAAGGCCGAGCAAGGCTGCAAGGGTGCTGGATACGGTCAGGCTGAACACCCAAAGCGCCGGGATGAAGGCGATCAGTTGTTCAATCATGTTTTGTTGTACTCTGAGCTTCCGCTCGAAATCCGGGTGTCCGGTGACGGCCGGGGCCTTGATCTTGTGTTTGCCGCGCGCCTGACCGCAGGCAATGAAATTCCACAGATAGACGAGCAGTGCCAAACTGGTGACAAGGGCAGGATAGGCCAAATCGTGATGCATGACGATGATTCCCCGCTATGATCCAAGAGATCGCGACTTGAAAACGGACCCCACCCTAGCCGGATTTGCGCGAAAGTCGATGTCCGATCGCGCGGGATCGGGCGGGCACCGTCGCCGTCAGGTCGCGTCCGCTTGACGGCGGCGGAAAGGGTGAGCGGGATACGTCCCGAGAATCGAGATTTCCTCGGTGAAAAATGCCAATTCATCATAGGCGATGGCCCAACGCGGTTCTGCGGGGTGCACCTCGACATCGGCATAGAATTCGGTCGCGGTGAAACTGCCACCCACCATATAGCTTTCGAGTTTGGTCATGTTGATGCCGAGGGTCGCAAATCCACCCAAGGCCTTATAGAGGGCGGCGGGGACGTTGCGGACCCGAAACACAAGGGTCGTAACCGACAGGGACGGAGTGTGTGCCGGCATTTCAGGGCTGCGGGCGAGGACGACGAACCGGGTCGTGTTATGGTCCGCATCTTCGATATCGGCCTTGAGCGAGGCAAGGCCGTAAAGTCGGCCGGCGAGATCCGACGCAATCACCCCCACGGTTCGGTCGGGACTGCGGGCGAGATCGGCGGCCGAGCCTGCGGTATCGGTTGCAATCTGGGCGGTGGCCCCGAGATCCCGGATCAGGGTACGGCATTGGCTCAAGGCATGGACGTGGCTGCGCACGGTTTTGATCTCGTCGAGGCCGACGCCCGGCAAGGCCAAGAGATGGTGGCGGATCGGTTGATAATGTTCCGCAACGATATGCAAACCGGAACGCGGCAACAGGTGATGGACATCGGCCACCCGTCCGGCAAGGGAGTTTTCGATCGGGATCATGGCGTAATCCGCATCGCCTTGGCGCACGGCGGCGATCGCATCTTCGAAGGTTCGACAGGGCAAGGTGCGCCGCTCGGGAAAAACGGCCCGGCAGGCGAGATCGGAATAGGCACCGGGGGCCCCTTGGAAGGCGATCAGAGTGTTTTGGGGATTGGACATCGGGCGCTCGCGGGCTTGCTGGGAAAAACGCGGTTAAGGCCGGGATAGGATCCGCTCGGCTTGGATGAGATCGTTCGGCGTGTCGACGCCCAACGGAACGGTTGCGACCGACGTGGCGTCGATCCGCATCCCGGCTTCGAGGGCGCGCAATTGTTCCAGGCTTTCCCGCCGTTCCAACTGCCCTTGGGGCAGGGCCACGAACCGTTCGAGGGCCGCCCGGCGATAGGCGTAGAGGCCGATATGGTGGAAAAGGGGACCGGGGCCTGTCGGGACCGTGGCGCGACTGAAATAAAGGCAACGTCCCTGCTGCCCCGCCGTCCCGGTCCCTCGATCGTGCCAATGGATGACCGCCTTCACCACGCTTGGTCGGGTTTTTTCATCCTCATCCACGATGGGGGCAACCAAGGTCGCGATATCGACGGCGGGATCTGTGACGAGGGGGGATAGGGCGTCCTTGATGAGCGTGGGGTCGAGGGTCGGCAGATCCCCCTGCACATTGATGACGACGTCATGGGCACCCGCCGGATCGAACCGGCACACGGCTTGCCAAACCCGATCGGAGCCGGACGGCAGGGCCGGATCGGTCAGGATCGCCTGCCCCCCTGCCGCCCTGATCACATCGGCAATCGCCTCGTCGCCGCAGGCGACCAGGACCGGCCCGAGATTGGCGGCAATCGCCCGCCGCCAGACATGAAGGATCATCGCCTCGCCCTGAATGAGGGCCAGCGGCTTGCCCGGCAGGCGGGTTGCGGCAAGGCGGGCGGGTATCACGATGAGGGGGCTGTGGCGCTGCGGTTGGTCGGGCATGGCAGTCAAAAAACCTTCGATGGGCACGACATGTTCGATGGGCACGGTACTTTGCGGCGGTTCGGCGATCCGATCCAGTCTGGCGATTGCGCATGGCTGCCATGGCGATCGGGTTAGGCGAGGGTGCCCGTATCAGGTACCGATTGCGTGAAACGGGCCGCAATCGGCCCGATTTGCCGGACAGGACGGTCGGTCACGATGAACGATCGGCGAATGCTAATGCATTTTCGGACGGGATGAAGGGGAACATGCGACATATTTGATCTGCGTTCTGATCGGTTCTGCTTCGGCAGGTATCGACTTTTTTTGTAAATCGTGATGAAACCTGTTTTCTGTATGAAGGACATGGGCGGATTTGCCGCTCTGTTCGGGGTCGAGGTTGGTTGTGAGGATGTGCTAGATAGGTCTCCATCACGTTACCTCGTTCATTGTGCACTTAAACTCGGTCAAGGGCTGCAGCATGTCTTCGTTAGAGTTCAACAAGCTCGTTGCGTCGGTTCTCGTCGCAGGGATCACCGGCATGGTGACGGGGCTCATCGCCGAGAATCTCGTTTCACCCCATCGGCTTGAAAAACCGGCCTACCCTATCGCCGCCAAAGAAGGCGGCGCAGAAGCAAAGGCACCGGCCGAGGAAAAAATCGCCCCATTGACGGCGGATCTCTTGGCCAAGGCGGATTTTGCCGCTGGCGAGGCGATCTCCAAGAAATGCACGAGCTGCCATGGGTTCGACAAGGGCGGGGCTCATAAGGTGGGGCCGAATCTCTACGGGGTTCTGGGGCGTCCGCGCGGCAAGGCCGACGGCTATAATTATTCCGACTCCTTCAAAAAGTTTGCCGGTAATTGGACCGTGCAGGAGTTGCAGACCTTCATTGCGAATCCAAAAAACTATGCGCCGGGTACGAAGATGGGCTTCATCGGCCTGCCGAAACCCGAAGATCGGGCGAATTTGCTTGCCTATCTCAACAAGATGAGCGACGCACCGGTTGAGTTGGACAAAGCACCCTGATGCTGCGTTCCGTTCCGCAGGCGGCCGTCCTCGACGAGGCGGCCGTTCTTGCCGGTGCCTTGGCCGATGCGGCGGGGGCGGTTATTCGCCCCTATTTCCGGTCGGATGTTGCCGTTCTGGACAAGGATGATGCCTCGCCCGTGACGGTTGCCGATCGCGAATCCGAGGCGAGCATGCGTCGTCTCATCAACCGTCATTTTCCCGACCATGGCATCTATGGCGAGGAATATGGGGTGGAACGGGCCGATGCGGATTTCGTCTGGGTCTTGGATCCGATCGACGGCACCCAATCTTTCATCAGCGGCCTGCCCCTCTTCGGTACCCTGATTGCCCTGCTTTATCAGGGCAATCCGGTGCTGGGCATTTTGGATCAGCCGATCAGCCGCGAACGCTGGCTTGGGGTTGCTGGTCGTCCCACGCTTTTGAATGGGACCCCCGTCACGGTGCGGTCTTGTCCCGATTTGGCCGAGGCGAGCCTGTTCACCACCTCGCCCCATGCCTTCACCAAGGCCGAGTTCGACCGGTTTGAGGCGGTGCGCAGCCAAGTGAAGCGCACCCGGTATGGGACAGATTGTTATGCCTATGGTTTGTGCGCCATGGGTTTGTGCGATCTCGTGGTCGAAGCCTGTTTGAAGCCCTATGATTTCTGCGCCCATATCCCGAT
>DAISJD010000097.1:0-11353 GCA_036821645.1 Aliidongia sp.
TTCCCGTGCCCCAGGCGGCACCCCCCGTCCCGCAATTGGCCCAAGTGCCGCGACCGGCAGGGGCCACACCGCCTGCGGGCAAGCGCACGAAGTCGGCCCAGGTGGCGCGCCTTGCCTTCGGTCCGGGGACGAACGGCCTGACCGATGAGGCCTTGGTGCAACTTCAGGCGGTGCCTGCCCTCCATACCCAATATGGCGGTATCGTGCGTGTGGTCGGCTATGCGAGCCCGGCCCCCGGTGCCGATCCCGCAGGGGCCCAGCTCGCGGCGTTTCAGGCGGCGTTGGAACGGGCCAATCTGGTTAAGGACACCTTGACGAAGTCGGGCATCCCGGCGGCGGAAATCCTGACCGAAGCCGCCCCGGTCCAGGCGAATGGGCGTAATGCCGACCGCACCGATATCTATGTCGAGTATTGAGCGATGCGGGATGGGAAGAAATCGCCCTTGCGCGTCGCCGTTGCGGGCTTGGGCACGGTCGGGGTCGGCACGATCGAGATTTTGACGCGCAATCGTGCGCTGATCAGTGCGAGGGCCGGCCGCGATATCGATATCGTGGCCGTCTCGGCCCGCGATCCCGGCCGCGATCGCGGGATCGATTTTTCGGGTATGCGTTGGTTTTCCGATGCGGTAGCCATGGCGGCGGCCCCGGATATCGATGTCGTGGCCGAACTTATCGGCGGCAGCGACGGGGTGGCCTTGGCCGTGGTCGAAACGGCGATCCGCCACGGTCGTTCGGTCGTCACGGCCAACAAGGCCCTTCTTGCCCATCATGCCGATCCCTTGACCCGCCTTGCCCGTCAGCATGGTGCGGCCCTCGCGATCGAGGCCTCGGTTGCGGGCGGTATTCCGATTATGAAGGGGCTGGGCGGCGGTCTTGCCGCCAATCGGTTTGAACGTGTGTGCGGGATTTTGAACGGCACCTGCAATTA
Source organism: Aliidongia sp. (assembly GCA_036821645.1). GTDB lineage: Bacteria > Pseudomonadota > Alphaproteobacteria > ATCC43930 > CGMCC-115725 > DAISJD01. The sequence goes on from DAISJD010000097.1 coordinate 929, forward strand.
CATCTTGACCCAAATGCGCGAAACCGGCCGGGATTTTGCCGGTGTTCTGGCCGAAGCGCAGGCATTGGGCTATGCCGAGGCCGATCCCACGTTGGATATCGACGGGCACGATACGGCCCACAAGCTCGCCTTGCTGGCGGCGGTGGCCTTCGATATGCCGGTCGATCTCGCCAGCGTTCACGTCGAGGGAATTCGAGCGATTTCGCCCCTCGACATTCAATATGCCGAAGATTTGGGGTATCGGATCAAGCTGTTGGGCACGGCACACCGGACCCCGCGCGGGATCGAGCAACGGGTACATCCGACCATGGTTGCGAAATCGAACCCGCTTGCTCATGTCGATGGCGTGGATAATGCCGTCGTCGTGACCGGCGATGCGGTCGGGCGCGTGATGTTCCAAGGGCGTGGGGCGGGGGCTGGACCGACCGGTTCCGCCGTCGTGGCCGATCTCATCGATCTTGCCTCTGGTCAGGCGAAACAGTGGTTTGCCCGCACCGTGGACGGGCTTTCGGCGGTTTCCATTGCCGAACATGCCGGGGCCTGCTACGTGCGTCTCATGGTCCGCGACGAGCCGGGTGTGCTGGCCGATATGGCGGCCGAATTGCGCAACGAACGGGTTTCGGTCGAAGCCATGCGTCAGCCGCGTCATGCCTTGGAACGGGTCGTCCCGATTGTTTTTACGACTCATCCCAGTCAAGAAGCCGCTTTGCAGCGGGCTTTGGGCCGGATTGCAACCCTACCGTCGATGGTAGAGCCGCCGCAGATGATCAGGATCGATGCCTGAGGGGCCTGAAAACCGACCACGCCGTCGCTTGCGGCATGACTGGGTTGAGAGGAAAGACTCTCGATGAGGCTGGTCTTTACCAAGACGAACGGCAAATATGACATTTTGCACGTGGAGCGGTCCGGTGAGGGTGTCGTGGCGATCCAATGCCCGAAACAGGGGATCATTCCGCATGATATGGTCCATTTTGCCGTGGAAACGGTCGTTCGGGCCGGGGGTTTTTTAACCCGGTTGACTGAGGGTGAAAGCCTTGCCGACACGATGGTGGGAACGGTAGAGGGCGATGCGGTGGAGGGTATCGTTCTGTGTCTTCAGGCGGAGCTCTGGTCGCAGCCGATGTCGGCGGAAGATTTTCTGGCAAGTTACTATGCGGCCTGCGAGGCCCGAGGTCATAGGGCTATCCCCCTATCGCAGGATGAGATCACGCTTCTTAGAACGTCGATTGCCGATTTAACCCATCGATGGGCCGCCGTTCCCGTGCAGGGGACATTGGTTTTGGACGATGCATAAAATGGGGTCGCGAAGGCGGTCTTTTTTTGTAGAGAATACGGTCGGCATTCCGGCCGTCGATAGGATGTTGAAAGAATGAACGAAACGATGATGGATCGGAACCTCGCCCTTGAGGCGGTGCGCGTGACGGAATTGGCGGCCCTGGCCGCCGCCCGTCTGATGGGGCGAGGCGATGAAAAAGCAGCCGACCAGGCAGCCGTCGACGCGATGCGTACGGCCCTCAACGCGCTGGCCATCGATGGCACCGTCGTCATCGGCGAAGGCGAACGCGACGAGGCCCCGATGCTTTATATCGGGGAAAAGGTCGGCACGGGTCATGGACCCAAGATCGATATCGCCCTCGACCCGTTGGAAGGGACGACGATCACCGCCAAGGGGGGCATGAATGCGCTCGCCGTGATCGCCATGGCCGATGCGGGCGGGTTTTTGAACGCACCGGACGTTTACATGGATAAGATCGCGGTGGGTCCGGGGTTGCCGGACGGGATCGTGGATCTTGATGCGAGCCCGGCGGAAAATCTGAATAACCTGTCGAAGGCCAAGAATATTGCCGTCTCGGATTTGGTCGTCTGCATCCTGGATCGGCCGCGCCATGCCGATCTCATTGCCGCCGTACGCAGTGCGGGGGCCCGCATCATGTTGATTTCCGACGGTGACGTGTCCGGCGTCATTGCGGCCAGTATGCCGGATGCAGGGGTCGATCTTTATGTCGGGTCCGGCGGGGCACCGGAAGGGGTTTTGGCCGCCGCCGCCCTGCGCTGCATCGGCGGGCAAATGCAAGGGCGCCTCTTGTTCCGCAATGCCGACGAACGGGGCCGGGCGGAACGATGGGGCATTAGCGACCTCAATCGTAAATACGGCATGTTGGATCTTGCATCCGGCAATGTCATGTTCGCCGCCACCGGCGTCACCAACGGCAGCATGCTGAACGGGGTGCGCCGGGTGCCGGGCGGCGTCGTCACCCAGTCCATCGTCATGCGTTCGCAAAGCGGGACCGTGCGCACGGTGGAGGCCACCCATCGGTTCGATCGGAAACCGGAATGGGCGGCTTTTCTCTAATCGATGCAGTGATGGGGGCGGCTTATCGTGGGGGGTGAGGCGGCGGACCGTGCCGCCAAATCCCCTGTGATTTTGGGGGTAACGCACTCCATCGATGGGCGGCGGTGGGTGCACAGGGGCGGCGATGACCGCATGGCGCTTGCCATTGCCCAGCGGCGCAATTTGCCCGATGTCATGGGGCGAATCATTGCCGCCCGCGTATCAGACCCGGACATGGTCGAGCGCTATCTCAATCCAACCTTGCGCGACGACCTGCCGGATCCGAGCCGTCTTGCCGATATGGACAGGGCGGCCGATCGGCTGGCCCGTGCCGTCATAGCCCGAGAATCGATTGCGATTTTCGGCGATTACGATGTGGATGGTGCGACCTCCTCCGCCCTGTTCGACCGGTATTTCCGCGCCCTTGGCATCATTGTGCGGCTTTACATCCCCGATCGGCTCACCGAAGGCTATGGGCCGAACGGTCCGGCCTTGCGGCACCTGCGGGAAGAAGGGGTGAGCCTCGTCGTTACCGTCGATTGCGGCACCACAGCCCATGGGGCTCTCACCCAGGCGGCCGAGGTGGGGCTCGATGTCGTGGTGGTCGATCACCATGCGGCGGAGGCGAGCCTGCCGCCCCATGCAGGGTTGGTCAATCCCAACAGGCTCGACGACGAGAGCGGTCAGGGGGTCTTGGCGGCGGTCGGGGTCAGTTTCCTCGTGGCAGTCGCAACCAATCGGGCCTTGCGGGCGGCGGGGTTTTTCGCCGATCGGCCCGAACCGGATCTGAAATCCCTTCTTGATCTCGTGGCCTTGGGCACCGTGTGCGATGTGGTTCCCCTGGTCGGGGTGAACCGGGCGCTGGTGACGCAGGGGTTGAAAATCATGGCCCAACGCCGCAATGCGGGGCTCGTCGCCTTGGCGGACAAGGCCGGGGTTTCCGAACGGATCGACGCCTATCATCTGGGCTATGTCTTGGGACCGCGGGTCAACGCCGGCGGGCGGGTCGGGAAATCCGATCTCGGCTGTCGTCTCTTGGCCTGCGACGACCCGGTCGTTGCGGCCGAGCTCGCTCAGACGCTGGATCTTTTGAACGGAGAACGGCGGGCGATCGAGGCGGCGGTTCTGGAACAGGCGATCGAACAGGTGGATCGGGTCCAGGATCACGGCCCGATCCTGATCGCAGAAGGCGAAGGTTGGCATCCGGGCGTGATCGGCATCGTCGCCGGTCGCTTGAAGGAACGCTATAACCGACCGGCCTGCGTGATTGCTTGGGAAAATGGCATCGGCAAGGCCTCGGGACGATCCGTGCCGGGCGTGGATCTTGGGGCCGCCATCATCGCGGCCCGTCAAGCGGGCTATCTGGTGGCGGGCGGCGGCCATGCCATGGCGGCGGGCTTTACCGTGATGGCCGATCAGGCGGCGGGCCTCACGCAATTCCTGCGGCATCGCCTGACCCATCTGACCGCCGACCTCGACCTCACCCCGGAATTGGGGATCGACGGGGTGATGCAGGTGGCCGCCGCCACCCCCGATCTCGTCGCGCTGATTGCGAAACTCGGGCCGTTCGGGGCCGGTAACAGTGAACCGCGCTTCGTCCTGCCCCATTTGCGGGTGGTGAAGGCCGATGTGGTGGGGGCAAACCATGTCCGCGTGCTCTTCGCCCCGGCGGCGGGGACGGAAAAGCTCAAGGCGATGGCGTTTCGTGCGATGGAGGGGGCCCTTGGTCCCGCCTTGCTGCAATCGGGCGGGGCGGCGCTCCATGTCGCCGGGCATATCCGGGCCGATACCTGGCAGGGGCGCAATGGCGTGCAGCTCTTTATCGACGATATCGCCTTCGCCTATCAATCCTGAAGGCCTGTACCCAGTGCTGCTGGAGCTATTTGCTTTACGCATGAAGGGTTTGTGCAAAAATTGCTGACATCGTGAAAAGAAACACTTGCCAAGTCCGGCGAACCTGGGTAAAACCGGGCTCTGTTCTGCACCGCCTCAGTCCCCATCGTCTAGAGGCCTAGGACACCGCCCTTTCACGGCGGTAACAGGGGTTCGAATCCCCTTGGGGACGCCAAATTTCAGCGACTGGCTGGTTTGACTTCGGTTGCTTACCGTTTCGTGTGCTGGGCAATTTCCTGTCTATCTCGTATGTTTTCTATCTTTGGCTACGGCTGTTTATGCCTTCAGGCAATGGCGTGCGGCTGACGATTGCCTTTCATGTTCCTTGGCCGATCTATGCTGGTGACAAACCATCTGTGGTCCTGGATATATCAGCGAAGATCGATCGAATCCGGTCCCCTGACTTCAACCCATTCCGTCACCCCTAATTCACGAGAGAGGGTTTCCAGTATCAGGGACTTATTGAGGTTTGTGCCTTCGGGGAAGTAAGCAACGAGGCCAGTGACGCCGGAATCCCAGGTAACATTTTTTTTCACTCCGATGAATCTGCCTTCATCGCTTTCTATGTAAAATAAGAAAACACACCAGATATCGTCGCTAAGGCGATAGCAGCCTTCAATGAAATACATGAATTCATGCATTTCAAGATCGAATGTGATTTCAGCTTTCATTTTCCTTTGCCGATCTATGCTGGTGACAAACCATCTATGGTGCCGGATAGATCAGCGAAGATCGATCGAATCCGGTCCCCTGACTTCAACCCATTCCGTCACCCCTAATTCACGAGAGAGGGTTTCCAGTATCAGGGCCTTATTGAGGTTTGTGCCTTCCGGGAAGAAGGCATTGAGGCCCGTGACACCGGAATCCCAGACGAGATTTTTTTTGATGCCGATGAACTCGCCTTCTTCTGGACATACATAGAAGAAAAAGACACACCAGATGTTGTCGCTAAGACGATAACAGCCCTCAGCGGCTGGCATAAATTCGTGCATTACAAGATCGAATGTAATTTCAGCTTTCATCTTTCCTGCCTGATCTATGCTGGTGACAAACCATCTATGGTGCCGGATAGATCAGCGAAGATTGATCGAATCCGGTCCTCTGACTTCAACCCATTCCGTGACGCCTAATTCTCGCGATAGGGTTTCCAGCACGAGCGCCTTATTGAGATTGGTTCCAGGAGGTAGAAGTACATTCAGTCCAGTGACGCCTGAATCCCACACGAGGTTTTTTTCGACTCCAATAAAATCATTACTTTTTCTTCGAACGTAAAAGATAAAAACGCACCAAATATTATCGCTCAGGCGATAACAACCTTCCGCAAAGTCCATGTAATCTGACATTTCAAGGTCGAACGTGATTTCAGCTTTCATCTTCCCTGCCTGCTTGATGGTTTGATCGTGCCAAAATGGCCAGAGATCGGATCATAGTTGACCGAGTACCTAGTTTCTTTGCCGAACTCATCCCTAAATTCAGCATAATAACGCCCTTGGAGTGGGCCGAGAGAAGGGTCGGAGTCCTGATTTGATGACATTTTGTGAGGACCTGTTACACTGATAACGCGTCCCCCGGTATTTTCGCGATATTGTATTTCAGTTTCGATCCGATCGCGCAAGCCGCTTATTTTCGCGTCGTAATCTTCGATTTTATCTTGTAATTCTGGATCTATTTTCGTGGTTTCTTCCATGATCTCGAATTCGAGATCGCGGATCATGGTTTCTTGTCGGTCGATATCCTGTTCGGTCGGGACGGCGTTGGGGGCGGATAGGATGGCGTAGGGGGCGCGTTTGGGGCCGTGGGTGATTGCGTTTCGGGTGCGGATCAGGCTATTGATTCGGTTGATTTGGTCGTAGAACCGATCGATGCGTTCCTCTGCGAAATCATCGGCTTCGTCCGGGATGATGCCACCGGTGCGCCGGTTGATGCGCGGTCCGCCACCACCACCTTGCCTCGCTATCGGGATCTAGGGGCGGTGCTGGTTCTTCCCGTCAATCGGCAGGATCAACCCCATCGGGCCGTCCAATGGGGCTGATCCTGTTATCGGGTCGTCAAATCGGCTTGCCCGTGGCCTGACTCAGCCAGGCGATCGCCTCGGCCGATCGCCACCACCGTGCAGCCGTGGCACGGTGGTGGAAAATGATTGATGCGGGATGACAGTTTCCTCTTATCGGTCGATTTGTTTCAAGAAACCGCCCGTGAGGCTGAATTAATCACCGGATATCGATGGAGTCCGGTCCTCTGACTTCAACCCATTCCGTGACGCCTAATTCTCGCGATAGGGTTTCCAGCACGAGCGCCTTATTGAGATTGGTGCCTTCGGGCAGGAACACATTCAAGCCGGTAACACCGGAATCCCAGACAAGGTTTTTTTTGACACCGATAAAATCATCGTCATTGCTCCATGCAAAGAAGATAAAAACACACCAAATATTATCGCTCAGGCGATAACACCCTTCCACAACAGACATGAACTCATACATTTCAACGTCAAACGTGATTTCAGCTTTCATTTTCCCTGCCTGCTTGATGGTTTGATCGTGCCAAAATGGCCCGATATTGGATCATAGTTGATCGAGTAGTTTGTTTCTTTGCCGAATTCATCCCGAAACCGAGCATAATAACGCCCTTGGAGTGGGCCGAGAGAAGGGTCGGAGTCCTGATTTGACGACATTTTATCTGGACCCGTAACGCGAATAACGCGTCCCCCGGTATTTTCGCGATATTGTATTTCAGTTTCGATCCGATCGCGCAAGCCGCTTATTTTCGCGTCGTAATCTTCGATTTTATCTTGTAATTCTGGATCTATTTTCGTGGTTTCTTCCATGATCTCGAATTCGAGATCGCGGATCATGGTTTCTTGTCGGTCGATATCCCGTTCCGTTGGGACGTAATCGGGTGCGGATAGGATTGCGTAGGGTGGGCGTTTCGGGCCGTGGGTGATTGCGTTTCGGGTGCGGATGAGGGTGTTGATGCGATTGATTTGATCGTAGAACTGCTCGATGCGTTCTTCTGCGAAATCGTCGGCTTCGTCGGGGATGATGCCGCCGGTGCGCCGGTTGATGCGCGGTCCGCTGCCGCCGCCACGTCTTGGGCGCTGTTGGACCAGGATGACGCGACCGTGGCCATGCCCGCCGCCTGTCCGGGTCCAGCGGCCGGGATGGGCGTCGCCCTGTCGTTCACGCGGTTCCAGGGCATTGAAATTCTGTTTCCATAGAATTGTGCCATGCCCGTCATATCCCGCGATTTTGGCGATGGTTTCCGGGGTGAGGCCGCCCTCCAAGAGACCGGCGGCAAAGAAAAGCCGTCTTGCCCCGGCATCGGGATCCAAGGGCGGCATCCGGGCCAGGGCCAAATGGATTTGGGCGAGACACCGTTCCCCGGCATTCCATGCGGCGGCGGCACGGGTGATCGCCGGGATAATGTCAGGAAAAACGGCGCGATAGGCCCGGCGCAACAGGAAAGTGATGCGATCTTCGGATCCAACCGGATTGAACCTGCCGCGATGGGCCTTGAGAAGGGGGGTGCCAACCCCCAAGATCAGGGCATGATCGGTGAAGGTTAAATTTTGTTGAACAGTTTGAAATCTTTTTTGTTCATCCCATGTTCTTAGTAACGGTCCTATGCTTTCCATGACTCCCCTCAAATCGCTGTCATTGCGCCTTGAAAGAACAAGATAGGATTATGGGAGTGGAACATAAAGAACAAAAAGAGAATTAACCAAATATATTCCGTTCTATTGCGGGTTTTTCCCGTCAATCAGCGGGGTCAACCCCATCGGACAGGCCAATGGGGCTGATCGATGGGGTTATCGGGTCGTCAAAATCACCTTGCCCGTGGCCTTGCGCGCACTCAGCAAGGCGATCGCCTCGGCCGCTCGTTCCAGCGGATATGTCGTGGTGACGAGGGGGTTGAGCTTGCCCTCGGCGACCCAGCCCAACAGATGCTCGAACGAGCGCCGGACGAGACCGGGATTGCGCAGGCGATAGGCGCCCCAATAAAACCCGATCGCGGCGCAATTCTTGACCAATAAGAGATTGGCCGGAATTTGCGGGATCCCGCCCCCGGCAAAACCGATGATGACGAGGCGTCCTTCCCACCCCATGGCCCGCACGGTCGTCTCGAACAAAGAACCGCCGACAGGATCATAGGCGACATCGACGCCCTTGCCGCCGGTGGCCTCTTTGAGTTTGGCCCGCACATCGTCGGTACTGGTATTGATCAGGATATCGGCCCCGCGACTGGCGGCGATGGCGAGTTTTTCATCCGTGCTCGCCGTGGCGATGACGCGCGCCCCCATGACCTTGCCGATTTCCACGGCGGTCAACCCCACGCCGCCCGACGCCCCATGCACCAGCAATGTTTCCCCCGGTTGCAGGTGGGCGCGCCAGTCCAGCGCACCGTGAGAGGTGCCGTAGGCGATGGGAAATCCGGCGGCGGCGGCAAAGCTCATCGTGTCGGGAATGCGATAGACGGACTCGGCATCGAGGACGATCTCGTCGGCATAGCCCCCGACGGCGGCAAGGCCCAAAACCCGATCGCCGACGGTAAAGCCCGACACGTCTGCGGCAACCTCGCGTACGATCCCGGCAATTTCAAATCCTGGAATGAAGGGTAGGGGGGGCTTTTCCTGGTATTGCCCCCGGATGATCAAACTATCGGCGAAATTGACGGCGGCGGCATGAACGTCGATGCGCACCTGACCGGCCCCCAGAACTGGGGCGGGCAAGTCGCGCAGGGTGAGGGATTCCGGGCCGTCTAAGGTCTCGCAAACAATGGCGCGCATGGCGATACTCCGAAATCAAAAATCGAGAGCGGCGGCGGGGCGCAGATGACCCACCTCGACACCGGCGACATTATGGAGGCGCGGCTCCAAAAACGGGTGCAGGGCCATGCGCTGATCATAATCGAAGCAATCGAGCCGGTCGAGGATAGTGGCCATGGCGAGATCGGCGGCGCGCATCGCGCCATCTTCGATTTTGAGGGCGATCCCGAGGCCGACATCGGGCAGGGATGCGCAATAAACCCCCTCGGCACCGGGCTTCAGGCGCACGGTCTCGCCCGCAACCTGCATGATCATGGTCGCCATGCCCCCCGTGCCATCGACCAAGGACGGGGCCGCTGCCATGGCGTTCAGGATCCGGGTTGCGGCGGCGCGCCGCTCGTCCGGCAGATGGGTCGGGTCGGCCATCCGGGCCATGCCGAGGGCCAGCCCATGCAGTGTGATCGCGACGACGGGAATGCCGCATCCATCGACCCCATGATCGGCATGATCCATATCGGTATCGGTCATGGCACCCACCGCCGCAAGGACGCGTCGTTGCACGGGGTGGTCGGCATGAATATAGCCATGAGTTGCTTCACCGAGGCATTTTGCCGTGCATAAAAAGCCGGTATGTTTGCCGGAACAATTATTATGCAGCGGGCTCGGGCCGTGTGCCGCCCTGATCAAGCCTTGGGAAGTCGGGACATCGCGCGGCAGGTGGGCCCCGCATTCGAGATCGTCGGCACTCATCCCGGCACGGGCGAGCCAGGCTGCGACGCGCTCTGTATGAATAGCCTCGCCGGCATGCGAGGCGCAGGCCAAGGCGATTTCATCATCGCCAAGACCCAGTTTATCGGCCGTTCCAGTTTCGAGCAGGGGCAGGGCTTGCAAGGGCTTGATCGCCGAGCGTGGGTAGATCGGCCGATCAATCGCACCGATCGATCGCACGACATGGCCCATGGCATCGACGATGACCATTGCCCCCCGATGGCGGCTCTCAACCATCGTCCCGCGTACGACTTCGATTAGGGTGGGGGCGGGGTTGTGAATGTCTTCGATGGGAAGGGGCATAAAACACCTGGGCGCTGGAATCAAAATGAACCATGACCCTAAAACACTTCTTTGCTTCAGGAAAACACTTCATCGCGCTGGCTAGATGGAAAGCAGGAAAGAATTTTCAAAAAAAGATGAAATAGGCATTGACAGAGGGGGGTGTCGGGCGTAAAAGCACGCCTCCCAACCAATGACGCCGAATGGACAGTCGGTAGGGAAGAAAAAAACCAGATAGCTTAAAAAAATAGCTTGACGGCGAAAAATGAAAAAGGTAGGTTGATTGCCCTGTTGAAACGAATAGATGTTGGCGGGTATTTTTCTTGATGTTTTTTGAAAAATACTTGTTGACATTGGGTTGGGGTTTTAGTAGAAGCTTCTTCCCGGT
>DAISJD010000098.1:0-11305 GCA_036821645.1 Aliidongia sp.
CCCCAGCCCCTACTGCCCCACAGGATCCATCACGATGGTTTCTTTTCTCCGCCCGGCACGTCCAAGACGGCATCCGAATGACGCCGATATTCGCTGTCACGATAGAGATTGACGAGGCGGGCATTGCCCGACACGTCGTCCTTGACAAAATGGGCAACCGCCGCCTCTCGTTCCTCTGTCGCGACCGTCGTCTCCCGCCAGAAGGCCAGGGCCTGACGCCAACCGGCCATGACCATCTCGGGATCGGCCAATTCCGCAAAACCCGCATGGAGCATGACCTGCGCCCCCATCAGATCGGTCAACTCCGTTTCAAAACCCCGATCAATCAAACGCCGACGCAGCGCGCCGCTCTCAAGATCCGGCTCGCTCGTGTGAATGTCTAAGAGTTCGCGACATAATTTGTCAAGGTCCGGTGCCGTAAATTCCAACATGGCGAGGTCTTCCATCATAGCACCCAACAAATCGGGTCGCAAGAGGGGGACCGCAAGCAAGACTTGTTGACGGCGGCGATCGAGTGTACCGGGATCCGCCGGGGGGGGCCATTCGAGCGGTGCCTGAAAGCGATTCTTGTCGCCGAAACCGGTTTTTTGCCGATAGGCCGTCCCCCGTTGCGAGCGGGCGGGCCGCAAGCGTTCGAAGAGACAGGTGCGAAAAAATCCGTGATAGGCCCGACGCAGCCCCTCATCGGCGACCAAGGCGATTCGCTCTTTCAGGCGCGCTTCGAGGGCCGCCTTGCGTTCGGGCGTGTCGACCGGGGCCGCCGCCAATTCATGGCGCCATAAGGTTTCGCCCAGAGGCTGGGCCTGATCCAAAACCATTTGCATGCGCGCCGGGCCGTAGCGTGCGATCAGACTGTCGGGATCTTCTCCATCGGGCAGGGTCGCAAAGCGCAACGATCGACCCGCCTTCAATAACGGCAAGGCCCGGTCGAGGGCACGGGCGGCCGCCCGTTGGCCCGCCGCATCGCCGTCGAAACACAGGATCGGTTCCGCCGACAGTCGCCAGATTTCTTCCAACTGTCCCTCGGTGAGCGCCGTGCCAAGCGGCGCCACCGCCCCCTCAAACCCCGCCCGATTGAGGGCAATCACATCCATATACCCTTCGGTCACGATGAGATCGGCCTTCTTCGTCATGGCGGCGCGCGCCCAGGACAGACCATAGAGCACCCGTCCCTTATGAAAGATCGGCGTGTCGGGGGAATTTAAATATTTCGGTTTCGCATCGCCCAGCACGCGTCCGCCGAAGGCGATGACCCGCCCCGTGCGGTCCAAGATCGGAAACATGATCCGGTCGCGAAAATAATCGAAACTCGGTCGATCCGGCTCTTTGCGGGTGACGAGGCCCAACTCGATCAACATCGTTTCGGGAAAATCGGCGCTGAGGGCTTGTTTCAAGAGTCCCTGCCCCGCACTCGGCGGGGCATAGCCAAGACCAAAACGCGCGATCGCCTCCCGGTCGAGGCCGCGCCGCGCCAAATAGGCCCGCGCCCCTGCGGCGGCAGCCGTCTGCAATTGACCGGCAAAAAACGCCGCCGCCGCCGTCATCGCGTCTTGCTGGGTTTTGAGGTGCGCCGTGCGGACCTGTTCTTCCGGTCCGGTGCGCGGGACCTCGAGTCCGGCTTCTTCTGCAAGCCCCTTCACCGCCTCTAGGAAATCGAGATTGAGCGCGCGCATGGTGAACGTGATCACATCGCCATGGGCACCGCAGCCGAAACAATGAAAGAACCCCTTATCGTCATTCACCGTAAAGGAAGGGGATTTTTCGGCATGAAACGGGCACAGACCCGACCATTCCCGGCCCTTCTTGACGAGCCGGGTTCGACGCTGGATCACGGCGGATAGGGGAAGCCGCGCCCTTATTTCATCGAGAAATTGCGGCGGAAAGGCCACAGCCGGTGAATGCCTTTCGGGTAAGCGGATCGCCGTCGCGGGCTAAGAGAACGACCCGCCGACGGCAAACGCAGGATTTTCACGGTGCCATCATGGCGATCGGGCACCATGGTCGCACAGGATGGATGGGGTCATCCACCGCGAAAATGCCGAAGCCCCTCAGACCCCCGTCAGCAATGCCTTCACCCGCCCGCTCGCCTTGGTGAAATCCATTTGCCCGGCAAACTTCTCTTTGAGGGCCGTCATCGTGCGCCCCATATCCTTGATACCCGCAGCCCCGATCTCGGCGATCACGGTGCGAATCGCAGCATCGATCCCGGCATCGTCCATCTGGGCCGGCAGAAACCGTTCGATCACGGCGATCTCGGCCAATTCCTGATCGACGAGATCCTGGCGATTGCCTTGCTGGTAGAGGGCGATACTTTCCCGGCGCTGCTTGACCATGCCCTGCAACACGCCAAGGGCGGCCGCGTCGTCGATCCCTTCGCGGCTTTCGGCAGTGCGGGCCTCGATATCCTTATCCTTGAGCTTGGCCAGCACCATCCGCAAGGTCGCCGTCGCCCGCTGATCGCGCGCGCGCATCGCTTCTTTCAGGGCGTCGCTCAAGCTTTGCCGCAACATGACACAGAACCTCCATTTTTTTAGGAAGGAACCACATTACCCCCCAATGCGCCCGACGCAAAGCAAGACCAACCGTGCCGCAGCACAGACCAGACAAGACATGGCGACAGTGAGGTGCGGCTTGACGGGAAGGGTGCAGGCGCGTTACTCGACGGCTTCACCGGGCGAGAGACGATCCGGTGACCCCTGAGAAAAGAGGTCGAAGACCGCATGTGCGGCCCGATCCCGTTCCGCCCCTTGGCGAAATGGGTGCCGGGTGCCCGTGCCGGTCGTCTCGTCATGTCTGAAGAAAGCGTGCTTTTTGAAGACAAGACTGCCGCTACGACCTTGAGAAGGAACCCGCCAGATGCCCCACGATCCCGTGACGACCCTGCCGCATCGCAAGCCCGCCGGGGCGACCGCCGCCTTGGTTCTGGATGATGGGCGCGTGTTTTGGGGGCAGGGGATCGGAGCCGCAGGGACCACCATAGGCGAAGTTTGTTTCAATACGTCGATCACCGGCTATCAGGAAATCCTGACCGATCCCTCCTATGCCGGTCAGATCATTACCTTTACCTTCCCTCATATCGGCAATGTCGGCACCAACCTCGATGATATCGAAACGCGCGGTGCGGCAGCCCAAGGGCTCGTGATCCGCAATGCGATCACCGACCCCGCCAACTGGCGGGCCGCAGCCCCGCTCGACGCTTGGTTGAAAGCCCGATCCCTGCCCGGCATCGCCGGGGTCGATACCCGCGCCCTCACAAGGCGGGTTCGCGACGGCGGTGCGCCGAACGGCGTCCTCAGCCACGCCCCGGACGGCGGGTTCGACATCGACGCCTTGCATAAAATGGCAAGAGAATGGCCGGGGCTCGTCGGTATGGATCTCGCCCGCACAGTGACGACGGCAGCCCCTTATGCCTGGGATGAAGCGCGCTGGGCCCTTGGCAGCGGCTACGGCCGTCAGACGGCCCCGACGCGCCATGTGGTCGCGGTCGATTTCGGGGCGAAATACAATATCTTGCGCCTGCTGGCCGCCGCCGGGTGCCGGGTGACGGTGGTGCCCGCCACCACCAGTGCCGAGGCCATCCTGGCCCTCAAGCCCGACGGGGTCTTTCTGTCGAACGGTCCGGGCGATCCTGCGGCGACCGGCCTCTATGCGGTGCCGATGGTGCAAGCCCTGATTGCGCGCGCCGTACCGATCTTCGGCATCTGCCTCGGCCACCAAATCATCGCCCTTGCGATCGGCGGCAAGACCGTCAAGATGACCAACGGCCATCGCGGGGCCAATCACCCGGTCAAGGATCTTGAGACCGGCAAGGTCGAAATCACCAGCCAGAATCACGGCTTCATGGTCGATCCGACCAGCCTGCCGCCCGAAGCCGTCGTCACCCATGTCTCGCTGTTCGACGGCACGAACGAAGGGTTGCGCCTCACCGACCGCCCCGTCTTCTCAGTGCAATACCACCCGGAAGCCTCGCCCGGCCCCGAGGACAGCGCCTATCTTTTTACCCGGTTCATGCGGCTCATCGACGGGCGAGCCGTCACGACCAGTGCCGCCGGAGGACAGCATGCCTAGACGTACCGATCTCGAATCCATCCTGATCATCGGTGCCGGACCGATCGTGATCGGCCAGGCCTGCGAGTTCGACTATTCCGGCGCCCAGGCCTGCAAGGCCCTGCGCCAGGAAGGCTATCGGGTCATTCTGGTCAATTCCAACCCGGCCACGATCATGACCGATCCGGGCCTCGCCGACGCCACCTATATCGAGCCCATCACACCGGAAATGGTGGCGAAGGTGATCGCCGCCGAACGGCCCTGCGCGCTATTGCCGACGATGGGCGGCCAGACGGCGCTCAACACCGCCCTTGCCCTTGCCAAGGACGGCACGCTCGCCAAATACGGTGTCGAACTGATCGGGGCCAAGGAAGAGGCGATCGCCAAGGCGGAAGACCGCCAATTGTTCCGCAACGCCATGGATCGGATCGGCCTTGCCTCCCCGCGCAGCAAGACCGCCCATTCCTTGGATGAAGCCCGCGAGGCCCTCGACTTCGTCGGCCTGCCCGCAATCATCCGCCCCTCCTTCACCCTGGGCGGCAGCGGCGGCGGCATTGCGTATAATCTTGAAGAATTCAAGGAAATCGTCTCGGGCGGTTTGCGCGCCTCGCCGACCACCGAAGTCTTGATCGAAGAATCGGTGCTGGGCTGGAAAGAATTCGAGATGGAGGTGGTCCGCGACCGCGCGGATAATTGCATCATCATCTGTTCGATCGAAAATATCGATCCGATGGGCGTCCATACCGGCGACAGTATCACGGTTGCCCCCGCCCTGACGCTCACCGACAAAGAATATCAGATCATGCGCAACGCCTCGATTGCGGTCTTGCGCGAGATCGGGGTGGATACGGGCGGCTCCAACGTCCAGTTCGCCGTCAATCCCGCCGATGGGCGGCTCGTGGTCATCGAAATGAACCCACGGGTCAGCCGATCCTCGGCCTTGGCCTCGAAGGCGACGGGGTTTCCCATTGCCAAGATCGCAGCCTTGCTGGCCGTCGGCTATACGCTCGACGAATTGAAGAACGAGATCACCCGCACGACCCCGGCCGCGTTCGAGCCCACGATCGACTATGTCGTCACCAAGATCCCCCGTTTTGCTTTTGAGAAATTCCCCGGCGCCCAGGCTTTGCTCTCAACCTCGATGAAATCGGTCGGCGAATGCATGGCGATCGGGCGCAATTTTGCCGAAAGTCTGCAAAAGGCCCTGCGCTCGCTCGAAACGGGGCTGACCGGCCTCGACGAGGTTGCGATCGTCGGTACCCATGACGCCGGTGCCCATGATGCCGGTACCTATGACACGAGCCCGGCCAGTCAGGATGCCGTGCGGGCGGCCCTCACCCAGCCGACACCCGATCGGCTTCTGGTCGCAGCCCAGGCGTTTCGCCATGGGCTTTCGGTTGAAGAAATCCACGCCGCCTGCAAAATCGACCCGTGGTTCCTGCGCCAACTGGCCGATCTCGTGGCGCTCGAAACCCGGATCAAGACCGACGGCCTGCCGACCGACCGGGCCGGTCTCCACCATCTGAAGCAGCAGGGTTTTTCCGATGCGCGCCTCGCCAAGCTGTCGGGACAATCGGAAGCCGACATCGCGGCCCTGCGCAACGATCTCGAGATCCGACCCGTCTTCAAACGGATCGACACATGCGCCGCAGAATTCCCGTCCGGCACCCCCTATCTTTACTCCACCTACGAGGGCGACGGGCTGAACCCGGCGGAGGATGAAGCCGACCCGACCGATCGGCGCAAAGTGATCATCCTGGGCGGCGGCCCGAACCGGATCGGCCAAGGGATCGAATTCGACTATTGCTGCGTCCATGCCGCTTATAGCCTGCGCGAGGCCGGGATCGAGACGATCATGGTCAATTGCAACCCGGAAACCGTCTCGACCGATTACGACACGTCCGATCGCCTCTATTTCGAACCGCTAACCGCCGAGGACGTGATCGCCCTGGTGCGGTTGGAGCAAAGCCGGGGCACGGTGCTGGGCGTCATCGTTCAATTGGGCGGACAGACACCGCTGAAACTTGCCGAGTCGCTGGAGGCGGCGCAGATTCCAATCCTCGGAACCTCGCCCGATGCGATCGATCTCGCCGAAGATCGCCGCCGGTTCCAACATTTTTTACGCGATCTTGGTCTGCGCCAACCGGAAAACGGCACCGCCCATTCCTTGGAAGAGGCGGAAGCGGTTGCGGCCACCTTGGGCTATCCCCTCGTCATCCGACCGTCCTATGTCCTGGGCGGACGGGCGATGGAAATTGTCCATACCGTCACGTCCTTGCGGCGCTATATGACCCAAGCGGTCAAAGCATCGGGCAAAAACCCGATTCTTCTCGACCGCTATCTGTCCGACGCGATCGAGGTCGATGTCGATGCCCTGGCCGATGGAACCGACGTCTATATCGCCGGGATCATGGAACATATCGAAGAAGCAGGCATTCATTCCGGCGACAGCGCCTGTTCCTTGCCGCCCTATTCGCTTTCCCAGGCGATCTTGACCGAGATCGAAAATCAGACCCGGGCCATGGCCCTGAAACTGGGCGTGGTCGGCCTCATGAACGTGCAATTCGCGGTCAAGGCCGACCAGATCTATGTTCTCGAAGTCAACCCGCGCGGCAGCCGAACCGTGCCTTTCGTCGCCAAGGCGACCGGCGTGCCCATCGCCAAGATTGCAGCCAGGGTCATGGCTGGCGAAAAACTGATCGATTTCAATCTGAAACCGATCAAACTGGATCATGTCGCCGTCAAAGAAGCGGTCTTCCCCTTCAATCGCTTTCCGGGTGTCGACCTCCTGCTCGGGCCGGAAATGCGCTCGACCGGGGAAGTCATGGGGTTGGACCGGGATTTCGGTCGGGCCTTTGCCAAATCCCAATTGGCCGCCAGTTCCCGCCTGCCGCAATGCGGAACCGTTTTCGTTTCCGTCCGCGAAGCCGATAAGCCCGCCATGCCCGATATTTGTCGGACCTTGATCGCCCTGGGCTTCACCCTCGTCGCCACGGCCGGCACGGCGGCCTATCTGAAACAAGCGGGACTGCCGGTCGAAACCGTCAACAAGGTTCAGGAAGGGCGGCCCCATATCGTGGACCGGATGACCGACGGCAGCGTGCATCTCGTCTTCAATACGACCGAGGGTGCCCAGGCCATTGCCGATAGTTTTTCCATTCGGCGCACGGCCCTGACATACGGCATTGCCCATTACACGACGGTGGCCGGTGCGCGGGCTTGCGTCGCCGCCATCGAAGCTGTGAAAAACGGCAGCCTTGAAGTTGCCTCGTTACAATCCTATTTTATTTGACTGTTCATGCGGACAGGGTGCATGCACCCTGTCCCTAACCGGAATTTTGCGCTCCGCCGTGCCGCAACCCTGAACCAGGCCGCATCGCCTATGATCAAAGTCCCCATGACTGAGGTAGGATTCACACGGATGCAAGATGAATTGCGCCGTCTGAAGAGTATCGACCGCCCGGCCATCATCCGCGCCATCGCGGAAGCCCGTGAACATGGCGATCTTTCCGAGAATGCCGAGTACCATGCCGCCCGCGAACGTCAATCCTTCATCGAAGGCCGCGTCCTCGAACTTGAAGATAAGATCGCCCGCGCCGAAGTGATCGACATCAAGAAATTGAGCGGCAAAAGCGTCAAATTCGGGGCCACCGTCGTCTTGGCCGATGAAGAAACCGATGAAGAAGCCCAATATCAGATCGTCGGCGAAGACGAGGCCGATATTAAGCTCGGCCTTTTGTCGGTGACATCCCCCTTGGGCCGAGCCCTCATTGGCAAGTCCGTCGGAGAAAGCGTCGAGGTCACAACCCCGCGCGGGTCAAAATCCTACGAGATCATCAAGGTGCTGTTTCAATAAGCATCGCCCCATCCCGAAACAGGCATGATCCGGGCCCGTCCGGTCATGCCTGTGGGATTGGGTCACCACCCGCCTGCCGCCGATACCACACTCTTTACTTGCCACAAGAAAAGAAAATTCTATTTAAATTGATTGCGTGCAATAATTTCTCTTGATATGGGCTGCCCACCGTGAGATTGCTTGCGGGCCAGAACGCGTAAGGCGGTGGAATCATCATGCAGGACGCGTTTCTCATATTCTTACGAGGCAGACACATGTCTTTTCAGCGGCTCGGTTTTCTCTTGGCTTTATCCCTTGTCGTCAATGCCGCCCCGGTTTACGCGGCCGGCGACGCGCCCGATGCGGCAAAGGTCGTCGATACCTTTGAAAAGTTGGGCGGCGTGCACAAGGGCATGCGCCGCAATCACGTCAAGGGCGTGTGCGTCACGGGCAGCTTCGTCGGCACGGCCGAGGCCCGTACGCTCAGCAGTTCCGCTTGGTTCTCCGGGACCGAAGTGCCGGTCGTCGGCCGCTTTTCCATTGCTGGCCCGAACCCCGGCGTGCCCGATGCCGCCAAGGCCCCCCATGGCCTCGCCCTGGAATTCCGCCTGCCCAAGAACGAAATTCAGCACACGACCATGATCAACCTGCCGGTTTTCCCGGCGGCGACCGTGCAAAGTTTTTATGACGGGCTGCAAGCCAATCTGCCCGACCCCGCCACCGGCAAGCCGGACCCGGCACGCCAGAAGGCCTATGCCGACAGCCATCCCGAAGGCAATGCGGCCCGCGCTTGGCTTGCGAGCCACAATGCCGCGACCAGCTACACCAACGCCACCTATCACAGCCTGCACGCCTTCAAGTTCACCAACGGCAAGAACGAGCATTGGGTGAAGTGGCGCTTTGAAGCCCGCGACGGCACGACCTATCTCAGCGATGCCGAAACGGCAGCGGCCCCGCGTGAATTCTTGAATGACGGCCTTGCCGCCCGCCTGAAGAAGGGCCCGGCCGAATTCGACATGATCGTGACCATCGGCGAAAAGGGCGACCCGATCGACAATCCGAGCCTGACCTGGCCCGAAGGGCGCAAGGAAATCAAGGCCGGTGTCTTGAAGTTGACCAAGGGCGGCACCGATATCAACGATACGTGCGAGAAGATCAATTTCGATCCGAACGTGATGAGCGCCGGCGTCGACGTCTCGCCCGACCCGATCCTCGCCTTCCGCAGCGATGCCTACGGCGAGTCAGTCGGCCGTCGTCGCGGCGAACAATAATCGCATCCGCTCGCCGTCTGCTTGATCGGATCACGCAGACGGCGGCAATCGACGACGACCCGGTTTGTGCCGTTTGCACCAAACCACAGCGTGTTTTATCTTGAATTGCGCATAAAAAAAGCGGATCTCCCGATCCGCTTTTTTGTCGTTTAAGGCACTGATTTTTCTGGTTTATTCTTCAATCTCGACCTCATCACCATCGGGGACATCGACATCGATCGGCACGCCCGCCTCATATTTCGACATGCGAATGGCCAGTGCCGATTTGACGTGACTGACATTCGGGGCCGACGTAAGCTTGCTGGTCAGAAATTTGTGATAATTGTCCCAATCCGTTGCGACCACTTTCAGCAAGAAATCCGTTTCCCCCGCCAACATGTGGGCTTCGCGAACCTCGGGCCAACTTGCGATCAGATCTTCGAACGATTTAAGATCCGATTCGGCCTGACTGACCAGCCCGACATGGGCGAAAACCGTCACCCCATACCCCAATGCCTCGGGTTCGATATGCGCATGATAGCCCCGGATATAGCCGGTTTCCTCCAACGCCCGCACCCGGCGCAGGCAGGGGGGGGCCGAAATCCCCGCCCGCCGCGCCAACTCCACATTGGTCATGCGGCCATCTTCCTGTAAATCCCGCAGGATACGTCTGTCGATTTTGTCCAGCTTGATGCGCCGCATTGAATCTGTCCTTCTGTCCTCTATTCGGCAATTATCTTACAAAAGCAGTGCGCAGAGCAACAATGATGGATCTGTTTTTCATGACATATCACCCGAGATTTCGTGCATGACGGCGCAACAACTGCAAACGGAGCCGGTTTGGATCCTTCATGACGGCAAAGTGGGCCTGCGCAACCAAGTGATGGGGGTGGCCGAGGCGGTTGGACTGCCCTTTGCCGAAAAACGACTCGAAACGCGCTATCCCTGGAAAGCGTTGCCCCCGGCCCTGTGGTTCAACGCACTGCATGCGCCGGGACGCGGGGGCGATCGCCTGCTGCCGCCATGGCCGCGCCTTGTGATTACGGCCGGCGGACGCGCTGCGGCCCCGGCCCTGGCAATCCGCCAGCGTTTGCGCCGGGAGGGGCGCGATTGTCTGGTGGTCCAGATCCAAGACCCGAAAATCGCACCTCGGCATTTCGATCTGATGCTGATCCCCGACCACGACCCGGTGCGCGCCCCGAATATCCAGGTCACGCTGGGGGCCGTACACCGGGTGACGGCGGCAAAACTGGCCGAGGCAGCCAGCCATTGGGCCCCATCCCTTGCGGCTCTGCCCCATCCAAGGGTCGCGGTTCTGATCGGCGGCGGGACTGGGGTCGACGCCGGGATGCCCGTACTCGCCGAACAATTGGCAGCCCTCGCCCACAGCGGGGCCGGGCTCATGATCACCCCCTCGCGCCGCACGAGCCCTGAGGCCGAGGCGATCTTGCGCACCCGGCTTGCAGGCTTACCCGCCGTGATTTGGGACGGCACGGGCGATAATCCCTATTTCGGCTATCTCGCCCTGGCCGACCATATCCTGGCGACGGGGGATTCCGTCTCGATGATCACGGAGGCCAGCGCCACGGGCAAACCGGTCCATGTCCTGCCCGTGGCGGGCGGCAGTCGCAAATTCGACCGATTCCACCGCGCCATGGCCGAGGCCGGCATCACCCGCCCCTTCGACGGCACCCTCACCCCCTGGTCCTATACCCCGCGCCGGGATACCGAAGAAGCAGGCCACCGGATCCGCACCCTGATGCAGGAACGCGGCCTGTGGGAACCGCAGCACTAGACTGTGCACTACATGTGTTTGGTGAACCGGCGACCGGATCACCTCATTTCCGGGTCGCCATCAGGTAATTGACCGAGAGATCGCTCGAAAGGCGGAACTGATCGTTGAGCGGATCGTAGGATAGGCCCTTGAGCCCGCTCACCGCCAGCCCCGCCCCCCGGACCGCAGCGGCCAATTCGGAGGGTTTCACGAATTTCTGCCAATCGTGGGTCCCGCGCGGGACCCAGCGCAGGATATATTCCGCCCCGACGATGCCCAGCATGAAGGCCGCCGCCGTGCGGTTCAGGGTCGACAGCACGAGAGCGCCGCCCGGTCGCACCAACCCCGCAACCCCGGCCAAAAACGCGCCCGGTTCGGCCACATGTTCCACCACTTCGA
>DAISJD010000099.1:0-11146 GCA_036821645.1 Aliidongia sp.
TTCTTCGATCGCACTTGCAATCGTGGTCGAAATCTCGCTCATCTTCGTGATCGTCCCGCTGATCCGGTCGATTGCCGTCACCGCATCCTTCGTGACCACCTGCATGGCATTGATCTGGCCCGCAATCTCGTCCGTCGCCCGCGCCGTCTGCGCCGCCAGATTCTTCACTTCGCTTGCCACGACCGTAAAGCCCTTGCCCGCCTCGCCAGCCCGCGCCGCCTCGATCGTCGCATTCAAGGCCAAAAGATTGGTCTGACCCGCAATGCTGTTGATCAAGGTCACGACCGCCCCGATCCGATCCGCCGCCTCGGCCAAACTGCGCATGATGTCGGTCGTCTTGGCGATATCGGTCGTCGCCTGATGGGCGATTTCCGTCGATTGGACGACCGACCGGCTGATTTCCTGGATCGAGGCCGACAATTCTTCGCTGGCCGAGGCCACCGTCTGCACATTCGCCGTTGCCTGTTCCGCCGCCGCCGCTACAGCGGTCGCCGTCTGGCTCGTCTGATCGGCGGCATGGGTCATCGACGATGCCGTCAACCGCATCTCGCCCGCCGACCGCCCCAGCGTATCCAGCGCCTCGCCAACCGCCGCCTCAAAGTCCCGGCTATAGGCTTCGATCCGCCGGGCCCGCTCTTCGCGCACCGCCAAGGCCGCTTCCTGTTCCGCCTTCAAGCGATCCGCCTCAATGAGACCGGCCTTGAACACTTCCACCGCCGCCGCCATCGACCCGATCTCGTCCTTGCGCCCCAATCCCGGAATCGCCACCGCCAAATCATGGTCCGCCAAGGCCCCCATGGTCCGGGTCATCTCCTGCACCGGCACCGAAATCGACCGCACCAACACAAAACCCGCCCCCGCACACAATACGGCACCAAGAATGATGCAGACAATCACCAGGGTCACGGTCGATTCATAGACGGCCCTGCCCGCATCGGCCGCCTTCTTACCGCCTTCTTCATTGAATTTCGCAGCACCCGATAGGGCATCCTGCATCGCCAAATAATCCTTGCGCGATTCATTGAAGAGCTTCACCGCCACTGAACGATCACCCTTCAACGCAAAGGCCATCGTATCCTGCATCGCCTTCAAAACGGTGGGGTAAAGCCGGTCGAATTCCTTGATCAACCGCTCATCGTCGGTGCCTTTGGTGATCAAGGGCTCATATTGAGTGCGGAATTTACTGACCAGGACCATCGCTTCGTCGAAGGCTGCTTTACTGGCTTTGCGCGCCTCATCCGTCTCGTCGATGATGACCCGCGACTGCCGGACCCGCAACAGATTCGTACTGGCACGCAATTCACCCAAGGTTCCAACCGAGGGCAACCAATTATCGCGGATATCGGCACTATATTGATTAATAATGCGAATTTCATGCATCGCCGTCAGCCCAAGCCCGATGACGACCAAGAGAGCAACGAAAAATCCGCCAAATATTTTTGCCCGAATGGTAAAATTATCCAATATTTTCATCATAAACCTCTGATTTATGGCGATAACAGCAACTTTTAACCAAATTGGCAATGACGTCACACTTCAATCCCTATGCAGAAACATTATTACGCGATCAGATTCTGAAAAATGATCGCGTAAAGACGCTTCAAAAATATGTTTAATAAAAAAACCAAAAAAATAAACATAAAAATTATTACCGTAATTTTAATTATTATTTCACAAAAAACCTCAATAGTTAATTTCATAATTATTATAACAAAAAATATGATCAAATTCATGAAATGCATATTGATTTTAAAATAAATTATTATTGTATTTTAATACAAAAATATTATTCTTTGACAAAATATTAAAGAAAAAATCATGTGATACTTGATTTTCTTTCAGAACCTAACGATCTAAAAATTGTTTTTTTCATGACGATCGAGATTGATCACAACAAGCAAGCGTTGATTCCATAAACCACAAAAAAAGCGCCGCCATGATGAGGCGGCGCTTTCTTCAAGCCGATGGTGGGGGACGCACCCGGCATCCCCCGATAAACGATTAGGCACTCGCCATCATGCTGCGCAGGACATAATGCAGAATGCCGCCATGACGGTAATATTCCACTTCGTCCAACGTATCGATCCGGCACAGCGCGATGATGGTTTCGACACGCCCATCCGCCCGGGTGATGGTAACGGTCACGTCCTGACGCGGCTTGATCCCGGCGGCGATGCCGACGATATCGAACCGTTCGGTCCCGTCGAGTTTCAAGGTCTGGCGGGTCATGCCATCCTTGAACTGCAACGGCAAGAGACCCATCCCCACGAGGTTGGAGCGGTGAATCCGCTCGAAGCTTTCGGCGATCACGACCTTGACGCCCAAGAGACGCGTCCCCTTGGCCGCCCAATCGCGGGACGAACCGGTGCCGTATTCCTTGCCAGCGATCACGATCAACGGGACACCGGCGGCCTGGTATTTTTCCGCCGCGTCGTAGATCGGCATCACGCCGCCATCGGGTTGATAGGTCGTCACCCCGCCTTCGACGCCGGGCACCATTTCATTCTTGATGCGGATATTGGCAAAAGTGCCACGCATCATGATCTCGTGGTTACCACGGCGGGCACCGTACGAATTGAAATCGGCCTGGGCCACTTGGCGTTCCGACAGATATTTGCCAGCCGGGCTGTCTTTCTTGATCGAGCCTGCGGGCGAGATATGGTCGGTCGTGATACTATCGCCCAACAGCGCAAGCGGGCGGGCACCGACAATATCGGTGATCGGCTGCGGATCCTTCGGCATATTGTCGAAGAAGGGCGGATGCGCGATATAGGTCGAGGTCGAAGACCATTGATAGGTCTCGCTCGTCACGGTTTCGATCGCCTGCCATTCGACCGGACCCTTGAACACATCGGCATAGCGTGCACGGAACATTTCTTCGCTGAGCGAGGCGGCAACGGCGGCCTGAACGTCATGGCTGGTCGGCCAAATGTCGCGCAAGTAAACCGGTTGCCCGTCATGCCCGGTGCCCAAGGGATCGTTCAAGAGATCGACCGCAAGAGAGCCCGCCAAGGCATAAGCCACGACCAGCGGGGGCGAGGCCAGATAATTGGCGCGAATCTGCGGGCTGATCCGGCCCTCGAAATTGCGGTTCCCCGACAGGACGGCACAGACGACCAGATCACCGGCATCAACCGACTTTGAAATCGGATCGGGCAGGGGACCGGAATTGCCGATACAGGTCGTGCAGCCGTAACCGACAAGATTGAAGCCCAAGGCATCGAGATCGTGATTGAGCCCGGCAGCCGCCAGATATTCCGTCACGACCTGACTGCCGGGGGCAAGCGAGGTCTTGACCCACGGCTTGACCGTGAGGCCCTTTTTCACCGCATTGCGCGCCACGAGCCCGGCACCGATCATGACGGACGGGTTCGAGGTGTTGGTGCAGGACGTGATCGCAGCCAAAACGACGTGACCGTCGCGCAATGCGTAGTCGGCCCCATCGACCGCCGAACTGCGCGGCAGGGAGGCGGGATCGGCCTTCGGGGCCAGTTTCGGCAGTTCCTTGGCGAAACCCGGTGTGGCATCGGATAGCAAGACCCGATCCTGCGGGCGGCGGGGTCCGGCCAAAGACGGCACGATGGTGGCGAGGTCGAGAACCAACGTATCGGTGAAGACTGGATCGACGGCACCCGGTTCCCACCACAGGCCCTGCGCCTTGGCATAGGCCTCGACCAGAGCGACCCGCGCCTTGTCCCGGCCGGTAAATTCCAAGAACTTCAAGGTTTCTTTGTCGATCGGGAAGAACCCGCAAGTCGCCCCATATTCCGGGCCCATATTGGCGATGGTGCAGCGATCGGCAACCGGCAGATGTTCGAGACCCGGCCCGAAAAATTCGACGAACCGACCGACCACGCCCTTGGCGCGCAGCAACTGGGTGATCGTCAAGACGAGATCGGTTGCGGTCGCCCCTTCCGGCAGCTTGCCTTCGAGGCGCATGCCGACCACTTCGGGCAGAACCATCGAGATGGGCTGCCCCAACATCGCGGCTTCGGCTTCAATCCCGCCCACACCCCAGCCGAGAACGGCAAGACCGTTCACCATGGTCGTGTGACTGTCGGTTCCGACGAGCGTATCGGGATAAACGATTTCGGTGCCGTCATCTTCGGTGCCGATCCAGACGGTCTGGGCCAGATATTCGACATTGACCTGATGGCAGATGCCGGTGCCCGGCGGCACGACGCGGAAATTGTCGAACGCGGTCTGACCCCAGCGCAAGAACGCATAGCGCTCGCCATTACGCTCGAATTCCAGATCGACGTTATCTTGGAATGCGCGGTCCGTGCCGAATGCATCGACCATCACCGAGTGATCGATCACGAGATCGACCGGCGACAAGGGATTGATCCGTTGCGGATCGCCGCCCAACTTCACCATCGCCTGACGCATGGCGGCAAGGTCGCAGACGGCGGGCACGCCGGTAAAATCCTGCATCAAGACGCGGGCCGGGCGGAACGCGATTTCCACCTCGGATGTCCGCGTGTTCAGCCATGCGCCGACCGCCTTGATATCGTCAACCGTAACCGTGCGGCCATTTTCGAGCCGGACCAGATTCTCGAGCAGAACCCGCATCGAGAAAGGCAGGCGGCTGATATCGCCGAGACCGGCCGCTTGAGCCGCCACAGGCAGGCTATAATAGACGTAAGACTTGCCGCCGACATCGAGGGTACGGCGTGTCTTGAGTGTGTCATTGCCAGCATACTTCACAGGCAGGCTCCTTCATCTCGGGAAAGGCATCACTGGATAAGGCACTTTGATCCGACCAACCGCGCATGGCAGCAGATTGGCCAGGGAAAAACGCGACCGGCTTGTTTGATAGCGCGTTTTGCGACGCTGCAACAGGGGATTGCGCGTCTATTTCTGCGTAAGTGCACTGCGATCACAACATTCTCAGAAAATTGATCCGGTTTTTATCCCGTACCGTAACGGGGCAGCCCTTAACACCCTGTTACGGTAAAAAAACAATCCATGCCGCCTCTGAGACTCCATCCGCCGACGATATTGCCACGATCCTGGGACCGCCCTATCATGCCCACGCGAAACGGCAGCCGGTTTTTCCGGTAGAGCGATAGGGAAGGAACGAACATCATGGACGATCGGCAGGCATTGACGGGGCGGATTGCGGTGGCGGGGCTTTCCGTCGCCGCCGAACTCGGTGCATTCATCGACCGGGAAGCCCTGCCGGGCACCGGGATCGCGGCCGCCGATTTCTGGTCCGGCCTTGCCGCAATCCTGAACGAACTCACCCCGGTCAATCGGGCACTCCTGCGCAAACGGGATGATTTCCAAGCGAAAATCGATGCGTGGCATCTCGAACGCAAAGGGCGCCCCCATGATGGTGCCGCTTATGACGCTTTTTTGCGCGCGATCGGCTATTTGTTGCCGGAAGGGCCAGATTTCCGGATCGACACGACGGGCGTCGATCCGGAAATCGCTGAAATCGCCGGACCCCAACTGGTCGTGCCGGTCTTGAATGCCCGCTATGCGCTCAATGCCGCCAATGCCCGCTGGGGCAGCCTCTATGACGCCCTTTACGGCACGGATGCAATCGACGACGCGGAAGGCGCTGCACGGGGCCCCGGCTACAATCCGATGCGCGGTGCCAAAGTAATCGCCTTTGCCCGCGATTTTCTGAACAAAATCGCGCCCTTGAGCGTTGGCTCCCACGATCGGGCGCGCCGCTATCAGGTAGTAGGCGGGGCGCTTGCCGTTACCTTGGACGACGGTGCCATCGCCTCGTTGCGCGATCCCAACCTCTTCGCCGGTTACCAAGGCGATGCGGCCAGCCCCAGCCTGATCTTGTTCCGGCATCATGGGCTGCATGCCGAATTGATCGTCAAGGCCGATCATCCGATCGGTCGTGACGATCCGGCCCATGTGGCGGATTTGGTGCTCGAATCGGCGCTCACCACGATTCAGGATTTCGAGGATTCGGTCGCCGCCGTCGATGCCGCCGATAAGGTCGCAGCCTATCGCCATTGGTTGGGCCTCATGACAGGAACCCTGACCGCCCCCGTGGAAAAGGGTGGCCGACAATTCGAGCGCAAACTCGACCCCGATCGCCGATACACAGCACCCGATGGAAAGGGCACGGTCACCTTGGCCGGTCGCAGTCTGATGCTGGCGCGCAATGTCGGCCATCTCATGACCAACAATGCCGTCCTGCTGGCCGATGGGAGCGAGGCCCCGGAAGGTATTCTGGATGCGATGATCACGGTCTTGATCGCGATCCACGATCTCGGCCCCGCCGCCAAGGCCCCGACGGGCCGCAACAGCCGCACCGGATCGATCTATATCGTCAAACCGAAAATGCATGGGCCCGAAGAGGTGGCTTTTGCCGACACCCTGTTCGGCCGGGTCGAAGCCGCCTTGGGCCTGCCGTCCTATACGGTCAAGATGGGCATCATGGATGAGGAACGGCGCACCACGGTCAACCTGAAAGAAGCGATCCGCGCGGCCCATCGCCGGGTCGTCTTCATCAATACCGGGTTCCTCGATCGCACCGGGGATGAAATTCATACATCCATGCAGGCAGGGCCCGTCCTGCGCAAGGGCGACATGAAAAACGCCGCCTGGATCAAGGCTTACGAAGATTGGAACGTCGATATCGGGCTTGCCTGCGGCCTCAAGGGTCGGGCCCAAATCGGCAAGGGCATGTGGGCCATGCCCGATCGGATGGCCGCTATGCTCGCCACCAAACAGGCTCACCCCGAGGCTGGGGCCAATACGGCCTGGGTTCCGTCGCCCACGGCGGCGACCCTGCACGCGCTGCATTACCACGCGGTCGATGTCGCCGCACGCCAAGCGGCCCTCGCCAACCGCCCGCGCGCCGATCTGCAGGCGATCCTGACCCCACCGATCGCCGATCGCCCGGAATGGACCCATGATGCCATTCAACAAGAACTCGACAACAACACCCAAGGGATTCTGGGCTATGTCGTGCGCTGGATCGATCAGGGGGTTGGGTGTTCCAAAGTACCGGACATCCATAATGTCGGCTTGATGGAAGATCGCGCCACCTTGCGTATTTCCAGTCAGCACATTGCCAATTGGCTGTTGCACGGGATCGTTGATGAGGCAGAGGTCTTAGCGACGTTGGCGCGCATGGCCGCCGTGGTCGATGCGCAGAATGCAGGCGATCCCGCCTATCGCCCCATGGCACCGGACCTTGCGGGCTCCATCGCTTTCCAAGCGGCAAAGGATCTTATCTTCAAAGGACAGATCCAACCGAACGGCTATACCGAACCCGTTCTCCACCGTCGCCGATTGGCCCGCAAAGCACTGGATGCCGTCTAAAACAGGCAACCGGGGAAATAATCGATCCACAAGTAGGACGTAACGGTTCAGATGGATTGATTATTCCCCAGCTTATGCGGAATTTAGCGAAAATCATAATTTCGCCTTAATTTGGGCGGTTGCCCGCCTTATTTCAGCCTTTCCATAGGGGGGTCGAGGTTGGCCGTACGGTCAATCGACATTCAGCGTGATGTCGCACGGCGCCAGGAATGATGCTCGGGCGGTCCAGCCCCCCCGTTAGACCGCCCGCCTTTTACGAGGGATCTCGGCCCGTCCAGCCGAGTATTTGCCAAAGTCCCGGCACCGCGACGAGCATCGCCAAGCGGTGCGAAACCGAATACTTGTTCCGGGAAGCGACGCGGCTTCCCGGAACTGTTTCCCGCCAAAGATCCAAACGATAGCGCCGCCAAGCGATGTCGATTCCAAGCGATATCGGCCTATGCCGCCGGATAGCAGCCCGCCCCCCGCGCCCGTTCGCGCACCAGGGCCAGAATCGACCGGCACAGGGTGACGGGCTGACCCGTCAAATCGCCCAGTTCCACAACGGCCCCCAAGATCGCATCGATTTCCATCGGACGACCCCGTTCGAGATCTTGCAGCATAGAAGTCTTATGGGCCCCCACCTCACCAGCACCATCGATTCGCTTTTCGAGATCGACGGAAAAACGCGCGCCCACGGCCTCGCCCACCGCCTTGCCTTCCTGCATCATGGCACGCGCAACAGAGCGCAAGGCGGGATCGAAGGCCAAACGGTCGAGCGTCGCCCCGGTTAACGCCGAGAGGGGATTGAAGGCGAGATTGCCCCACAATTTCATCCAAAGTTCGTCGCGGATATTCGGGCGGACCGGGGCCTTCAGGCCCGCCGCAATCATCAGTTTCGACAGCGACTCGACCCGCGACGTCCGTGTGCCGTCGGGTTCGCCCAACGAAAAACGATCGCCATACGTATGCTCGATAATGCCCGGTGCGATCACTTCCGCCGCCGGATAGACGATGCAGCCGATCACCTGAGACGGGGGTAAAATCCGCAGCAAGCCGCCGCCGGGATCGACGCTTTCGACCGCCCGTCCGGCCCACGGCCCGGCAAGGCCATGAAAATACCAGTAAGGCACGCCATTGACCGCCGTCACAAGCGCCGTCTCGGGCCCCATCATCGCCGCGATCTGTGCTGCGGCCCCCGGTAGGGAATGGCCTTTCAGGGTGATGAAAATATAATCTTGCGGGCCGAGGGACGCCGCATCGTCACTGCACCGCACGGGGGCCGTAACGGTCGTCCCGCCGCTGATCAGGCGCACGCCGTTTTCACGCATGGCGGCAAGATGTGCACCGCGCGCCACGAAGCTGACATCGGCACCTGCCCGATGCAGCATCACGCCAAGATAGCCGCCAATGGCCCCAGCGCCGAAAATCGCGATTTTCATGCTGTCACACCCAACCGTTCGGCAAGGCCGATGCGTTGCGGCTTGCCCGTGGCCCCTTTTGGAATTTCATCGACGAAGACGACTTTACGCGGCACTTTGAAATCGGCCAAGCGTTCGGCCACGAAATCGCGGATTTCCCGTTCCGTTGCGACCATGCCGTCGCGCAAGACCACCACGGCCGCCACCTCTTCGCCCAGCTTTTCATGGGCCATCGCAAAGGTGATCGCCTGGGCGATCGCCGGATGATCCATCAACACCCCATCCACTTCGAGCGGACTGATCTTTTCACCGCCCCGATTGATCAGTTCTTTCAAGCGCCCGGTCAGGCGCAGATATCCTTTATCATCCAAATAGCCCTGATCGCCGGTGCGAAACCAACCATTGGTAAAAGCCTTGGCATTGGCCTCTGGGTTGTTGTCGTAACCCGTCGTCACATTCGGCCCCCTGATCACGATTTCGCCGAGACCGGGACTGGCGACGAGGCTTCCGTCATCGGCCATGATCGCGATTTCCGGCCCGGCCGCAAGACCGACGCAACCGGCAAAGCGGGGGCGGGGCGGCAAGGGGTTGGATGCCATCTGGTGTGCGGCTTCGGTCATGCCGTAACTTTCGATGACGGGGGCATTAAACGTCTCTTCCAGTTCGCTCATCACCTTAGGCGGCAGCGATGACGAAGAGGACCGGATAAACCGCAAGCGCCCCGCCCGGATCACGTCGCCATACCGCCCGGCCCGGCTCAAAATCGCCTGATGCATGGTGGGGACCGCCGTGTACCAACTCGGGCGCACCTCGGCGAACCATTGAAAGAATTTAAGGGCGTTGAAACCGGGCGTGCACACGACGGAGCCACCCGCCGCCACACTGGACAAGGTCGCTGCGATCAGGCCGTGAATATGGAATAGCGGCATGATGTTGAGACACACATCGTCCGGGCCGAGTGCCAGGGCCGCCCCGATATGCCGGGCCGAAGCCGTGATATTGGCATGGCTCAACGGCACGATTTTCGGGCGCGACGTGGTGCCCGACGTGTGCAGGACGAGGGCCCCGTCATCGGCCTCGGCAAAACCGGGGGCAAAACCGGGATGGGCGACTGTGCTGGTGGCGGGGTTTTCGGGGTGAAGGGTAAAGAAACCCGCCCCTTGCGTGGGGTCAGGGCGCAAGAACACGACAGGAATCGACAATCGATCCGCCACGGCGCGCACCGGGCTTTGCGATCCTTCTTCTAGGATCAAAATCCTTGGTTTGAGATCGCACAGATAAAAGTCGAACTCTTCGACCCGGTAGGCCGGATTGAGCGGGGCCGTCGTGGCACTGCACGCCACCGTCAAAAAGGCCGCCGCCATCTCGGGGCCATTGGGCAAGACCATGGCGACCCGATCGCCCCGCCCGACGCCCAACCCATTCAATACCCCGCATACGGTTTCGGCCAAGGTCAAGAGACCGCCATGGGTGAGGGGGGCAAGGCCGGGGGCCCCGATGGCCGGATGGTGTGCCTCGCCTTGAGACAGAAGAAAACTGACCGTATTGATCGGATATTCGCGCACCATCATCGCCCTTTCATGCATCGTCATCGCAAACCGTTGCACACCGTCCTCGAATGCGCCTTGTGCGTTACGGGTATTGCATGGTCAATTTCCGCCGCGGTTGTTCGACAGCCTTGATAGCGGATCGGTCATAGGGTTTCAAAACAAAGAGCGCAAGCAGGGCCGCCGCGATGTTGAAACCGCTGGCCAGATAAAGCACGGACGACCAATTGCCCGCTTCGCTGAGCACGCTGCTGAACGGCACCAACAAGGCCGCCGTTCCCTTGGCGGTATAAAGCAATCCATAATTCGTCGTGGCAAAGCGGGTGCCGAAAATATCGGTGCACAGGGCCGGAAACAGGCTGTAAATCTCGCCCCATGCGAAAAAGACCAACCCGGATAAGATCACGAACAGCACCGGGTCATAAGCATAATGCAACAAGGCAATGATCCCGAGCCCTTCCAACAGAAAAGCCCCGAACATCGTATTTTCACGACCGATATGATCGGAAACCCATCCGAAAAACGGGCGCGTCACCCCGTTCAGAACCCGATCGATAGACAAAGCGAAGACGAGGGCGGGCATTGTCAAGCCTGCCAAAGAAACGGGAACGTCGGCGACCTTGAAATCTTTTGCCATCACCGCCAATTGCGCGGTCACCACCAAGCCGCCGGTCGCAACCAAGACGAAGATCAAATAGAGCAGCCAGAAAATCGGGTGATAGAGAACTTGCTGCGGATGAAGGTCCGGGGTGCGGGCGGCTGCGGCAAATCGGGGTGTCGTCACGGGCGGGCGAGCCAACATGAACGCCGCCAGAATTACCACCAAGCCTTGGGCAAGACCGAACCAGAAAAACGC
Source organism: Aliidongia sp. (assembly GCA_036821645.1). Lineage (GTDB taxonomy): Bacteria > Pseudomonadota > Alphaproteobacteria > ATCC43930 > CGMCC-115725 > DAISJD01. Next base: position 11,100 of record DAISJD010000099.1, read on the forward strand.
GCTCTCCATTGTTCCGATTTCGCTGTTGATCCAGGCCGAAGGCTATG
>DAISJD010000100.1:0-11144 GCA_036821645.1 Aliidongia sp.
TCACCCCCGGCGTCGCCCCCCAGTGACACGCCCGCGTAAAACCCGGATGACAGCCCTGCCTCCGCACGGGCGGCATGGTTGAAGGGGGGTTTTAGGCCGCCCTTGAAATGGGTGCGCACCAGGGCGTGATATGTCGGTTCCGGGTCGAGGCCGCGGGCCTTGGCCGTGGCGATGAACCACCGGGTGCCGATGGCGACATGGCCGATTTCATCGCGATAGATGATGTCCAGGATCGCGGCACTTGCGCCGTCGCCCGCACGGTTCAGATTGTCGATCATGGTTGGGGTGACGTCGAGGCCGCGCGCCTCCAAGACCAGCGGCACGATCGCAAGCCGCGCCATGAGATCGTGGGCCGTGCTGGCCGCCGCCTCCCACAGACCGTCATGGGCCGGGTGATCGCCATAGGCGGCCCCGAAGGCGGCAAGACGGGCGGCGAGCAGCGCGTGGTGGTGGGCCTCTTCATCGGCGACGGTCAGCCAATCGTCAAAAAATGCAGGGGGGCGATCGGGCGTGCCGAAGCGTGCCACCAGATCCCAGGCGAGATCGAGGGCGTTCAATTCGATATGGGCCAGCGCATGGAGCAGGGCGATGCGGTTCGTCTCGGAAAATCCGGCCCGTCGGCGCGGCATGTCGCGCGGCAATTTCAACACGGGCAGGGTCGGTCTTGCCGGTCTTGCCGGGGCATCGACCGGATCGCCGATGGCAAGCCCGCCTGCCCGCCAGGCCCTGACGAGATCGTGGGTTTTCGCGATCTTGTCCGTCGGAGCGGGGGTGGCAAGAATGGCTGCCGCCCCCGTCAACAGGGTTGGCGTCACAATGCCTGAACCGCCTTGAGGACGGCGGCGACATGGCCCGTGACCTTGACCTTGCGCCAGATCCCGCGCAGGACGCCCGCCTCGTCGATGAGGAAGGTCGACCGGTCGATGCCCATATATTTCTTGCCGTACATGCTTTTTTCGACCCAGGATTCATAAAGTTCGGTCACCCCCTGATCCTTGTCCGAGACGAGGGTGAAGGGCAGGTCGTATTTCGCCTTGAATTTGTCGTGGGAGGCGACCGAATCCTTCGACAAGCCGACGATCACCGCATCGAGCCCCGAAAAATCCGGCAGTTGATCGCGAAACCCACAGGCCTCGCTGGTGCAGCCCGAGGTATCGTCCTTGGGATAGAAATAGAGCACGACCTTTTTACCGCGTTGGGCGGACAGGGTGAAGGTGCCGCCACCATCGGTCGGCAGGGTGAAATCAGGGGCGAGATCGCCAACGTTCAGGGTCATGGACCACATCCTTGAAAAATCACCGTCGCACGCAGCAACGATCGGGGGTTCTTCTTGTAATCGGTTTTGCGGTTGGGGTTAACCCGAAAACACACGGGCTTGACCCCGATCCCCCCGACCACGCCGATGCCCCGGATCAGGTGTTCGTCGCCGGTTCCTCGATCAGCGCCTGATAGACCCCAAGGATCCGTGCTGCCATCGTTTCGAGTTGCGCATGGCGTTGATCCGCGCCGCCGCCGCCCAAGGCTCGGGCCAATGCCCGTTCGATGAGGTCGCCCGCAATCGGATCGTCCCCCGGTCGTGTGACGTCGGCCTTGCCGAGACAGACGCGCACCGTCTGCTGGATCCCTTGCCAGAAGCGCAATCCTTCGGCCAGGGTCCGACCGTGATCGGGACTGAGAAAACCCTGATCCATCAGATGCTGAAGGGCAAGGCCCGTGCGGGGGGTCATGAGGGTAGGGGCGGCGGCTCCATGGGCCAGGATCAGGTATTGGGTGATGAACTCGATATCGACGAGGGCCCCGCGCCGATGTTTGCAATCCCAGGCCGTCGGGGTCGGGTGGGCCTTGGCGATGCGCAGGCGCATGTCCGCGACATCGTGCAACAGGGCCGTTCGATCGCGCGGTTCGGTCAGGATCCGGTGAATTTCGTGCGTGATCTCGCGGCCGAGATCGCCGTCGCCTGCGACGATCCGCGCACGGGTGAGCGCCATCCGTTCCCAAGTCCAAGCCTGTTCGGCGTGATAGCGGCGAAAACTTTCGAGGCTGGATGCGATTGGCCCCGCCGTTCCCGAGGGACGCAGGCGCATGTCCACCTCGTATAATTCCCCATCGCCCGTGGGGGCCGATAGGGCATTGATGAGCCGTTGGCCGAGGCGCGCGAACCAGGTACTGACGGCAAGCGGTTTTGCCCCGTCCGATTGTTCGGCCCCCTCGGCATGATCGTAAATGAAAATGAGATCGAGATCCGACAGGACGTTCATCTCGAAACTGCCGAGTTTGCCGAGGCCCAGCACGGCGAACCGCCCACCGGCGACCGTGCCGTGCGTGTCGGCGAACCGTTCCAGCACCCGGGGTAGGGTTGCGGCGATCACGGTTTCGGCGGTTGCGGTAAAGGCGATCCCGGCGGCAGTGCCGTCGATCCGTCCTTGCATCACTTGGACCCCGATCTGGAACCGGCGGTCGTTGGCCCAGCGCCGGGTCAGATTCAACAGGTCTTCGTAATCCTTGGTGCGTTCGAGGCAGGCGGCGAGGTCGCGGGCCAGATGGTGGGCGGCAACGGCAGGGTCGTCGGGCAGGGTCGTGTAGAAATCCCCGGCGATCACCCCGTCGAGCAGCAAGGGCCGGCGGGCCAATTGTACGGCCAGATGAGGGGCTTCGCCCATAATCTCGCCCAAAAGATGGAGAAGATCCGGGTGATGCAGAAAAAGCGAGAAAAGCTGCACCCCGGCGGGCAGGCCGCTCAAAAACCCATCGAACCGCACGAAGGCCTGATCGGGATCCGCCGTGCGGCCCACGATGCGCAGGATGTTGGGGATGAGTTCCGTCAGGAGTTCGCGGGCTCTGGCACTGCGTGTGGCCCTGATCCGGCCATGGTGCCATCCCCGAATGGTGGCCGCCACGGTGGCGGGGGTGCGAAATCCCAGGCGGGCGAGGGTGTCGAGTGTGTCCGGGTCGTCTTCGCTGCCGGTAAAGACGAGATTGCCGTCGTCGCTCAAGGCGGGCGATGCGCCGAACAATTCGCGAAAATGCTTTTGCACCCGAGCCAAGACCGGCAACAAGACGGCACCGAGTGCGGCCCCATCGGCAAAACCTGAGAGCCGCGCCACCCGGTCCTGGCCCAAGGGGTCGAGGGGAATCGTATGGGTTTGTTGATCGTCGATCATCTGCAGGCGGTGTTCGATCCGGCGCAGCACGCCATAGGCGGCTTGTAGCTCGTGCGCCACTGCCGCCTCGATCCGCCCGGCATCGACGAGGGCGTCGAGGGTGGCGCAGGTCCCGGCGCGGCGCAATGCCGGGATCCGACCGCCCCAGATCAATTGTTGGGTCTGGGCGAAAAACTCGATCTCGCGTATGCCGCCATGACCCAATTTTAGATTATGCCCGGCGATCGTGGTAATCGATCCGCCATGGCGGGCATCGATCTGGCGCTTGATCGCATGAATGTCGGCGATGGCGGCAAAATCGAGGTGTTTGCGCCAGATGAACGGGGACAGGGCGGCCAGGAACCGCCCCCCGGCATCGAGATCGCCCGCGACCGGGCGGGCCTTGATCAGGGCGGCCCGTTCCCAATTTTGACCGAGGGAGCCGTAATAAATCTCGGCCGCATCGACCGAGACCGCAGGCGGGGTGGAGGCGGGGTCCGGGCGCAAGCGCAGGTCGGTGCGGAACACATAGCCGTCGGCGGTGCGTTCTTCGAAAATTTTGACGAGATCGCGGGCAAGGCGCGCCATCAGGCTTTGCACATGATCGCGCCCCGTATAGCGCACGATGTCCGGGTCGAACAGGATGATGAGATCGATATCGCTCGAATAATTGAGTTCATGGGCCCCGAGTTTCCCCATGCCCAGAATGATGATGCCGCAATGCCGTTCCGGCATCAGGGGATCGGCCAGCGCGATCTGCCCGTTTTGGGCGGCCTCGCGCAGCAGGTGGCAGAGCGCATAGGAAAGGCTGAGATCGGCCAACCGGCTCAAGGCCCCCGTGACCTGATCGAGGGGCCAGAGCCCGAAAAGGTCGGCAAAGCCGATGACGAGGGCAGCCTGGCGTTTGATCGCACGCAGGTGCTGCATCACCCGTGCGCGTGGCAAAAGTTCTTTTTCTGTATTGAGCCGGATGAAAAGTTCCGCCAAGGTGATGGTTGGTCCTTGGTCGAGGCAATCGATCAAGGTTTGCGGGTCACGCAAGATAAGGCGGGTCAGATGCGCAGAGGTTGCAAAGAGAGCGTCGAGCCAGGAATGAACGCGCGGATCCGCCGCTGCGGCCAGCATCGCGCGACCGAGGGATTGCCGGGCCGGATCGGCGGCGGCGGTCTTGGCGGCCTCGATCCAGCGGTCCCATTCGATTGCGGCCTGGGTCGGATCAAAAGGCAGGGGGGTGCCTGATGGCGGGATTGGCTCTCTGGCGACGGTCGAAACGAAAGCGAAATTGTGCGGCATAACCTGTTTATCCCAATCGGAACCAGGGCGGGGGCTCCGTCAGGCTTAACCGTGTCCGCTGAGCGAGGCAAGGGGTGGCTCCGGTGACCGTGCCAGCCAAACGGCCAAGGGGGCGTTTGCGGCGTCTTGGGCTTTGGGTGTTGGAAGCGGCGGCGGGTCTCGTCGGTCTTGCGTTTCTGGTGTTGGTTGGGCTTGGCGTTCGTCTTGAATTTGCCCCGATCGAGGCCCCGTGGCTGACGCCGCTTATCAGCGCGCAATTGACCGAGACCGTCCGGCCCTACACCGTCACGTTGGGGGCCGCCCGGTTTGCGTGGGCCGCCGATCATCGGGCCGTTGAAATCGTCGTGCAGGATGTGCGGCTCTGTCGGGCGGATGGGCCGTGTCTCGTCGATCTGCCGCAAGGAACCGTCTCGCTTTCCGTGCTGTCCTTGTTGACGGGGCGGATCGTGCCGACCCGGCTCGACCTGCAATCGCCGACCTTGCAGGTGATCCGAGAGAGCGACGGAACCTTCGCATTCGATCAGAAGAGTGGCCGGGTGCCAGAGACGGCAGGCGATGCGACCTTCGGCACGGCGGTGCCTGATGAGTCCGGTTTTGCGCCGCGCGCCCTGTTGCAGGCCCTGTCCGGTGCCGGGGGGGGCGGGCATCCGTTGGGACGCCTCGACACGCTCGTCCTCAATCACGTTTCGGTTTCGGTCGATGACCGGGTCAACCATGTCGTCGTCGGCCTCGATCAGGGGCGGATTACCCTGACCCGGCAAGAAGCCGGGCTCGGTTTCGCATTGGCGGGCGATGTTAGGTTCGGTGCAGCCCAGGTCGGCGTCGATCTTGCGGTCAATTACCGAAAAAACCAGGACAGTCTCGCCTACCGCATCGATCTTTTTCACCTTGATCCGGCCGGTATCGCCGCTGCATCGGCCCTGGTGCCAGCCCCGTTCGGCGGGGTGCATCTTGGCGTCAATGCGACCCTGGAGGGGACGGTGTCGCTCGCCGACGGGGTGGCACCGGGGCCGACATCCCTCTTTTTCGATGGGTCGGGCGGTCAGATTGTCGATCCGCACCTGTCGGGCGGCAAGCTCGATCTGCGGACGATGGGCGGCGTTCTGCGCTATCAGCCGGATCAGCGTCGATTGTTACTGGAACAATTCACGGCCGATCTGGGCGGCCCCTCGGTCGATTTGACCGCCGCCGTCACACCTCTGCCGCCGTTGACGGATCTCCTCAGCCGCAAGGCCCCCTTGTTCGTGGCCGCCACGGTGCAGGCCAAGGGCATCAGCTTCGATCGCCTGCCCAGCTATTGGCCGCCGGATCTCGCCCCGAACCCCCGGCGCTGGATCGTTGCCAACTTGTCGGTCGGGCGGATCGAGACGGTCGAAACCACGGCCCTTTTGGAAATGGACCCGCTGAAAGGGATGGATCTCGTGGCCTTGGTCGGCCGCTTGAAGGCGCGGGGCACGGTGATCGATTATCTCCATGGTCTGCCGAAACTCGAAGGGGTCGATGCTCTGATCGATATGACGGCGGGCAGGCTCGATTTCGCCCTCACGGCGGGGCGGGTCCGGGGGCTCAGCCTGCAACGGGCCGCCGTTGTGATCGATGATTTCGATGCGCCGGTCGAACGCATTACGATCGATCTCGGCCTCAAGGGGCCCGCCAAAGACGTCATGATCCTGCTGGACTCCCCGCCGCTGCGCTATGGTCAGGCGGTCGGCATCGATCCGGCGCGGATTGCCGGGACGATCGATGGGACGCTGCATTTTCGCTTTCCCTTGAAACGGACCTTGCCGGTGGGCGAGATCGATTACGCCGCCAAGGCGACGCTCGCCGGGTTCGGCCTGCCCAATGCGGCCCTGGGCCGGGATCTCACCGATGGGGCCTTTGCCGTGGTCTTGGACCATACCACGGTCAGTTTCGACGGCAATGCCCGCCTCGATGGGGTGATGAGCAGTCTTGCCTTCACCCAGCGCCTCATCGGCACGGCCCCGCCCAAGATCCGGGTCAAAGCCAAGACCCGCCTCGACGATGCGGCCCTGGAACGGTTCGGTTTGGGGGCGGTCGGCGATTATCTGAAGGGGCCGGTCGGGGCGGAAATTGCCTATCAGGACGATGACGGCCATCAGGCAAAGGCAGATATCGCCTTGGACCTGACCGACGCAACCCTCGCCGTCGGCCCGATCGCCTATCAAAAACCGGCGGGTCTTGGGGCGAAGGCCGGGTTTAGCGTGCAGTTGGAGGATGGGGCCGTCGCCACTGTCGCCGGGATTACCCTGCGGGCACCGGCGCTCGATCTTGCCGGATCGGCCAAATTTGCGGGCGGTCAATTGGGACGCGTCATTCTGGACCGGGTGCGGCTTGGGGCCACGGAATTGACGGGGGATCTCGCCAAGCGCGCACAGAATTATGCCATCAAGCTAAAGGCCTCGACCCTCGATCTCGAAGCGATCTTGCAGGGCGATGACGGGGCACCTCCCCCGGACGAGCCGGATGCCGCCCCCCTGCCCAAGGCGAATGGGCCGCACTATCAAGTGGAAATGAAGGCCGAACGGGTCTTGTTGGGGCCGGGGCGCACACTCTATGATTTGAATGCCAATCTCACCGTGGCAGACGGCACCGTCGAGCAGGGCACGCTGATCGCGGGCCTTGGCCAGCGCAAGGCCGGACAGGCGGGGGCGACGCTCAGTTTCAGTCTCGATGCGGTGCGCGATGGCGGTGCCTTCAGCATTGCCACCGACGATCTCGGCCTGTTGCTGAAAACCGCCAATGTCACCCAGTCGGTTTCGGGCGGCACGCTCGCCATCACCGGCAAAAGCCGGATCTATCACAAGGGCCGCCGGTTCGAAGGCCGGATCGACGGGGGCAATTACCGCATTACCGAGGCCCCCCTTATTGCGCGTCTTTTGGCCTTGCCCTCTTTTTCCTCGGTGACGAGCCTGCTGGCCGGGGATGGGATTCCGTTTTCGACCCTGAAGGCCGATTTTGCCCTGTCGGATCGTAAACTCGATCTCATCAATGCCCTGACCTATGGCGGGGCGATCGGGGTGAACGTCACGGGCGGGATCGATTTCGGCCATGAGCTGATCAATCTCGATGGGACGGTGGCGCCGGCCTATACGGTCAACAGCGTCTTGGGTGACGTGCCGATCCTGGGCGATTTGTTGGTCGGCGGTTCGGGTCAGGGCCTGTTCGCTGCCAAATTCCGGGTGGCGGGACCACTCGGCAAGCCGCTCGTCTCGGTCAACCCCTTGAGTGCGCTTGCCCCCGGTTTCCTGCGCAATCTCTTCTTGTTCGACGCCCCCGATCCGATGAAGAAGTGAGGGGGGGGGGCTATGCGCTTCCTGCTTGCCGATAACGATCAGCGGTAACGCGATACAGCCACTTACCCAGAAGGGGTGTCAGCAGAAATCTGGCATGATGGGAGGCCGACACCGATACGGTTTCTCTGCGATTTCTAAAGCCGCGCATCCTTGAAGGATGCGGTCGACAGGTCGACCTCGGCGAAATCGGCACCCAGCATATTGGCCCCATCAAAGCGGGCACCGGTGATGGTGGCCCCTTTGAGTTTTGCCCCCATGAAATTGGCCGGCCATTTGCGGCCCGTGGGGCGGCGTTCCGCGTTCAGGATATCGGCCTCGCTGAGATCGGCATTCGTGAAATTGACCCCTTCGAGATTGGTATTCTTGAAGCATCCGCCCTTGATCGCGGCCCGGCTGAGATCGCAGCCCGTCATTTGCGCCCCGCTGAAATCACAGAGCAAAAACGTCCCGCCCCGCAACGACACGCCGGTGAGATCCGCGTTGCGAAAGACGGCGGCGGACAGGTCGAGATTGGCTAGCACGAACCCTTTGAGACAACGATCGCTGAAATCCGCCTGGGCCCCTTTGTTGCCGAAGGTTTGAACCCAGGTGCAATGGCGCGCGATGGCAAGGCGCAGATCGGCGCTCAAGGGTTTCGGGGCGTCCGCCGGGGTGAAGCCGACGACCAGATCGAGATTGGCCCCGTCGAGCGCGACATCGGTCATGTCGGTCGCGGTCAGAATGGCACCGCTCAGATCCGCCTTGGTCAAATCGGCCCCGGTCAAATCGGCCCCGGTCATGTCGGCCCCGCGCAGATTGGCCCCGCGCAGATTGGCCCCGCGCAGTGTGGCACCGGCCAGCAACGCCCCCTTGAAGAGTGCGGTCCCCCCTGAGGCGTTGGTGAGATCGGCCTGACTGAGATCGGCCCCGGTACGTCGGCCCAATTCCGGGCTTTTATCCCGATCGCCGGGCCGGGCGTCGAACAGGACGCCGCCCGTGAGGTCCGCCCCGGTAAAATCGGATTCGGCCAGCATGGCGTTGCGAAACGTACTGCCGCGCAGATCCGTGCCGCGAAAGATCGCTTGATAGAGTTGGCTATTGTCGAAATTGCAGGCAAAGGCGTCGGCCTCGGTGAAATCGGCCCCGCTCAATTCCGCGTAATCGAACCGCGCCCCCGGCAGGCGCGCCCGCACCAACTGACAGCCGGAAAACCGCATGCCGGAAAAATCGCCCCAAGGCCGGTCCAGCCGCTTTCCAGTGCGGTTGCGTAACCAAAGGGCATGGGCTTTTAAGGCATCGATTAAATCTTGGGACATTGACGAGAAACGATCCGACGCAAGAGCAGAGACAGTGAAAAACGGGGGACATGTCACCGCACCCCCATCCTGATCTCTATTCTGTCACCAGAACATTCACGCTTGGTGAAAGTTTCATCGATTATTGAGGGTTAAACCGGCTTGATCAGGGCGTGGCGCTTCTTTCCGGCGCTGATTTTGATCAATCCTTCGTTATTGAGGTGTGAGGCATCGACCGGCATCGTCTCGGACGGGATCGGCGCATCGTTGAGTTTCGCCCCGCCGCCCTTGATGAGGCGGCGCGCCTCGCCGTTGGTTGCAGCCAGTTGTGCCAGAACCAAGATCTGATAGCAGGCAATTCCGTGCTCAAGCTCAGCCGCAGCCACCTCAAAGACCGGCAGAGCCCCCCCGGCTTCGCCTTCTTCAAAGAGGCGTCTTGCGGTTTCCGCTGCCTCAAGGGCGGCCGCTTCGCCATGGGCCAAGGCGGTGACGGCGGTTGCCAGGATTTTCTTCGCCTCGTTGATCCCGGCCCCGTCCCGGCGGGCTTCGAGGGCGGCGATCTCGTCCAAGGGCAGATCGGTGAAGAGCCGCAAGAACCGCCCGACATCGCCATCTTCGGTATTGCGCCAGAATTGCCAAAAATCGTAAGGCGACAGCCGTTCGGCATTGAGCCAGACGGCCCCCGACGCGGTCTTGCCCATTTTGGCCCCGGACGCCGTGGTGATGAGCGGCGAGGTGAAGCCGAACAATTCTTTGCCGTCGACCCGGCGGGCGAGTTCGATCCCGTTGACGATATTGCCCCATTGGTCCGACCCGCCCATTTGCAAAAGGCAATCATGGCGGCGGGCCAATTCCAGAAAATCGTACGCTTGTAAGATCATGTAATTGAATTCGAGAAAGGTGAGCGGTTGTTCTCGTTCGAGGCGCAGCTTGACCGAATCGAAGCTCAGCATCCGGTTGATCGTGAAATGCCGCCCGAAATCCCGCAAGAACGGGATATAGGCGAGCCCGTCGAGCCAATCGGCATTATCCACCATGATCGCATCGGACGGGCCGTCGCCGAAGGTCAGATAACGGGCGAAGATCTTTTGGATGCTGTGTTTATTCGCCGCGATCTGGGCATCGTCCAATAATTTGCGCGATTCGTCTTTACCGCTCGGATCGCCGATCTTGGTCGTGCCGCCCCCCATCACCACGATGGGCCGATGGCCTGCCTGTTGCAGGCGGCGCAGCATCATGATCTGAACCAAACTGCCGACATGGAGGGAATCCGCCGTGCAATCGAACCCGATATACCCTGCGATCGCCCCGGTTGTCGCTTTGTGATCGAGCCCCGCAAGGTCGGTTGCCTGATGCAGATAGCCGCGCTCGACGAGGCTGCGCAGCAGGGGGGAACGAAGAGAAGGGTGGGCGGATGCGTGAACGGGGGATGGCGTGTCGGTCATGGTGGCCCCGGCAAGACGGAGGGAAAGGGGAAAGGCGTGCAAAATCACCGATAAACCCATAGCATGCCAAAGCCCATGACGGCAAAGAGCAGGGATATGCACACGGGGTCTGACAGAATGGTGTTGGCGACAGGGTTAGGCTTCGATCCGACCATGGTGCAGCCGGTGATCGGGTTGATGAGCGGGACATCCTTGGATGGGATCGATGCCGCCATGGTGGCGACGGACGGTATCGCGGTCCGGAAGGTCGGCCCCGCCTTGACCCGGCCCTATCCCGAAACCCTGCGCCGGGATTTGCGTGCCGTATTGGGATCGATGCGGCCCTCTGCCGCCGTGGCGGCGGTGGAACGGGATCTGACGGCGGAACACGGGGCGGCGGTTGCGGCCCTCATTGCGGCCCACAGTCTTGAAAAGCCAGCCTTGATCGGGTTTCACGGTCACACGATCCATCACGCCCCGCAGGACCGGTTTACCTGGCAGATCGGCGATGGGGCAGCCTTGGCCCGGATGACGGGTGTCCCGGTGGTGGTCGATTTTCGCACACACGATGTGGCGATGGGCGGCGAAGGGGCCCCCTTGGTCCCCGTCTATCATCGGGCCCTGGTCCGGGATCTCGGCCCCGATATCGCGCTCCTCAATTTGGGTGGGGTCGGCAATGTCACGGTGATCGGGGGGGAG
>DAISJD010000101.1:0-11023 GCA_036821645.1 Aliidongia sp.
GGGCACGGGGCTGGGATCCGGGGGCGGTTGGTCGGGCATCCTGTCGGCTTTCTTGAATGCAGATAATGGAATGAATATTCATTCTGTTGTCTTTGTCAAGCCCCTTGAGAATCCAATATCTTGTCTATTTGTAAAAAAATATTGACATACATTTTTATTTTGTCCTTTAATAAAAACCACAAAACAAGATAATTTGCGTTAAATACAATTAAAACGATTTAAAAAAATATATTTACAATTTTTTCTCATTGTTCGATCCTGATGGGGCTGTGATTGATCTCCGCCGGGATAAAAGATAGCGAAGGGGAACGAGGGTATGACACGGACATGGCGACGGATTTTACGGGCGGGTCTGCACGGCACGGTGATCGGTGCGGTGGCGCTCGCGGCCCTTACGGCGGCGGCAGAGGCGGCAAGCGTGCGGATCGGGGTGCAGAAATACGGCACGCTTATGATCTTGGCGGAACGGCACACGTTGGAAGAACGCCTGAAGGCCCAGGGTGTCAGCGTCGAGTGGCGCGAATTTCCCGGCGGGCCGCAATTGTTGGAGGCCCTGACCCTGGGCAGTATCGATCTTGGCACCACGGGCGAGGCCCCACCCGTGTTCGCCCAGGCCGCAGGCTCCAGTCTCGTCTATATCGGGGCGGAAAAACCGGCCCCCAAGGGCGAGGCGATCCTGGTGCCGAAAGGATCGACGGTCAAGACGATCGCCGATTTGAAGGGGCGGCGCGTCGCCCTCAATAAGGGTTCGAATGTGCATTTCCTGCTGCTGCGGGCGCTCGAATCTGCGGGATTGAGTATTAAGGACGTGACCCCGGTCTATCTGAACCCGTCCGATGCGCGGGCGGCGTTCGAACAGGGGGCCGTCGATGCCTGGGCGATCTGGGACCCATTCCTGTCGGCGGCCGAGGCGGCGACCGGCGGCCATCGGGTGCTGGATGGGGTGGGACTGGTCCCGAACCGGCAATTCTATCTGGCCGACGGGCCCTACGTGAAGGCCCATCCCGATCTTGTGCGCACGATCCTGCAGGAAATTGAAAAGACCGATCTTTGGGCGCGCGACCATCAAAAAGAGGTGGCAACCCTTTTATCGCCGCGCACCGGGATTGCGCCCGAGATTTTGGAACGATCGCTTGCCAATCTTGCCTATGGGGTGGGGCCGCTCGATGCGACGGCAATTGCCGATCAACAGGCGATCGCCGATGCGTTCTTTGCGGCGGGGCTTATTCCAAAAAAGCTGAGCGTCAAAGAAATCGTCGATAATTCAGGGTTTAAGGCGGATTAAATCTTTATTGCGCGCAAGAGGCACTTCCTATGACACAACCGATCAACCTGCTTTGGTTCATTCCCACCCATGGCGATAGCCGGTATCTCGGCACGGCCGAGGGCGGTCGGGCCGTGACCTTGTCCTATGTCACGCAGATCGCCCAGGCGGCCGATCGGTTGGGGTATTACGGGGTGTTGCTGCCGACGGGGCGGTCATGTGAGGATAGTTGGGTGGTCGCGTCCAGTCTGATCGCGGCCACCCAGAATTTGCGGTTTTTGATCGCACTGCGCCCCGGTTTGATGCAGCCGTCCGTCGCCGCACGCATGGCGGCCAGTTTCGATCGCCTGTCGGGCGGGCGCTTGTTGTTGAATGTCGTAACCGGCGGCGATCCGGTCGAATTGGCCGGTGACGGTCTGTTTGAAAGTCACGATGCCCGCTATGCCATCACCGATGAATTCCTGACCATTTGGCGGCGCTTGATGGCGGGGGAAACGGTGGATTTTTCCGGCGATTACCTGAAGGCCGAAGGCGGGCGACTTGCCTATCCGCCGCTGCAACAACCAACACCGCCGCTTTATTTCGGTGGTTCATCCGATGCGGGTCATCTTGTGGCGGCCAAACACGTCGATCATTATTTGACCTGGGGTGAGCCGCCCGATGCCGTGCGGGCCAAGATTGCGACCGTGCGGGCCAAGGCCGCCGAACAGGGACGGACCCTGAAATTCGGCATTCGCCTCCATGTCATCGTGCGGGAAACCACGGGGGCCGCCTGGGACGCGGCCAACGATCTCATCCGGTATGTCGACGATCAAAAAATCGCCGAGGCGCAAAAAGTCATGGCGCGGATGGATTCCGTCGGTCAGCAACGGATGGTATCCCTGCATCAGGGCCGTCGCGATCGCCTGGAAATCAGCCCCAATCTTTGGGCGGGGGTCGGGCTCGTGCGTGGCGGTGCCGGTACCGCCCTGGTGGGGGATGCCCAAACCGTGGCGGCGCGTCTTCGGGAATATGCCGATCTCGGCATCGAAAGCTTCATCCTGTCGGGTTATCCCCATCTCGAAGAAGCCTATCGCACGGCCGAACTGTTATTCCCGCACCTGCCGCTCGCCCATGCTACGGGTGACGAGCGCTTGGGCCAGACCGGCTTTTCCGGCCCGTTCGGGGAAATCATCGCCAATGACATCATCCCCGCCCGGAGCCAATCATGACCGGCAGGCGATCATCCGGCATCCGATCATCCGGATCCGGCATCCCATGGGGGGAGAATGCGGGCCGGGCCTCGGTTCCGTGGCTGATCCCGCTCGGCCTGTTGATTCTGTGGGAGATTCTGGCCGAGACGGGGGTGATCCGCACGCGGGTCCTACCGGCGCCGAGCGCCGTCTTGGCGGCGGGGTGGGCCTTGGCGGGAAGCGGCGAATTATGGCGCGATCTCGCCGTCAGTACGTGGCGTGCCGGGGTTGGGTTTTTGATCGGCGGGTCGCTTGGATTCGTATTCGGTTTGCTGAATGGGTGCAGCCCGCTGGCCGCCCGGTTGACCGACACATCGTTCCAAATGCTGCGCACGATTCCGCATCTTGCCATGATTCCGCTCGTCATCGTCTGGTTCGGCATCGATGAGAGCGCCAAGTTGTTTTTGGTCGCGGTCGGGGTGTTTTTTCCGATTTATCTCAATACTTTTCATGCCGTGCGGGTGGTCGATCCGGGGCTTGTCGAAATGGCCGGGGTTTACGGTCTCTCGCGGCGGGAAATCTTGCGCAGCGTGATTCTGCCGGGGGCGTTGCCCGGCATCTTGGTCGGCCTGCGCTATGGGCTCGGCATCATGTGGCTGACCTTGATCGTGGCCGAAACCATCTCTGCCTCGTCCGGTTTGGGTTATCTCACGATGAATGCGCGCGAGTTTCTGCAAACCGATGTGGTGGTGTTGGGGATCTTGATCTACGCATTCTTGGGCAAACTGGCCGATTATCTGGCGGTGCGGCTCGAACGGTTCGCCCTTCCCTGGCATCCGGCCTATCGGTCTTCCCAACGCGGGGCTCTGCGGGCAATCCCCGATCCGGCACAGCGCCGCCCCCGTACGGGGGAACGGTCCCCCATCGTTGCGAGCCTTGAGGTATCGTCATGAGTGCCGCAGGCGTGCGGACCCCCATTCAGGGCGGTGGTGGCGTGCGGGTGCGGGGCCTTCATAAGGCCTATGGCGGCAAGCCGGTCTTGAGCGGCCTCGATCTCGACATCGAACCGGGCGAATTTTTGGCCATCGTCGGCAAAAGCGGTTGCGGCAAGAGTACGGTGCTGCGCCTTTTGGCCGGTCTTGAGACCGCCGACGGCGGTACGGTTGATATTGAGGGCGGTGCCTCTGCCGTGCGGTTGATGTTTCAGGAGGCGCGCCTCCTGCCCTGGCGGCGGGTACTGGCCAATGTGGCCCTGGATCGGACGGATGCCGCGACCCTGAAGGCGGCCCGGGCCGCCTTGGAGCAGGTCGGCCTTGGCGACAAGGCGGATGAATGGCCGGCCACCCTGTCGGGGGGGCAGCGCCAACGGGTTGCCTTGGCGCGCGCACTCTTGTCGCGTCCCCGCCTGTTATTGTTGGACGAGCCATTGGGGGCCTTGGATGCGTTGACCCGGCTTGAGATGCAGAATTTGCTGGCCGCCGTCTGGCGCGATCGAGGGTGTACGGTGGTTCTCGTCACCCATGACGTGAGCGAGGCGGTGCGTCTCGCCGACCGGGTCATTCTGTTGGAGGCGGGGGAAATCGCCGCCATTTATCCCGTCCCGCTTTCTCATCCCCGGCCCTTGGCGTCGTCCGGCGTTCAGGCGTTGGAAGCCCAGATCCTCGGGCGGATTTTAGCATCCGGTTCAGGCGATGAGGTGGGCCAGGACCGCGTTTAACCGCTGGCGACCGGCCGCCGTCGCCTTCAGATGGGTCGCGTCTTGAAGGATGAAACCGCCCTCGATGAGATCGGCGAGGTGCTGCCCATCGAAGAGCGGGCGGTCCGGCTCAAGGCGCATGGCGTCAAGCCGAGCCAGTGCAATCCCCTCGGCAAGACGCAGGCCCATCATGAGGCATTCGCTCAGTTGATCCTCGGGGCTGACGATTTCGACCGGTTCGAGGCCCGATCCCGTTTCATGAAGCGCGTGCAGCCAGGATTCCGGGGCCTTTTTTTGCCGGGTCGCGATTTTACGGCGTTCGGATCCGGTGCCGAGGGTCAGGCGACCATGGGCACCGGGGCCGATCCCGACATAATCGCCATAGCGCCAATAAGTCAGATTGTGGCGGCTTTCTCCACCGGGTTTCGCGTGGTTGGAAATTTCATAAGCAGGCATGCCGGCCGCCGCCATCATCGCCGCCGTACATTCGTAAAGATCGCCCGCAAGACCGTCGTCCGGCAGGGTTAAAGCCCCCCGTTCGGCCAAATGATGAAACTGAGTACCGGGTTCCAAGGTCAGTTGGTAGAGCGAAAGATGGTCCCCCGCCACATCGAGGGCTTCGGTCAATTCCGCCTGCCAGGCAGCGACCGATTGATTGGGCCTTGCATAGATCAGATCGAAACTGAACCGATCGAACAGGGATCGGGCAAGCGCCAAGGCCGCTTTCGCCTCGCGGGCACTATGGGCGCGCCCGAGAAAGGCCAAACTCCGATCGTCGAGAGATTGAATGCCGATCGACACGCGATTGATGCCCGCCGTCTTGAAACCAGCGAGCCGCCCGGCCTCGACCGAGGTGGGATTGGCCTCCAGCGTGATTTCGATGTCGGGGGCGAAATCCCAATGGTGTGCCGCCCGGTCGATGAGGGCGGCGACCGTGGCAGGCGGCATCAGCGAGGGAGTGCCGCCGCCGAAAAAAATCGACCCGAGCCTGCGGCGTCCGCTCAAGAGGGCTGCGGCGTCCATGTCTTGCAGCAGGCCGTGGCGCCAGACCGTCTGGTCGATCGTTTCCCGCACATGGGAATTGAAATCGCAATAGGGGCATTTTTTCAAGCAAAACGGCCAATGGATGTAAAGGGCGAACCCGCCATCGGACGCTTGCGCAGCCTCGGTCATGAAAAACACCGGGCGACCAACTGACGGAAGGCGTCGGCCCTATGGCTGATCGCGTGTTTTTCGGCCGGGTCCATCTCCCCGAAGGTGATCTCATGGCCGGTCGGCACGAAGATCGGATCATAGCCGAAACCGCCCGCGCCCCGGGGCGGAAACGTCAGCGTGCCATCGATCCGCCCCAAAACGGTCTCGCAATGGCCGTCGGGCCAGGCAAGGGTGAGTGCGCAGAAGAACGCGGCACCGCGCTCCGCCCGACCCGATGCCGACACGCGGCGTTCGACCTCGGTCATGGCGGCGGCGAAATCTTTGGCGGGTCCGGCCCATCGGGCGGAATAAATGCCGGGTGCGCCGTCCAGCGCATCGACCGCCAGGCCCGAATCGTCGGCCAGGGCGGGTTTGCCCGCGGCCCGGGCGGCGGCCAGGGCCTTCAGTTCCGCATTGGCGACAAAGGAGAGGCCGGTTTCCTCGGGTTCCGGCAGCCCGATATCCCCGGCCGCGATGACCGTAATGCGATAAGGGGCGAGCAAGGCACCGATTTCCCGGACCTTGCCGGCATTATGGGTGGCAAGGATGATGGTTTCGTCGGCGGCGATCCGGCGTGGGGTGCTCATCGTCTGATCCAACACGGCTTATTTCAGGCCAAGGCCCACGGCCTGCAATTGCAGGCGGCCCAGTTCCGCGATGCCCTTGCGCGCCAGTTTCAGCATCTGGGTGAAGGCTTCTTCGGCAAAGGGCGATTCTTCGGCCGTTGCTTGAATTTCGACGATCTTTCCGGTGGCGGTCAGGACGAAATTAGCGTCGGCCTGGGCGGTTGAATCTTCGGCATAATCGAGATCGAGCACCGGCTGCCCATTCACGATCCCGCAGGAGACTGCGGCTACCGAATCGGTGAGCGGCAAGGCCGCAAGGGCGCGGGCATCGACCAATTTGCGCAAGGCCAGATGCAGGGCCACATAACTGCCGGTGATGGCCGCCGTGCGGGTGCCGCCATCGGCCTGGAGCACGTCGCAATCGAGCCGGATCTGACGCTCGCCCAAGGCCTTCAGATCGATGATCGAGCGCAAGGATCGGCCGATCAGGCGTTGAATTTCCTGGGTGCGGCCCGATTGTTTGCCCTTGGCGGCTTCCCGTTCGGTGCGGGTATGGGTCGAGCGGGGCAGCATGCCATATTCGGCCGTGATCCAGCCCGATCCGGTATTGCGCAGAAACGGCGGCACTTTTTCTTCGATCGTGGCCGCACACAGGACATGGGTTTCGCCGAACCGGGCAAGGCAGGAACCTTCGGCATATTTGGCGAAACCGGGTTCGAGCACGACGGCGCGGAGTTGATCGGGGGCGCGACCGGAAGGACGGGACATAGGGTTCTCTCAAGGCTCGTCGATGGGAAAAGATCGTCCGCACGCTACCCCGTGCCCCGCATCGCGTCCAGCAGCATTGCACGCCAAGCAGTGTGGGCTATGCGGGGTGCTGCCTTGCCTATTTTTCATTTTCCGCTAAAAGTCAGGCGAGAGACCTCTTCGCAATGGTCCTGCACTCTGCGTCTGCGTTGAGATGGATTGAAGGCGATGACCCATGCAACCACGATTAGCGCGCTCAGCGATCGCAGCCGGGAGATTTTCCGGCAAGTGGTCGATGCGTATGTAGCGACCGGGGAACCCATTGGTTCGCGAACCTTGTCGCGCAAACTCGGCCTTGGCCTGTCGCCGGCGACGATCCGCAATGTGATGGCCGATCTCGAAGAGGCGGGCTTGCTTTATGCCCCACACACATCGGCCGGGCGCGTGCCGACTGAGGCGGGTTTGCGGCTGTTTGTCGATGGGTTGTTGGAGGTTGGGCACCTGTCGTCGGACGAACGCGACAATCTCGAAGCCCATTGTGCGGCGACCGGCAAATCCATGGCCCAGGCGTTGGAACAGGCGACTACGGCCTTATCGGGTTTGTCGCAATGTGCGGGCTTGGTGCTGGCTCCCAAGACGGAACGGGCGCTGCGCCATGTGGAATTCGTCAATCTGGGGCCGGGGCGCGCCTTGGTCGTCCTCATCACCGAAGATGGGGTCGTGGAAAACCGGGTGATCGAGGTTCCGGTCGGTATTCCACCCTCGGCCCTGGTGCGGGCAGGCAATTATTTGTCGGCCTATGGCGTCAATCGGACGTTGGATGAGACGAAACTGGAAATTGCCCGCGACCGGGACCGCAACCGGGCGGAATTGGACGAGTTGACCCATCGGCTGGTCGATGCCGGACTTGCGACCTGGGCGGAAGACGGGTCGGCGGGCGCACTCATCGTGCGGGGGCAGGCGAAACTGCTCGACGATATTTCGGCCCTTGAAGATCTCGAACGGGTCCGCCATTTGTTCGAGATGTTGGAGACGAAGGAAACCGTGATGCGTCTCGTCGAAGCGACGCATCAAGGCGAAGGGGTGCGCATTTTCATCGGGGCCGGCAGTGCTTTATTCGGGGTTGCCGGTTGTTCCATGGTGATCGCCCCTTATATGAACAGTCGCGAACAGATTGTCGGGGCCATCGGCGTGATCGGCCCCACCCGGATTAATTATGCCCGGATCATCCCCATGGTGGATTATACCGCCAAGGTGATCGGGCGTTTCATTGGATAGAGTGTAAGGATAGGCAGGATGAACGAGACGACCGAAAACGCCGATATTCCCGTCGACGCGGCAGTGCCCGATCATGACGAGGCGACCGATGCCGTAGGCCCCGAGGATGTAACGGCCGCCTTGCAGGCGGAAATCGCGGGCCTCAAGGATCAATTGTTGCGCGCCCTTGCCGAACAGGAAAATATCCGCCGCAGGGCCGCGCGCGAACGGGAAGATGCCTTGAAATATGGGGCGCAGAATTTCGGCAAGGATTTATTGTCGAGTGCCGACAATCTGCGTCGGGCGATCGACAGCGTGAAGCCCGATCAGGTTCAGGACGAGGTGATGCGCAATCTTCTGGCCGGGATCGTTGCGACCGAGCGGGAATTGTTGGCGGCCTTCGAGAAAAACGGCCTGAAGCAGATCAATCCCGAAGGCGAGAAGTTCGATCATAACCTGCATCAGGCGATTTTCGAGGTTGAACAGAGCGGCAAGGTCGCCGGGACCGTGGTCCAGGTTCTTCAAGCCGGTTACGTCTTGAACGACCGTCTGTTGCGGCCTGCCATGGTCGGGGTTGCCAAGGGACCGGTGGCCGAGCCTGCGGCACCGGCGGAAGAGGCAAAGCCCGATAGTCTGCATCAACGGGTGAACACGACGGCTTGAAAACCACGGGTCTTAGAAGAAATCTGCATTTCGCACGGCAGTTCTTCTTGTTGACCCGTTGCAGACCGGCTTTCGGCTTCATATATAACCCTCATGAATGTGCGGGATCGTCGTTGCCGCTTGGCCCGGTTCGGTTTTGGTGCCGAGGCGGGGGAAGGGTGCGGATGGTTTCGCGATGTCGGGGGGATCGGCAGTGCCTGACGGGGCTGCAATTCCTGCTTTGTTAGATAGAGGTTCACATGAGTAAAGTGATTGGGATTGATCTCGGGACGACGAATTCCTGCGTCGCCGTGATGGATGGCAAGACTGCCAAGGTCATTGAAAACAGCGAAGGGGCCCGTACCACGCCATCGATGGTCGCCTTTACCGAATCCGACGAGCGCCTCGTCGGTCAGGCCGCGAAGCGTCAGGGTGTGACCAACCCGGAAAACACGTTTTTCGCCATCAAGCGTCTGATCGGACGTCGGTTCAACGATCCTTACGTGAAAAAGGATGTCGATCTCGTCCCCTATAAGATCGTGGCGGCCGATAGTGGCGACGCCTGGGTCGAAAGCCGGGGTAAGGGCTTCGCACCGTCGCAGATTTCGGCCTTCATCCTGCAAAAGATGAAGGAAACTGCCGAAGCGTTCTTGGGTGAAACCGTGACTCAGGCCGTGATCACCGTTCCCGCCTATTTCAATGACAGCCAGCGTCAGGCGACGAAGGATGCCGGGCGGATCGCCGGTCTCGAAGTGTTGCGCATCATCAACGAACCGACGGCGGCCGCCCTTGCCTATGGCATGGAACGGCGCGGGTCCGGTCTCATCGCGGTCTATGATTTGGGCGGCGGCACGTTCGACGTTTCCATTCTCGAAATCGGCGATGGCGTCTTTGAGGTCAAATCCACCAACGGCGATACGTTCCTCGGCGGTGAAGATTTCGACAAGCGCATCATCGATTATCTCGCCGACGAATTTAAGCGCGAGCAAGGCATCGATTTGCGCCGGGACAAGCTTGCCCTGCAACGCCTGAAAGAGGCGGCGGAAAAGGCCAAGATCGAACTGTCCTCGTCCATGCAGACCGACGTCAACCTGCCCTTTATTACGGCGGATCAGTCGGGTCCGAAGCATCTCAATATCAAATTGAGCCGGGCCAAGCTTGAATCCTTGGTCGAAGATCTGGTCCAACGCACGATCGAGCCCTGTAAGGCCGCGATGAAGGATGCGGGCGTCAAGGCGTCCGAAATCGACGAAGTGATCCTGGTCGGCGGTATGACCCGGATGCCCCGGATCGTCGAGGCGGTCAAATCCTTCTTCGGCAAAGACCCGCATAAGGGGGTTAATCCCGACGAAGTGGTTGCCATCGGTGCCGCCATTCAGGCTGGCGTTTTGAAGGGCGAGGTGAAGGATGTTCTCCTCCTCGACGTGACGCCCTTGTCGCTCGGCATCGAAACCTTCGGTGGGGTGTTCACCCGGCTCATCGATCGCAATACGACGATCCCAACCAAGAAGAGTCAGGTCTTCTCGACCGCCGAGGACAATCAGACCGCCGTCACCATTCGCGTGTTCCAAGGGGAACGGGAAATGGCGGCGGACAACAAGCTGTTGGGCCAATTCGATTTGGTCGGCATTCCAAGCGCCCCGCGCGGCGTGCCGCAGATCGAAGTGACCTTCGATATCGACGCCAACGGCATCGTCCAGGTTTCGGCCAAGGATAAGGGCACCGGCAAGGAACAACAGGTCCGCATTCAAGCATCGGGCGGCTTGTCCGATGCCGAAGTGGAAAAGATGGTCAAGGACGCCGAATTGCATGCCGACGAAGACAAGCGCAAACGCGCGCTGGTCGAGGCGCGCAATCATGCCGAGGGTCTAATCCATACGACCGAACGGACGGTGAAAGAGGCGGGCGATAAAGTATCGGCCACCGATAAGGCCGGGATCGACGCCGCCATCACCGCCTTGAAGGATGCGGTTGCGGGTGACGATGTCGATGCCATCACGGCCAAAACCGAAGCGTTGAGCGAATTGTCGATGAAAGTCGGCGAGGCGATCTATAAAGCGTCCCAGGCCGAAGGGCCGGGTGCCGCAGCGTCGGGTGCTGGGGCAGGAAGCACGGGCGGTCATACGGCCGCCGAGGATGATGGAAAAGTGGTCGATGCCGACTTTGAAGAAGTCAATGATCACAAGAAGGGCCATTAAGCCTTGAGAAAACGGGGGATTGCGTCGGGTGTATGCCCCCACGCGATCCCCCGTTTAGCCCGTCAGGAAGATCGCCATGGCGAAACAAGATTTTTACGAACTTTTAGGTGCAGAACGCGGCGCATCGGCGGATGACCTGAAAAAGGCCTATCGCAAGCTTGCCATGCAGTACCACCCGGATCGCAATCCGGGGGACAAGGTTGCCGAACAAAAGTTCAAAGATATTAACGAAGCCTACGATGTTCTGAAGGACGAGCAGAAGCGGGCCGCTTATGATCGTTTCGGCC
>DAISJD010000102.1:0-10887 GCA_036821645.1 Aliidongia sp.
TTACCATATCGTATAAAAAACCATTTAAACAAATAAAAAATATTATGATGAGTGTGCTAATGAAAACTATGAATGGCATAGAAACTATGATAGTCAAAATAAAAAAAAGATAATAAAAAGAAATTGGGATATGAATGGAAAGATAAACTGCATAAGATTTTCTTCCAACACCAAAATAAATAAATAATGAATAAAAAAATGGCGGGAGTGTTATGAAAAATTGATGATAGTAGTAAAGAAAATAATGCACAGCACAGAAATTAAAATTTTTTT
Source organism: Aliidongia sp. (assembly GCA_036821645.1). Classification (GTDB taxonomy): domain Bacteria; phylum Pseudomonadota; class Alphaproteobacteria; order ATCC43930; family CGMCC-115725; genus DAISJD01. The sequence goes on from DAISJD010000102.1 coordinate 274, forward strand.
CATTGTAACATTCATTTAAACTTGAGATCATTTGAACGTCAATCGTCATGAGGTAACCCTTGTAATGATTTTAAAAATCCTATTTAAAAAATCATGCCTGCACGTTTAGTGTTCACCGTAATGGACCTGGGTTTCTATTTAAAGTAATTTTTTTCATGCTGTTGGGTAGGCTTCGCCGATTGCGCATACGAGGCGTTATCGCCGTCGGATATGACCAGTATGTTCGGTGATTTGAGAGCCGATCATGCCCCGTCTGCCATGGATTTTTCGATTTTGCGCACCGCACGCTGCACCAGGTGCAACAGGGTTTCGATCCGTTCCGGGGGCAGGCGGCTTTCGATGGCGGCGATGCTGAGCGAGCCCGCAACCCCCCCGTCGGGATGGCGCAGGGCCATGCCCAAGGCGACGACGCCCGCCGCCCGGCGGGGATTGATGGCATAGCCCCGTTCCCGCGCCTCGGCGACGAGGTCTTTGATCGCGTGAGGGGACAGGCTGGTATAGGCCGCAAGACGCGGCGCGTTGTCGGCCATGATGCTGTCGGCTTCGTCGGGGGGAAGGGCCGCCAGCATGGCAAGCCCGCCGCACCCAACGCCGAGCGGGATCCGGCTGCCGATATCGACCGTGAAGGCTTTGACTGGGAAACTGCCCGCCTGCCGATCGATGCAGAGCGCGTCATTGCCCGCCCGTACCGCCGTGAACACGGTATCCCCGGATTCGTGGGCGAGATGCTTTAAACTGGCCGCCGCCCAGTCGCGTAACGGGAAATGGGGTTCGGCCAATAACCCCAATTCATAGAGGGTGCTGCCCAAATAATAGCGCCGTGTCGCCGGATCCTGCCGGGCTAGACCCTCGTCGATGAGGGCTTGCAACAGCCGATGCACCGTCGGGCGTTCGAGGGCAAGGGCCGTGCAAAGATCGGTGATGCGCATGCCCGCCTGGGCCCGTTGGCCCAGGGATTTCAGCAGGGATGCGGCGCGGTGGATGCTTTGGGCACCGGTTGTCTTGCGGTCCATCTCTCTCGGCTTTCTTCAATAAGTCCATAATATGGACTACAAATATTGATAAAATCAAGCAAAAACACCTGTTGACAGGCCAAATATCACCGTATAGCGTGCGGTTAATAAAAAAAACTGAAATATATGTTCATATTATGGACATATCGGCGGGTCGATGAAACCCGAAGGGGAGGATAAGATGAGACGTCTGCGTATCGCGGCCCTGGCCGCTGCCTTGGTTGCTTGGACCGGCCTTTGCGGCCCTCTGTCGGCGGCGGAAACCTATCCGGCAAAACCCATTCGCCTGTTGGTCGGTTATGCGGCGGGTGGATCGACCGATGTCGTCGCCCGGATCGTCGGGCAACGATTGTCCCAGGAACTGGGGCAGCCGATCATCATCGACAATCGGCCGGGGGCGGGGGCGACGCTCGCCTCGCAAATGGCGGCCAATGCCAACCCCGATGGCTATACCCTCTTCATGGCGACGATCGCGAACACGATCAATACGTCGCTCTACAAGTCCCTATCGTTCGATTTCGAGCGGGATTTCGCCCCGATCACCTTGGTTGCCACCGTGCCCAACGTGCTGGTCGTCAATCCGTCGGTCCCGGCACCGGATCTCGCCCGGTTCATCGCACTCGTCAAAAGCAAGCCGAACGATTTTGCCTTTGCCTCGTCAGGCAATGGGTCGTCCATTCATCTCAGCGGCGAATTGTTCAATCAGGTCGCAGGAACCCGCCTCGTGCATGTCCCCTATAAGGGCAGCGCGCCCGCCATCGTCGATCTGTTGGGCGGTCAGGTGCAGTCGATGTTCGACAATCTCTCTTCATCGCTGCCCTATATCAAGGCGGGCAAGCTGCGCGCCCTTGCGGTCACCAGTGCGAAACGGTCGCCCTCGGCCCCCGATATTCCGACCATGGCCGAGGCGGGTTTGAGCGGCTGCGAGGTCGATTCCTGGTTCGCCCTAGTGGCACCGGCCAAGACGCCGCCCGATATCGTGGCTCGCCTCAATGCGGCGACGGTCAAGGTTTTATCCCTGCCCGAGATCAAGACCCAACTGGATGCGATCGGCGTCGAACCCGCCCCCGGCACGGCAGATGGCCTTGCCGCCTTCATCCAAGCGGAAACCGTGAAATGGCGCGCCGTGGTCACGGCATCCGGGGCCAAGATCGACTGAAAATGCCGAATGCTTGTTAAAAACCTTTTGTTTTTAAACTCATAGCGACGATGGAGCCATGATGATGACCGAGCCTGTGCCCGTGCCCGTGTGCGTGTCAGATCTGCCGGATGCCGACCGCATCACCCTATCCGGCGGCGAGGCGATCGCCCGCATGATCCGGGCTTTCGGCGGCGATGTGATGTTCGGCATGGGGGGGTTTCAACTGCTGCCCTTCTATGATGCGGCGCGCACGCTTGGCTTGCGCCATTTTCTCATCAACGATGAACGGGCTGGGATTTTTGCGGCCGACGCCTATGCCAAACTATCGGGCAAGGTCGGGTTGGCCGATGCCACATTTGGCCCCGGCGCCACGAACATCGTGACCGGTCTCATGGAAGCCTATAATGCCGGCACGCCTCTGGTGGTGTTGGTCGGCGACGGGCATCGCGACCATACCGGCAAGAACATGACCCAAGAATGCCGTCAGACCGATGTCTTGCGCCCCTTGTGCAAGGAATTCATCCGCATCGAATGTCTCTGGCGCATTCCCGAACTGCTGCGCCGTGCCTTTGCGGTGGCGACGTCGGGTCGCCCCGGTCCCGTCGTGGTGGCCGTGCCGGAAGATCTTTCCCATGCCGATTATGCCTTTCCCCGTGCCGCCTTTGCCCCCGACGATGCATACCGATCCATTCCGGCCCTGCGCTGTCGCCCGGACCGGGACGCCGTGCAGCAGGCGGCGGATCTCTTGGCGGCATCGACCAATCCCATCATTCTGGCGGGGGGCGGCGTCCATCTCTCGGGGGCCAGTGCGGAACTCGCGGCCTTGTCGCGCACCTACCATCTGCCGGTTGCCCATACCTTGACCGGCAAAGGGGCGATCGCGTGCAGCGATCCGCTGAGCGCCGGTCTTTTCGGGCGCTATGACCGGATCGCCAACGGTCTGATCGAGGCGGCCGATCTGTTGCTGGTCGTCGGTTGCAAGTTGGGCGAGATCGCGACCAAACGCTATACGGTGCCGTCGCCCGGCAAGACGATCATCCATCTCGATTGCGTGGCCGAAGAATTCGACCGATCCATGCCCGCCACCCTGCGCTTGTGGGGCGATGCGCGCAGCGGTCTTGCCGATCTCGGTGCCGCCTTGGCCCCGCAGCAAGAAGAATTATCCGCCAAATGGGCGCACCGGGACGCGGATATTGCGGACCGCATGGCCGCCTGGCGATCGTCCGTCGCCCCCCGCCTGCACAGCGACGAGACCCCGATCGACATGGCTCGCCTCATCGCCGAAATCAATGCCATCCTGCCGGAAGATGGGGTTTTGGTCGCCGATGGCGGGTTTGCCGCCCATTGGGGCGGCTTGCTGTTCGAGACGAAACGGGCCGGGCGCGCCTTCGTGCCGGATCGCGGGTCCGCCTCCATCGGGTATGGCGTGCCGGGGGCGATCGGGGCCGCCCTTGCGGCCGAGGGGCGACCCGTCTTCGCACTGACGGGGGATGGGGGGTTCAATATGATGCTGGGCGAGCTTGAAACCGCCCGCAGGCTCGGCCTCAGCCTTGCGATCATCATCGTCAACAATGCGGCCTCCGGCTATATCAAGGCGTTGCAGCATCTGATGTATGGGGCCGGGGCCTATCAATCCTCGGATCTCAGCGAAACGGATTATGCCGCCGTGGCGCGATCCATGCAGTGCCGGGGCGTGCGGGTCGAACGACCGGAACAGATCGCCCCCGCCTTGGCCGAGGCCCTCCGCCCCGGCAGGGGGCCGTGCGTGATCGATGTGATCGTGACGCGCGATCCGGCCAAGATGCTGCCCGGCGTCGATAGCCGCACGGCCAAGGTCCGCAAGGGCGATCGCATCGCGTAAACGCCCCCCTTCGTTTTGCGCCGTCGGAGTGACAGAGAATGCACAAAAACGATATGAGCCCGCGCACCAAGGATCGGATCGGCGGCCTTGTGCTGGCGGTCGTCGGATGCGGCGTCGTCGCGAAGGCGGCGGGCGATTACGCCCTGGGCACGGCGAGCCGGATGGGGCCCGGCTTCATGCCGACGGTTTACGGCGTCTTGATCGCCCTTGTCGGCGTCTGCCTCATTGCGGTGCCAGGGCGGACCGGTGCGGCGCCGCGCGGAACGCCTGCAGGGGCGGTGCAAGATAGGCCGCAGGGGGCTGCGGGTCATGCCGCCGTTGGGCCCCCCGACCTGCGTGGGGCGGCCGCCATCCTGGGCGGGCTCGTCGCCTTCATCGCCGCCGGGGCCTCGGTCGGTTTCGCCCCGGCCAGCTTCTTGGCGGTGTTCATTGCGGCCCTGGGCGATCCCGGCAATCGCCTCAAGGACGGCGCCCTGATGGCGATCGTGTTGACCCTCGTGGCCGCCCTGGTCTTCAGCTATGGGCTCGGCCTGCAACTGCCTCTTTTCAGATGGTTTTGACACCATGCATTCAGCCCTGATGGATTTATGGTTCGGCTTCGGCGTTGCGGTGCAGCCGATGAATCTGGCCTGGGTCGTGTTCGGCGTCGTGCTCGGCAATCTCATCGGGGTTCTGCCCGGTATGGGGGCCTTGACCACGATTTCGATGCTGTTTCCGCTGGCCTATGTCATTCCGCCGACCCCGGCCATCTTGATGTTGGCGGGGATTTTCTATGGGTCGATGTATGGGGGGGCGATCTGTTCCATCCTGCTCAATCTGCCGAGCCATGCGCCCCATGCCGTGACCTGTCTCGACGGGTATCCCATGACCCGCGCCGGGCGCGGCGGGGCTGCGATCGGGCTTACCATGATGGCATCGTTCTTCGCGGCCTCGGTCGGGATCGTGTTGATGGTGTTTTTGTCGCCCTCGCTCGAACGGGTGGCCTATCTGCTCGGACCGACGGAAATCAGTGCCGTGATGCTGCTCGGCCTTTTGGCGGGGGCGACCATGGCGCGCGGTGCCCCCCTCAAGGGCATTGCCATGACCCTCGTCGGGCTGTTGCTGGGGACCGTCGGGGCCGATGTGAATACGGGCACCTTGCGCTTTACCTTTGGGGTGGCCGATCTCAATGACGGGCTCGACTTGGCCGCCCTTTGCCTCGGTCTGTTCGGGGTTGCCGATTTCCTGATGACCGTCAATCGCGGCACGCCGGTGCCGCGTCCGGCCCTGGTGCGCTTGCGCGATCTATGGCCGACCGGGGCGGAATTGCGCCAATCCATCGGGCCGATGCTGCGCGGGACAGGGGTTGGTGCCCTGTTCGGGGCGATGCCCGGCACGGGGCCGACGATCACCACCTTCGTTGCCTATGCGCTCGAACGGCGCGTTTCGAAAACCCCGCACAGATTCGGTCAGGGCATGGTGGCCGGGGTGGTGGCCCCGGAGGCTTCGGCCCATGCCAAGACCCAGATCGATTTCATCCCGACCCTGTCGCTCGGCATTCCGGGCGATCCGGTCATGGCCTTGTTGTTGGGCGCGCTCATCGTCAAGGGCATCACGCCGGGGCCGCAATTGATCACCGAACATCCCGATGTGTTTTGGGGCCTCGTCGCCAGTTTCTGGATCGGCAATATCCTGTTGATCATCCTGAACGTCCCGATGATCGGGGTTTGGGTGTGGCTGTTGCGGGTTCCCTATCGCGTGCTGTTTCCGGCGGCCTTGTTTTTCATCGCCGCCGGGGTGTTCAGCACCCATAACAGCCTGTTCGATGTCGGGCTGGTCGTGGTTTTCGGCATGATTGGGGCCTTGTTCTTGTGGTTGGATTTTCCGATGGCCCCGATCGTGCTGGGCTTTGTGCTGGGGCCGATGCTGGAAGAAAATTTCCGCCGGGCCATGCTGCTGGCCCGGGGCGATCTGTCGGTCTATCTCACCCGCCCGATCAGTGCCTGGCTGCTGGCGGCGGCGGCCCTCATCATCCTGGTGCAACTCTCCGGCGCGTTCACCCGGCGGCGGGGCGGATAGCAGCCGAGGCTGCAACACGCGGCATGATCCTGAAACAAAATGGCGGATGCGGGGGCGGTGCGAAATCTGGTATAAGGATGCGCGGTATGGTTTAAAGACCGAATAGCCGCAATGCAGCAAGACCAGGGTGTGATGGGATGCGCGATCAACAGGCTGAAATCATTGCCTTTTTGGAAAATCCAGAAAGCTATCCCACACCGGCCCCGGTCACCCAGGTGGAAACCCATGCGGCGCGGGTTTTTTTGACCGGAGATTCCGCCTACAAGTTGAAGCGGGCGGTGAAATATCCCTATCTCGATTATTCGACCATTGCCTTGCGCCATGATTGCCTGTTGCGGGAATTGACCCTGAACAAAATCTTGGCCCCCGATCTCTACCGCACGGTCTGGTCGATCACGCGCGAGGCCGATGGGCGCTTGATGTTCGAGGGGGCGGGGACGGTCGTCGATTGGGTGTTGGTCATGGCGCGGTTTCCCGACGAGGCCCGGCTCGACCGGGTGGCCGCACGGGGCGGGTTGGACCGGGCGCTGGTGTGCGATCTTGCCGATACGCTGTCCGCCTTTCACGCCCGCACCCCGGCGGTGCCCAGTGCGGGCGGGGCGATGGCAGTCAGGGCCGTGTTGGAAACCACCCTCGGCCTGTTGAACGCCATGCCGGGCCGTTTCGACCCGGCGCGGGTGCGGCATCTCGACCTCGAATCCCATGCGCGGTTGCGCCATTATGCCGATCTGTTGGATTTGCGGTCGGTCATGGGCAAGGTGCGGCGCTGTCACGGGGATCTGCATCTGGAAAATATCTGCGTGGTGGGGGGCAAGCCGGTTCTGTTCGACCGGCTGGAATTCGACGATCGCCTCGCCAATATCGATATACTCTACGATCTCGCGTTTTTGGTGATGGATCTCCTGGACAAGGGGTATCCGGGTCCGGCGAACGGGGTGTTCAACCGGTATCTCGACCGGGCGGGCGAAAGCATCGGGCTTGGCCTCATGCCGCTCTTCCTGTCGATGCGGGCGGCGATCCGGTCTTATGTCCTCTTAACCCAGGCCGATCTGGCATCGGGGGATCAGGCGGCGGCCAAGATCGCGGCCGGGGGGCGGTTTTTCGATCTGGCCGAACGGCTGTTGGCCCCGGCCCCCGTGCGGTTGGTCGCGGTGGGCGGCCTATCCGGGTCGGGTAAAAGCACGCTGGCCCGCCTGCTCGGCCCCCATGTGGGCCGGATGCCGGGGGCGCGGGTGCTGCGCAGCGACGCCTTGCGTAAAAAGATGCTGGGGGTCGGCCTCGAAAGCCCGCTGCCCAGTTACGGCTATAATCCGGGGGTCAGCCAATCGGTCTATCAACAAATGCGCGCCGAGGCCGGCGCCATCCTCGATGCGGGCCAGAGCGTGATTTTGGATGCGGTGGCGGCAAGCCCGGAAGAACGGGCCTCGTTCGCCGCCATGGCGGAAAAACGCTATATGCCGTTCACGGGCCTGTGGCTCGACGCGCCGATCGATCTTTGCCACCGGCGCATCGCCGCCCGCCTGGGCGACGTCTCCGACGCAACCGAGGCCGTGCGCACGGCCCAGGCCGACTATGACCTGGGCCCGATCACCTGGACCCGGCTGGACGGCTCCCTGGACGAGGCCGACCTCCTGCGCGCGGCGTTGGAGGTCATTGCGGGGGGGAATTAGGGGACGCGGGATGTTTAACGGTGCTTTATTTGTGTCAGGTTGGTGCGGGCATTTGCGACGATTTCTTGTAGGGCTTGGTCATCACTATATTGATCTACAACCTGTTGAAAGGCTGTTCGAGCGTCATCGTAGTTGCACAAATTACTCAGTATAAAGCCTTTGTTGATGAGTGCCATGGCGACCAATTTGCGTACAGCACGTTCGGTATCCTCGCCATATATATTTATGACTCGGCTAAATGCATCTAGTGCATCATTGTGGAGCTTCATTGCATCAAATCTAACGCCCACATTGAAGTGAGCCATAGCGACTTGTTCGCGGATACCGGGTGCAGTATAGTCGCTGTAAATCTTGATAACTTTGTTGTATACGTCTATCGCCTCATCAAACTTATTTAACGTGCTAAGAGTAACCCCTTTGTTGATGAGTGCCTTTGCGACTTGTTCGCGGATACCGGGTACAGTATAGTCACTGTAACTCTTGATAACTTTGTTGTATACGTCTATCGCCTCATGAGACTTATTTAACCTGCTAAGAGTAACCCCTTTATTGATGAGAGCCCTTACGACTTCTTCGCAGATGGCGGGTTCAGTATCATTCTCATAGTTAGTGATCACTTGGTTATAGATGCTGAGTGCTTCATCAGTGCGGTTCATGTCTGCAAGTCTCATTCCCATATTGAAGAGTGCTCTAGCGATATGTTGGTGTATATTTCGTTCATCATCTTTACCATAGATTTTAACTACTTGATTATAAGCATCAAGTGCTTCTTCATGGCGATTTAAGCTCTCAAGTGTTATTGCTTTATTTACGAGTGCATTAGCAACTTTTTCTCGTATAGATGATTTTGTATCTTTATTATAGGTCGTGATAATTTTATTATAGGTTCTGAGTGCCTCATCGCGGTAGCCTAATTGCCCAAGCGTGACACCTTGATTTATCAGGGCATCAGCGATGCGTTCATAGATAGCAGGTTGAGTATCGCCTGCATACTTTGAAATTATTTGATTATAGGCGTCGAGTTCTTCATTGGGCCGGTTCAGCGTACCGAGAGCGATAGCTTTATTATAGTACGCCAAGACTATTTGTTCGCGTATCGAAGGGTCGTTGTTAGTCGTCATAGCATAAGTGGCGATCAACTCTTCACAGGCAGCGACGGAGTCTTCCGGTCGGTTGAGTATGTAAGAGCAATAGCTCTTCAAGAGCAGGCTTCGGCTATGAACCACGGGATCAGAGGCAGATTTTGCGCATTCATCTACAAAGGCAAGGCCCGCATCAAAACGGCCTTCCTCGACGAGTTCGTAGGCGCGGTTCAGCAGATGGCCGAACGGGTTTTCTGAGGATTCCGGTACTGGCGTGAGATCGGGCTTGGTTTGCGGGTCGGGCGGGCTGTTACTGGCGTCATGGGTTTTGAGCCATTTTGCTAGATTGCCCCGGAGTTGATCGGGAAACTCTTCATCTTTTTTCAACTCTTTGAAAAGACAGTTTCTTTCTTTGATAACCTTATCTTTGAATGCAAGGACTGGGGCCAATTTCGGTCCCGTATCATTTAATTTATCTGGAGAAACTGGGAAAAAATAGAGGGCGATATCCTTGATCTGGCCCTTGGTTTTTTCTTCTTGGGCGACGGCCCATTCTTCTTCACTGCCGGAGGTGTACCGGCCGTCCCCATTGGGTGGGCTGCCCCAACGGTCGCGGAAGAGGAAGACGACATAATCGCAGGACCGCAATTCTTCGTTGATTGCCGCTTGCGGTCGCCCGACTGTCGCTACCACATCTTCCCACCCAACGGGGGTAAATGTCACGCCGCGCGGGAGGGCTTCGTGTTGGTTATAGCGATTGAGAATTTCCGCAAACTGCGCCCGAAAATCTTCAAGCCCGCCCGGACTGGCGATGAAGACGCGATATTCCGTGATTTGCCGTGCCACCCGCTATCTCCCGCCGATATGTGAGCATCTGCGGGAAATACAACCTTATAAATATTAAAAACTCCTTATGACCGACAATCGCGTGTGGCATCGCCCTCAGATCGGCTCCCCCCAGCCTTCGCCCAATTCTTTCAGCCGGTCGAGATCGATGAGGTCGATTTCCCCCGGCGCGTTGAGGCGGATGGTGCGGGCGGTTTTGAGGCGGGTGATCACGCGGCTCACGGTTTCGATGGTCAGGCCCAGATAATCGGCAATGTCGAGGCGGCTCATGGGCAGGTGGACGGGATTGGCCGGTTGGCCGAGGCGGGAGGCCCGGCGGGAAAGTTGCAGCAGGAACCCCGCCACCCGTTCAGTCGCGTTCTTGCGGCCTAAGGACAACATCTGTTCCTGGGCCACGGCCAATTCGTCGAACGCCGCCCCGCGCAACAATTGTTCCATATCGGGAAAGCGGCTGAGCAACCCGTCCAGTTTCTTGCGTTCGAACCGACAGGCCGTGATCGGGGTGATGGCCTCGACCGAATAGGCATAAGTGTCGCGCACGGCCAAGCCCACGAAGTCGCCCGCGAACAAAAACCCGACGATTTGCTGACGACCGTCGGGCAGGAGTTTGTAAATCTTCACCGACCCCTGGGTGATGTTGAAATAGTGATGCGCCGCATCGCCTTCGCTCGCCAGCGTGCCGCGCGGGGGCAGCTTCACGGTTTGGATCGTGGCGGCCAATTCGGCCAGATGCTCGTCCCCGACGCCGCGACAGACGCTGAGCGGTCGCGCGGCACAGCGCCCGCACGGATCATGGGCCGTCTCTGCCGTCAACGCCGGGCTTAAGGATGGCGTGCACGCGTGATGGCTCGATGAGTCTGACGGCATTCAACAATTCCCTTCGCATGGCGGATCGGCCGCGAAAAAAGCCGATGACTTGCACATATACATCGCGTCGCTCCCC
>DAISJD010000103.1:0-10810 GCA_036821645.1 Aliidongia sp.
AAGACGCGAACCCCTTTCGGATCTGCCCCCCGTCCCACTTCGGTCCCAACCCCACGGGTCAGCGGTTTTGCGAGCTCGATCGAACTGTTCAACCCTTCCGCCACGGTAAAGCGCACACCACCACCGAACGACGCCAAACTCTGCTGGGTTTGATTGTTCAATTTGCGCTCGCGCGTCACTTCGCCCAATTCATAGCTCAAGAAGAACTGGCTGACGCGCTGCCCGAACAGATCGACGCTCGTGGTATATTGCAGTTCCAACTTTCCGGCGATGCCGCCGTCGCCGGTGATCTCGGACGGGTCGTAGGCGCGCCCGAAGGCGGGACCGCCAAGCCCGAATTGTTCGCCCGACAGCAACGAATCGCCGAAAGAAGTTTGCCCTTCGAACGCCGCCAACAGACCGAACCCGCCGCCGAAATCCTGCAAGCGCGATACTTGCCCCGACAATTTGGTAAATTCCGTCTCGCCGCCCACCTTGGACGGATTGCGGCGATTGCGGCGCGAGGCGTTCAGAAAATCGATACCCTGACTGAATTGGGCGGAGATACTGTTCTGACCGCCGAACGCATCGGCCCGATCGTAAGTGCCGCTAAGACGCAGCGAGCGGGTCTTGTCGTTCGAAGAAGGCGGCAGATCCTGACCCGGCGGCGATAAGACCGACTTGCTGTCGTGATAATCGAACGCCGTGCCGACCGTCAGGTTTTCGCTGCGCGTGCGGATCACGGGCACCGAAACCCCGACCGTCACCTCGGTTCCGGTACTGCGCGGCATGAACGGGCGCAGGGTAAAGCCGGGCCGAGCACTGGTATAATTGCCGGAGAGATCGAGGGCGATACCCTCGCTGCCCAAGGGGATATGGGCAGACCCCTCGACGAAGTTCAATTCCCGCACGCTGCTTGCCGTGGCATAGCGCACGCCGATCCGATCGTCGAGCCCCAAACCATTGTTTACATTGAGCGCCACATTGCCTTGATAAGGACCGATGAAGCGGGTGCCGCGATTGTCGGCCCCGGCACTGCCATCGATCAATTTGCGCTTGGCAACCAAGGTCAGATCGGCCGCCCCAGGCGTCGTTTTCGATGGTTCGAGCACGCTTTGGACCTGCATGCCGGGGATTTCGTTGGCCAACAGCAGATACCGTTCGAGGGCCGCCGCCGTAAGCGGGCGGGATTGGCGGATCTTTTCGCCGTAAGCCGCCAAAAGCGGGCTCGTATCCCCTTCGATGCGTACCGTATCGATGAACCCTTCGATCACCTGTACGCGCACCATGCCGTCCGCCCCAATCTTTTGGGCGGGCACCACGGCACGGGTCAACAGATAACCGGCATCGCGATATTGGTTGGTGATCTGATCGGCCAGGGCATAAATATCGGCCAAGCTGACGCTTTGCCCCACACGCCCCGCGATCAACCCTTCCAAGGCTGCGGCGGGATAGGCGGTCGCCCCGGTCACCGTCACCTTGGTCAGGGTGAAACTGATGGTTTTTGCGACATCGGGCGGAACGGCGCGCTGGGGTTCCGGCACCTCGACATCGAGTGCCCGCGCCGGCGGCAGCGGACTCTTCAATTGATCGGCAAGCCGACCCGGATCGATCGACGGCGGCAGGACCACCGGGGGTGCCGTTTGAGCGACAGCTTGACCAACGGACAGCAGAAAGCCAAGAGAAACCCAGCGGCCGACTGCGACACAGGAACCGTCCGACAAACCGACCGCCCGTGCGCGCGGAAATTGACCCTGTTTTTTCATGCCTACTCTTAATCCTTTATCAACCATCAGCCCAACCGATCGTCCTGAACGCCGGATATCACACAATCTTAAATTGTAAATAACGGCAAAAATAACAGGGAAAACCAGGAAAATCGGCCCTTCTCTTGCGTTTTACCCCACACATCAACATACACCTGAAATTGTCTTAAACTCAAGCCTAGAAGCAAAATTTCACAATATGGCCACAATCCATAGCACAAACATTCTTACCAGTTCCTAAGGATCTGCCCGGTCCGCCGCGTGGCACAGGCACAGTCTGTCTCGCCTCTTGTATCGTCGCCGCGTTCGCGCCATCATGGCCGCCCTTTTCACCAATCACCAAAGAAGCGGGCACGAAACCGGTCGCATCAAGGTGGTTTTCAGGCAATCGTGGTGGTTTTTCAATGAGTTACTATAAAAACGTCATCGCCCTTGACGCGGTCATGCATTCCAATCTCAGTCTTGCCCCGCACCCGGATTTCACGTTTGCCCGCTCGCTCAGTGCCGCAACCCTCTGCGTTGGGGAATTTTCCGCCGCCTGCGCCCATTTTCCGATTGTTTTTTCGATCGATCCGATCCCGACAGTGCTGGCCATCCTGTCCTTTCGTCAGGGGCATAACCCGTTCATTCAAAAATCTGGGGTTTGGCGGCAGGATTCCTATATTCCCGCCACCTTGCGGGCCTATCCGTTCATCTGGATCGAAAATGACGACGGCCAGCTCTATCTCGGTGCCGACCAGACGGCCGCCATCCTGCGCACAGGGGGCAGCAACCGGCTGTTCGACATGGGCAAGCCTACGCCCATGCTGCAAGAACGGATGGAATTCTGCAAAGCGATCCACGAAGATTTGCAACGCACCCAAGAATTTGCCGCCGCCGTGCGCAATGCGGGCCTGCTTGAAGAACAGCGCGCCCGGATCGACGGCAAGACGGGCGAACCCGCCGAGATTGCCGGTTTTGCCACGATCTCGGAAGAAAAATTCAATGCCTTGCCCGATGACGTGTTCTTGGATTGGAAAAAACGCGGCTGGCTTGCCGCCGTTTACGCCCATTTCATTTCGACCGCGCGCTGGCAACGGTTGGCCGAACTCGCCAATCGATAACGCACCCCTTAGGCGGGCGGCCCCCCATCGGGGTCGTCCGTTTCGTCCAACCGCCGCCCCATGAGATCGGCCACCGCAGACGCCGTGGGGGCAGCCTCGGCACGAAGGCCCGCCACGACACCGGCCTGATCCTCTCGCGATCGGTTCTGACTCAGTTTCCATTTGCCGACCAAGCGCTCGATCGTCAGGGCAAAACCGACGATGCCCTTCAATTGTGCCGCCAGATACTCTGCCGGGGCGTCATCCACTCGCCACGGGTCCCGCCGTCCCGCCTCGTGCCGATCGGTGAGACGCGAGACGAGATCCCGCAAGCCCGCCGGATCCTCGATCATCCGCACCGGCCCCTCGGCATGAATGGCGACATAGTTCCAGGTCGGCACCACCTTGCCGTGGCGGACCTTACCCGGATACCAGCCGGGATGAACATAAGCGTTTGGCCCTAAAAACACGGCCAGGGCCCGCCCCGCCGCCCGCAGGGCCGCTCCGTGCCCGTTCGCCTTCGCCAGATGCCCATAAAGCGTGCCGTAAGCCCCCTCATCCGCCGCCAAAAAAAGCGGCAGGTGCGAGACAGTCGGCTCGCCACCGGATGCCGTGATCAGGGTAGCAAGTCCCCCATCCCGGATCGCCTGATGCAGGGTGGCGAGATCGTCCTCAACAAAGGCCGGTGGCAGGTACATGGCGCTTTTCCTTAGACTTACGCGTCAGGTGGCATCCAGCAGGATGAAGGTCAGTTCATGCTTGTTGTGATAAAGATGGCGCAGGGATGCGCCGGGGATCGCGGCAAAGGCGGCGAAGATCGCCGGGTCCGGCTCGCCCTGGCATTTCACGGTACAGATATAATTGCGGGCAAGCCCGCTCGCCCGCCAGGTATTGACGAGGTCGAGAAGGCGTTCGGGATAACAGATCACGTCGCTCAACAGCCAATCGACCGGGCCGATCGCGGCGGGGTCCAAGGCAAACGCACTTTCTTCGCGGCACGTCACCCCCGGCAAGGCGGCAATGCGCGGGTCGAGCGGGGCCTTATCCACACTCAAGACCGTCGCCCCCAGATTTTGCACGACCCAGGTCCAACCGCCGGGACTGGCCCCGAGATCGAGACAGCGCGCACCCGGCCCCGGATAGCGGCCGATCACGGTGAAGGCTTCCCACAGTTTGAGATAGGCCCGGTTCGGCGGCAGCGCGCGATTTTCAACGAAACTCACTTCGCCATGGCGAAATTGACTGGCGCAGCGCCCCGCCGCCAGGATCAGATCCGGCCCATATAACGTCCATGAGCCCAAAGGGGCGGTCGGCATCGGGTCCGGGAAAGCGATCGGTTTTGCCCCGACATGGGGCAGGTTTTCTTGAATAAGCTCGGCCCGGCGAAAATGACCGATCGGCCAAAGCGCCCAATTGCGTTGGCGCGCCCGCAATTGCCGGGCCCCATCCTTGATCGAATCAATCGCGATCCGTTCGACGTCATACCAGATATTTTGCGCCCAATAGGCCGGACGGGCGGGTCCGGGCGCAAAGATCAGGCGATCGTCATAGGTGACGGCCCCCGGCCCCAATTCCTGCATCAGGGGGCGCAAAAACCCTTCCGGGGCAAGATAGGCGGTCAAACCCACCGATTCATCGGGCAGGCTGAGCGAATTCGCGGTGGTGGAAATGATCGGACTCCGACAAATCAGAGGATAAGGGGGGCAAGTTCGACGGCCTGCCGCCAGGATTGGACCCCGGACCGGTGCTGAACGATGAAAACGGGAAGATCCCAATAACGCTTGATGCACGCGACGATCTCGTCCAGCGGCACAGGGGCCTGACCGCCCGCCCCGCCTTCGCTGAGCACTATGGCATGCACGGGGATCCGGCGCACGACGAGCGCCTCAAGTGCCGTCAGGATGTGGCTCAAGGAACCGAGATAGCACCCGGCGACGAGGATCGTCTCGACCCCGAGGGCCGCGATCCAATCGCGTACCGTCAAGGCCCCATCGAGCGGCACCATGACCCCCCCCACCCCTTCGATCAGGATCAGGTCTTCGGGACCGGCCAAAACGTCCCGGCTGAACCGGATGAGGCCGGGCACATCGATCGTCCCGCCTTCGCGCGCCGCCGCCATGTCGGGCGACAAGGGGGCCCGATACCGCCAGGGCGATACAGCCGCAATCGTGTCGTCGGCCTGGTCCGGGCCCTGATCCAAGCCCAGGGCCGCGATCAGGGTTGCCGCATCGCTGGCCGCAGGCAGATCAGGCTCAAAGCCGCTCGCCAAGGGTTTTACCGCCCGGACCGAGCGCCCCTTGGCGCGGGCCAAGGCCACAAGGGCCGCCGTCACATACGTCTTGCCGAGATCGGTCCCGGTCGCCGTCACGAAAAACCGCTGCGTCATCGAAAACTCTCGGCAAGATGGGGGCGGAGGGCGGCCACCAGACCCGCAAGATCGGCCTCTTGATGGGCCGCACTAAATGTCAGACGCAACCGTGCCGTTCCCTCGGGCACGGTCGGCGGGCGGATGGCCGGGACCAGATACCCGGCATCGGCAAGATGCGACGAAACCGCAACCGCCCGCGCCGCCGAGCCCATGATCACCGGCACGATCTGGCTCGTCGGTTCCGGCAAGCCGCACGCGGCGGCAAAGGTGCGGGCATTCTGGATCGGGCGAGAGGCCAGTACCGGATCGGCCGCGATCACATCGAGTGCCGCCACCGCCGCCGCAACCGAGGCCGGGGGCAGGCCGGTCGTATAAACGAACCCGCGCGCCCGGCTATACATCAAATCCACCACCGCGCGCGGCGCGCAGAGATAGCCGCCGTAACTGCCGAGCGCCTTCGACAAGGTGCCCATCTGCAACGGCACCTGTTCGGGGTCGAGCGGCGGCAGAATGCCCGTGCCATGGGCATCGTCGGTCATGAGCCACGCCTCGAAGCGGGCGGCAAGCCGGGCAAGCCCCTCGATCGGGGCGAGATCGCCATCCATGCTGAACACCCGGTCGGTCACGATGAGACAATGGCGGTGCCGCCCACGCTCGGCCCGCAGCACCCGTTCCAAATCGTCGAGATCGTTATGGCGAAAGAGAGATCGGGTCGCCCCCGAGAGATGCATCCCGGCCAAAATGCAAGAATGGGCCCATTCATCGACCAGCAGCAAATCCCCCGGCCCGGCCAGGGTCGGCACGATGCTGAGATTGGCGAGGTAACCGCTGCCGAAGACGATCGCGGCTTCCGTCCCTTTCAGAGCCGCAAGACGGGTCTCCAAGACGGGATAGAGGACGTGATTGCCCGTGACGAGACGCGACGACCCGGCCCCGGCCCCGTGGGTGCGCAGGGCCTCGGATGCGGCGGCCAATACCGCCGGATGGCGCGCGAGGTTCAGATAATCGTTGCTGCAAAAGCTGACGAGGCGCTTGCCGTCGCGGATCGCGGTGACGCCATCGTGCCACTCTGTCACGGCGAGGCTGCGACGCAGGCCCTGATCGTCGAGGGTGGCGAGCTTTTGTCGGGCGAAATCGGTTAAGGATGTCATGACGAGACCGTGACCAAGCATCGGCCCGTCGTCAAGGGGCAAGACATGCGCCCCTGATCAGCGCACAGCCCCTTTTCTTGCGGGCCATTCTTCTTTATGGTCCCGGTTTCAGTCTCGTTTTTTGGAGTTGTGACCGTGCCCGATACCGTTGCACCGGCAATATCCCCCAGCGCCACCGACACGGCCCCCTGGACCGTGGCCGCCATTGCGGCCTTGTTCGAGTTGCCGTTTGCCGATCTCCTCTATCGGGCACAAACCGTGCATCGCGCGCATTTCGATCCGAACGAGGTCCAGCTCTCGACGCTTTTGTCGATCAAAACCGGCGGCTGCCCCGAAGATTGCGGCTATTGCGCCCAAAGTGCCGCCTATGAGACGGGGGTGAAGGCGACGAAACTGATGCCGGTCGATGCCGTGCTTGCCGATGCGCGCCGGGCGAAGGCCGCCGGGGCCACGCGTTATTGCATGGGGGCGGCCTGGCGCAGCCCGAAAGATCATGAATTGGATCAGGTCTGCGCCATGATCGAAGGGGTGCGGGACCTCGGCCTTGAGACCTGCGTCACGCTCGGCATGCTGCGCCCGGATCAGGCCCAACGCCTGCGCGGGGCCGGGCTCGACTATTATAACCACAATCTCGATACGTCGCCCGATTATTACGGCGATGTAGTCACGACCCGGACGTATCAGGATCGGCTCGACACGTTGGCCGCCGTGCGCGCCGCTGGCATGCATGTCTGCACCGGCGGGATCATCGGCATGGGAGAAAGCCGGGCGGATCGCGCGGGTCTCATCCATGCGCTGGCCACCCTGCCCGAGGTTCCCGATTCCGTGCCGATCAATATGCTGGGCGCCATCGAAGGCACGCCGCTCGGGAGCTCGGAAAAACTCGATCCGTTCGAATTGGTGCGCACCCTGGCCGTCGCCCGCATTGCCATGCCGAAAACGGAATTGCGCCTGTCGGCGGGCCGCGAAGAACTCAGCGACGAGGCCCAGGCCCTGTGCTATCTCGCCGGGGCGAATTCGATCTTTTTCGGCGGGCGGCTTCTGACGATCGCCAATCCGGCAGAAGATAAGGATATGGCCTTGTTCGCGAAACTCGGCATTGCGCCGCGCGCGGCGAAGGCCAAAACCGCCTGCACGGCAACGGCATCATGAGTGCGGGTGCCGATCACCGCCCGATCACGGCTGCCGGACCGGTCTGGCGGCCCTATGCGGCGATGAAATCGGCACCCACCCCCCCCGTCGTCGTCGAAACCAATGGGGTTCGCCTGAAACTCGCCGATGGGCGGGAATTGATCGACGGGGTATCCTCTTGGTGGACGGCGTGCCACGGCTATAATCACCCCGTCATCCGCGCCGCCGTCGCCCAGCAATTGGCCCGCATGCCCCATGTCATGTTCGGCGGCCTGACCCACGAACCGGCCGAAACTTTGGCCGCCCGCCTTGCCATGATGACGCCGGGCGATCTCAACCACGTGTTTTTTTCCGATTCAGGCTCCGTCGCGGTCGAGGTCGCCCTCAAGATCGCGCTGCAATATTGGCTGAACAAGGGCGTTACGGGACGGCACAAGTTCGTCGCGTTCCGGGGTGGCTATCACGGCGACACGCTGGGCGCCATGGCCGTTACCGACCCTGAAGACGGCATGCATGCCCGGCTCGGGGCCTATGTGCCCCGGAACATTCTGGCCGATCTGCCCAGCAGCCCGGAAAAAATCGCCGAACTCGACGCCTTGTTCCAGACCCATCAGGCGACCATCGCCGGCGTCATCGTCGAACCGATGGTCCAGGGGGCGGGCGGCATGCTGTTCCATGCGGCGGAAACCCTGAAGACCCTAGCCCAACTCTGTAAAAAACACGGGCTCTTACTGATCGCCGACGAAATCATGACCGGCTTTGGCCGCACGGGCAGTCTGTTCGCGGTCGAGCAGGCCTGGATCGTGCCCGATATCCTGTGCCTGTCGAAGGCGTTGACCGGCGGCACGCTCTCACTCGCCGCCACCATCGCGCGGACATCCGTGTTCGAGGCCTTCTGGTCCGACGACCCGGCCCACGCCCTGATGCACGGGCCGACCTTCATGGCGAACCCGCTTGCCTGCGCCGCCGCCAACGCCTCACTGTCATTGTTCGCCGATGGTAGTGCCGTCAATCAGGCCAAGGGCATCGAATATTGGTTCGGCGACGTCCTCGGCCCCTGTCGCGGCTTACCCGGCGTGGTCGATGTGCGCAGCCTCGGGGCGATCGGCGTCATCGAGTTCGATCACCCCCTCGATACGGCCTGGCTGCGCGCCCGCGCGATCGAACGGGGGGTGTGGCTGCGCCCGTTCGGACGCATCCTCTATGCCACACCGCCGCTCACCATCACCGACCCCGATATCGACCATCTGACCGCGACCATGGTCGCACTCGCCACGGATTATGCGGCGATGCGCCACGCCGAGCGCGCATCGCCTTCGGTTGGGGATTTGTGAGCGATCCCAACCGGTTCAGGTATGGGGGCAAGCCGATCGGCGACCTCAGCCCCCCCGAAGTCGCCGTCATGCGTCGATGATATGCGCCCTCAATAAAACAACCGAAAGGTCAGAAGCGCGAGCGTAATCACCCCGGCCCCGCCGATCCGGGTCGCGATCTGAGCGAACGGCATCAGCGACATCCGGTTTGCCGCCGTCAGAATGGCAACGTCCCCCGTCCCGCCTTGGCCGCTATGGCAACCATTGACGATTGCCGCCTCAATGGGATAGAGCCCGACGAACCGGCCGACGAACCATCCGGTCGCCATCAGACTGGCCACCGTCGCAATAACCGTGACCGCAAAGGCGGGGGTGAGAGACCCGATCAGATCCTTCCAAGGCGTCAAGGAAACTCCGATCGCAAACAGCAAGGGATAGGTTACGGCAGTGGAAAAAAACCGCGACACGATATAGGCGCCATCTTCGACCACCGGCGGAAACAACTTGAAGAATTTTGCCACCACCGCCACCAACAGCATCACGACCGGGGCCGGGGCCTCGAAAAGTTTATTGCCGAGCAACCCGATGAGATAAAAGGCAACGGCCGTAACGCCGGCAGCGGCAACCGCCGTCACATCCACACTCGGCAAGCCCCGACGTGCAGCCGGTGGCGGTACAGTATCACGCGTCGCATGCGCCGGATCCTGGGGCTGCAACAGGCCATTGCCGGTTAAATGCGGATAGCGTTTTCCCACCGCATTCAAGGCCCCGGAAAAAACGATCGCGGTCAAACTGCCGAACATGACGGCGGGTAAGATCTTTGCCAGCATCGACCCACCGCCTTGCAGCGGGATCACCCCATCATAGGCCGCAGACAGCGGAATCGCCCCCTCGCCCACGCCACCCGCCATGATCGGGACGACGATAAAATAAAAGGCATGGCGCGCCTCGAACCCGACGGCGACCCCAACCAGGGTTCCGACACAGCCCGCAACCACAGTTCCGGCAACCAGGGGAACGAAAATCTTGACGAACCCCGCAATCAATGTCGCGCGATCCATACTGAGAATACTGCCGACGATAATGCACGGGATGAAGAGATAGAGAAAATTACTTGCCTTGGTGAAATCGGTTACGTTTTTGATGATCGGATCGGGCAGAATTTTTGCGTAGACGAGATAGGATGGCAGAAAAGTCGCCAAGATCGCCGCCGCCCCGATCTGGCGCAGAAAGGGTAAACGCTTACCGATCTCGCTACAGGAAAACCCGCCAACCGAGAGTAGTGCAATAGAAAAACTAATTTCAGTCGGCAACTTGCCAATACTGTAGAAGGCAATGATCAGCCCCAGCAACAGGCAATAAATCGGAAGCGGCATAATCCCGATTTCAATGCTCATGATACGCTGCCATAGATTGGCATTGACAGCACCGTGCGCGGACGCCTGTCGTTGTGCGGCCATATCGTCCATCTGTTCGTCCCCCCGAGCTTCTTGCTTTTTCTTCAAGGGGACTATCTCATGAAATTCTATAAGCAAAAAGACCCTTTTTATATTTTTAAATTACACAATTTTTCCGCGCCCTGGTGATAGTTCTGAAGGGATACCAAGCGAATGGGCATAAAAAAAAGCGCCACAAATTGCGGCGCACGAACATTCCACTATAGGTAAAACAATAACATGACGATTGATTTTTTATCATCATGGTGCGGGCGGTCGGACTCGAACCGACACTCCTTGCGGAACCGGATTTTGAGTCCGGCGCGTCTACCAATTCCACCACGCCCGCATCTGGCGTCAACACCGGGACCGACCAAGGCCATCCGGTGCGAGACGCCTGATATACCCCGATTTTGCACTTAAATGCCATAAAAAAATTCGATGTCGGCCATGCTTTATGGCGTGCATGGCCGGGGCTTTCTCTTCAGCCGCCGTAAGGCTTCCTTCGATACGAGGGACTTGCTGACCCTTGCGGCGATAGATCACGATCGTCGCCAACATCCCCAAACCCCCCAGTCCCCAGC
>DAISJD010000104.1:0-10655 GCA_036821645.1 Aliidongia sp.
GGGATGGGGGCTTGCTGCGTCAGGGGTGGATTGGGTGGGGATGCCGGGGCGGATACGGGTGACGATGCAGAAGGATTGGCTGATTCGGGCAATAAGCCGACCGGCCCTTTCGTCCGTTCGGGCGCCTTGCCGCCAACCTGACTCCAAAGACTGAGACCGATCAGAAAGGCCGCCGAAACGAAGGCGGCAATACCAAATCCGGCCAGGATCGGGCTTTGCTGAAATAAAGGCCGCTTCGGACCGATCTCGCTCATACAGTCCCCTCATCTTGACGCGGCGCGGACATGGGACGCGCTTTCAGCATCTCTGTACCGGATTTTCACCTTTGTGTCATGCTTGGGGTGTGACTGGAAACGTGCGACGGCGATTCTGATCGTCTCTTGTCATGAGCCGTTCGGGTTCCGGCTCGGGTGTTGCGGCCCGAACCGGAACCCGGCATGGATCAGAGCAACCGCCCCATGGCACGGGCCGTATCGATCATGCGATTCGAGAATCCCCATTCATTGTCGTACCAGGACAAGACCCGGCAGAAGCGGCCTTCCATCACGACCGTTTGGGTGAGATCGAAGGTCGAAGAATGGCTGTCATGGCAGAAATCGACCGAAACGAGCGGTTGGTCGTTGACGCCCAGAATCCCCTTGAAGCGCGCAGACTGGCTGGCGGCCACCATGGCGGCATTCAGTTCGGCAACCGATGTGTCTCGCCCGGCGGTGAAGCAGAAATCGATCAAGGACACATTCGCCGTCGGCACCCGGATCGAGGTGCCATCCAATTTGCCCTTCAGGGCTGGCAGAACGAGGCCGACCGCCTTTGCCGCCCCGGTCGAGGTCGGGATCATGGACAAGGCGGCGGCACGCGCCCGGCGCAGATCCTTGTGCAGGGTGTCGACCGTATTCTGATCGCCGGTATAGGCATGGATCGTGGTCATATAGCCATGGGCGATGCCGACCGCCTCATGCAGGACGTAGGCGACGGGGGCCAGGCAATTCGTCGTGCAGGACGCGTTCGAGACGACGTGATGACCCGATGACAAGGCATCGTGATTGACGCCCATCACGATCGTCGCATCCACCCCGTCGGCGGGGGCGGAAATCAAGACCCGCTTCGCCCCGGCGGCCAGATGCTTGGCCGCCGCCTCGCGGGTGGTGAAAATTCCCGTGCATTCAAGGGCGATATCGACGCCGAGTTCGGCCCAGGGGAGATTGGCCGGATCGCGTTCGGCCGTCACCCGGATGGGGCCATGGCCGACATCGATCCAACCATCGCCATGGGTTACGGCAACCGGCAACCGGCCATGAACGCTGTCGAAACGCAGGAGATGGGCATTGGCCTCGACCGAGCCCAGATCGTTGATCGCGACCACCTGTACATCGTCATGGGCCGCTTCGATGATGGCGCGCAGAACCAGACGGCCGATCCGGCCAAAACCATTGATTGCAACTTTTAAAGCCATAACGCTTCCAACTCCGAACGAGCAAAAAGTCAAGATATTGCTGCCGATTCTTACCTGAAACGGCGTGTCAGTGCGAGGGGGACGCAGGAGCACAGACGACAGGTCTGTGTTGAGACCCGTGCGCGCCGACTCCTATCCCTGCGGGTGGGTATGAGCCCTTAAACCCGCCAGGATTGCGAACTCGTGCCGTGCTTCAAAGCCCGGCTTTGACCGCCGCTGCGACCGCCTCAGCCGTGATTGCGAAATGACGGTAAAGGTCGCCAGCCGGGGCGGAGGCACCAAAACCCGGCATGCCGACAAAGCGTCCTTCGGTGCCGATGAACCGTTCCCATCCGAACGACAGCCCGGCTTCGACCGCGACGCGGTTTTTCACCGTGCCGAGAACGGCGCTCTGATAGGCGTGATCCTGGCGCGCGAAGAGTTCCCAGGACGGCACGGAGACGACGGCGGTTGCAATACCGTCGGCGGCCAGGGCCCGATGGGCTGCCACCGCAACGGCCAGTTCCGTGCCGGTGGCAAACAGGGTAGCTTGCCGAGGGGTCGCAGGCTCGATCAAGACATAGGCCCCTTTGGCCGACCGGTTATCGTCGGCATCCGTGCGCAGGGCGGGGGTATTTTGCCGCGATAGCACCAAGATCGACGGCCCTGTGCGGTGGGTGAGCGCGATCGCCCAACATTCCGCCGTTTCAACCGCATCCGCCGGGCGCAGCACCAAAAGATTGGGCATCGCGCGCAACGCCGCCAGATGTTCGACCGGCTGATGGGTCGGACCATCTTCGCCGACGCCGATCGAATCATGGGTCATCACATGAACGACCCGCACCCCCATGAGGGCGGCAAGCCGGATCGCCGGGCGGCTATAGTCGCAAAAGACCAGGAACGTCCCGGCATAGGGTACGAAGCCGCCATGGACCGCAATCCCGTTCATGGCAGCCGCCATGGCATGTTCGCGCACGCCGTAATGGATATAGCTGCCGGTGAAGGCATCGGGGCCGACGGGGATTTGGCACTTGGCCTTGGTGTTGTTCGAGGGGGTCAGATCGGCAGAACCGCCCAGCAATTCGGGCATGTGAAGGGCCAAAGCCTCCAGCACGGCGCCGGAGGCCTGCCGGGTCGCGATCGTCGGTTGATTGGCGGCAAAGGCGGTGGCGACGCTGGCGATCGCCGCATCCCAACCGGGGGTCAAATCACCGGCGATTTGACGGTCGAACGCATCCCGCCGATCGGGATCGGTGGCGCCGTGCCGGGCTTGCCAGGCCTGACGGGCGCCGGCACCCTTGGCCCCGACCGCATGCCATGCCGCCGCGACTGCATCGGGAATCTCGAACGGGCCAGCCGTCCAGCCGAGCTTGGCGCGCACGCCCGCAATTTCTTCGGCACCGAGGGGGGCCCCATGGGCACTGCTGGTCCCGGCCTTTGCCGGGGCGCCGAAACCGATGACGGTGCGGCAGGCGATTAAGGACGGCGCATCGCCGATCGTCTTTGCCGTCGTGATGGCGGCGGAAACTTCTTCGGGATCGTGGCCATCGACCTGTTGGACGTGCCAACCAGAGGCGGCGAACCGTTCCAATTGATTGTCGGAAACACTGAGGCCCGTGGCCCCATCGATCGATATGCTGTTATCGTCCCAGAGAACGATGAGGCGGCCGAGACGCAAATGCCCGGCGAGCGAAATCGCCTCGTGGCTGATCCCTTCCATGAGACAGCCGTCACCGGCGATGACATAGGTGAAGTGGTCGACCAGATCCGACCCGAACCGGGCCTGCATCAACCGTTCGGCAAGCGCCATCCCGACCGCATTGGCGAGCCCCTGGCCCAGGGGGCCCGTGGTGGTTTCGACGCCGGGCGTATGACCATATTCCGGGTGACCGGGGGTGAGAGAGCCCAGTTGGCGAAAGCGCTTCAATTCATCACGCGTCACGGCGGGGTAACCCGTCAGATGCAGCAATCCGTAGAGCAGCATGGACCCGTGCCCGGCCGACAACACGAATCGATCGCGATCCGGCCAAGCGGGATCGAGCGGATCGAATTTCAGATGGTCGCGAAACAGAGCCGTCGCCGCATCGGCCATGCCGAGCGGCATGCCCGGATGACCCGATTTTGCGACTTCGACCGCATCCATCGCCAGCGCCCGCAACGCGTTCGCCATGGGTCCGTAAACCGGATGGGTCGCGATGGGCGATAAATCTGCCTGGTTTTGGGCGCTGGGATCGGGACTGGCCATCACTATCTCTCAAGAGGGGTCGGGGCATAAGCGCATACGGCAAAGCCATGCGCCGGTGAACGGGAAAATTCGTGTATCTTGGGTTCGCGGCGTGGGGGGATCGTGCAAGCCGAGCGCTGACTGTGCGAAGATCCACCCCCGTCATGCAGGACGCCGCGTCCCCGGTCAACTGCGAGGAGCACGCACGTGCCGGGCGGCGGGCATGCATGGATGGCGGGGGGCACAAAACCGCACCGCCAAATGGCGGTTGCGGTGCGCGTCTTGGGGGGTGCCGCGTTCGAAATGGCCGCTTGACGCTAAAGCTTCGCCCGGCGTAACGCTTGGATGAGAAGGCACCGTTTGGGGGGATCAATACCGTGGCACAGTTGCAGGATGCGGTTGGCCGTTTGACCGCGGCGGTCGACCGGCTTCAAGGGGCGGCCGATCGGCGGCTGGCGGCGATCGAGGCCCTGCGCGCGCACTATGACGCGGAGCGCCAAGCTCAGGGGGCTGCGACGCAAGCGGCTGAGGCGGCACGGGCCGCCCTCGATGCCGAGCGGGAAGCGCTCATCGCCGCGACCGGGGAACTGGGGGGCCGCTTGGAGGCGGCCTTGGCCCAGGTCAAAACCGCTTTGGGGAGTTGAGAGAGCCCATGCCGCAAATCAAGATCAGGGTCGGTGGTCGTCTTTACGAACTGCTGTGCGACGCAGGCCAAGAAGCCCATGTTCAGAGCCTCGCCGCCCGGCTCGACACGAAACTGTCGCCCCTCCAGCAAAGCTTGCCGTCCGCCGGGGAGGCGCGCCAGATTGTGTTGGCCGCCCTTCTCTTGGCGGACGATTTGGTCAAGGCCGACTCCAAACTTGACGCTTCACGCGAAGAGATCAAGGCGCTGCGCAACCAACTGGCACAGGCCCAGCGTCGGTTGGAGCAACAGGAAATGGCCCCACAAAAACGCGATCTCCTGGCTAAAAATGCTGCCGCTTCACCATCTTCGGTTACGGCATCCCCAGATCTTCAGCATAAAGACGAGGTTTTGCTGGCCGAGGCAATCGATCTTTTGACTGGGCGGATCGAAGTCATTGCGGATTTACTCGTTAAGGACTAACTAAGACAGGTGGAGCTGCCTGGTGCGTCAGGTCGTTCAAACCCCGGGGCCAATGACCATCCTCGCGGGGGCTGTCTCTGGCGGTGTCGTGGCATCGTTATACGGCTCCCACCTGCACAAGCAGGCCACGAGGGTTCGGCAAGGCCAACGGCCGAGGTGGCTCCTCAGAGACCTGCTTGTTCGTGCTCTCGAATGCATGGGGAAACGCGATGCCTGAAGCGTCCAACGCAGAGATTGCAGCGGCAAAAATATTGCTCCGCAGGCAAGCGGCGTCGGTGCGCGCCTTGCTTTACGATGCCGGTGGAAAATCGGCTTCAAAAGCCTTGGCGGACCATGCACTTGATTTTCTACGCGGATATCCCGGTGCCATTTTGGCTGGTTTTAAGCCTATTCGCAATGAAATCAATGTGTTGCCAACCCTCGACGCTGCGTTTCAGGCTGGGCATACATTGGGCATGCCGGTGGTTCTGGGGCGGGGTGAACCCTTGATCTTTCGTCAGTGGGAGCCGGGCCAGCCACTCGTCCCGGGTCAGTTCGGCACCGAACAGCCGGGTCATGAACATCCGCTGATCGTGCCGGATATCGTGTTGGTGCCGATGTTGGCCTTCGATATGACCCATCGCAGACTGGGTTACGGCGGCGGATTCTATGATCGCACCATTTGGGGATTGCGCCGTCAAAAACAGGTCATCACCGTCGGCGTTGCCTTCGCCGGACAGAAGGTCGATGCCGTCCCTTACACCGAAGAGGATGAGCGACTCGACTTCATTATCACCGACCGGGGGATGGTGACGCCCTATCAACCGGCGGTGCCGTGATCCGTCATTGCTTTTTTTTCAGATCTTCGAGCGTGAGACCGAAATCCCGCCAGCGCACCCGAAGGGCGTCGAGCGCTTTTTTATCGTCGTCATTCGCCGGTTGCGGCCCTGTCGCCTCTGTATAGTGCCAATAGCTTTCATCGCTGAGACTGATGCCGAGATGGGCTGATTGCGGGCCTTCGCCGATGATCAGGACCCAGGCGATCCTGGCCCCGTCTCGGGGACTCTTGGCGGTCGGGATCGTGCGGGCTGCCGTCGTCTTGCGCAGCGTGTCGATTCGCTCGGTAAGTGGATAGGGGATGGCATGGACTTGGTGCCAAAAGCTTTCCATGATCAACGTCGCCATGTCGTCGACCTGCTCGATCCCCATCGCGTTGAAGGATGGGGCAAGACAGCCGTATTTGATCCAGATCGTCCGAACCCAGGCCGTCAAATCCTCATGATCGTGCAAGAGGTCTTTGATCGTTCCGGCTTGGACATCCTGCTTGAACGAATCGGGTGCCATCGTCATGAGGCGGGCGACCGCCTGATCGAGGGTGCAGGGCTTGTCGTCTGCATCCGCTGCCCGTGCTGCCGGCGACGAGACGCACAGCAAGCCTGCCACCAAGAGCCATCGTAGGATCATTCATGTGCCCTTTGAACCGCCTTTATCCCCGTAAGACAGGGTACTGCCCATTTTAGCCGGTTTTCGCGAAAATCGGCTTGAAAATTGCGCGTCACCCGTTTGTGTGCGATGTGGCGTCAGAAGGGCGTACGGTGCCGTTTCATCGCGACAGGTCGTATAACAGGATGGGCTTTGCACATCATTCGGCGGCACGCTAAGATGGCGATGGTTCGGTCAGGGTTAAGAGAATGAGAGGCGTTTCAGACTCCGGCGAAACCGTCTCTTGTGTTACCTTTTCATCACGGCGTCCTTGGAACCAGACGGCACAAAACTCTATAATTTCAAGAATTCGTCCTGAAGTCTGTCATGATCGCCAGAGAAAGTTGGCTTGGAAACACCAGATGATCCATTCTACTCGGCGTCGCCTCCTTGTCTGTTGTCTCTTCGTGCTGAGCCCGTTTTTGGCATCCGGTTTCGCAGCACTCGGTGCCGAGAAGCCCGGCGAGACGGCCTCCATCCCGATGAGCCGTTTGAAGGCGGTTTTGGGCGCGTTTGAATCCGTCCCCGATTTTGAACGGGATCGGGTCTTGCTGAATGTCAAATTGACCAGTGAAAAAGCCACAAATCAACCCATTCAGTTGTGGATCGAAATGCAGGGCAAACGGATCGAAATTGCCGTCAACGCCGCAGGAATCGTCACAATTCCGAGTGACCCGCAACTTCTGGCCAATGATCCGGTCATTCATTCCAATCAACCGAAAGGATCATTGTCCCTGTCCTTGATTTTAGGCCCTAAATTATCGGACCCCCGGTCGTTCCTCTATAGCGAATTGCGTCAATCGGCGACTCAGATCAATAATCTTCTGCGTCGCAAGGCCGGGTTTTTCTCGCTTTTTCCACCAGAAGTCCAAGGTTTTGGCTTTCGCTGCGTATATAAATCTGCTTGCAGCATAACGGTCCATCGTCGTGCCGGTGATGAGACGATCTCAGCAGATAAGGACGGGAATATCGGGATAAAATTTGAACGCGATTATGCAACGGAAAATCCGCGCTTTACAAGTAGCGGGCCTTTTGCAGAAATAACGGCTCAAACAAGTTGAGCAGAGGGTTGGTTTTTAATTTTTTATAAAAACGTATCATGTTCTTATAAAACAAAATATTGCCATTTTTTCAGAATACTTTGCACGTCCTTGGATCACAGGATGGTGACAGCGCGTTGCGATAAATCCCCTAACATAATTTAATGATTAATGCTTTATTAGCATATGCTCACAGCATGGTCGCGTTTAAAAAACGACCTAGGGTTAAGGGGCATGTTCATCGAGACGGGGCTTCCGGTCAAAGAGGTTTCGGTATTCCTGTCAGATCCTGATATAGATTAATCCTGTTTGGAGGTTGCGCCTTTCGTGTTGACTGTCTTCGTTTCTCCTCACTTTGATGATGTCGTTGGGTCGATCAGCGGGACGATCGCCCAACAGGTCGTCATGGGGCATGACACGGAAATTCTCACGATTTTCGGCGGCCACGAGCAATCGCCCTTATCGTCGCTGGCACGGGAAATTCATGCCGCATGGGGCTATCACCCGGCCGTCAAGGTTCGGCGCCGGGAAGATCTGACGGCGTGTCGGATCTTGAATACCAAACAAAGAATGCTCGATTTTCCAGAGGCGCTTTATCGGCTCGACCATAAGAACGATCCTTGCTATCCAACCCTTGATGCAATTTTCAAAGAACCGCATCCTGATGATGCCGTACTGGCCCATAAAATCGCCCAAGAAATCGAGAAAATTTTTGCGTCAGATAGCATTAAATTCTATTTTCCACTTGGTATCGGTAACCATGTCGATCATTTCATTACCAATAAAGCCGGGCAAATATTAAAAGAAAAAGGCTATAATGTCTTTTTTTATGCGGAATTTTATTATGAGGATCCTGAAGGTTTTTTCACTGAATTCTTAAAGAATGCCCATAAGATCGAACTCTCACCGCCGGAGATTGCCAAGAAAATTTCCGCATTTTCTTGCTATCACTCTCAAATCCCCAGTCTTTTCGGCACCCGGGAAAATATGCGGCGTTATTTCCAAGGGCGCGGTCGGTTTGAAATCATCAACGAGCCACTACAGCCGGTTTCTTCAAATATTTCCAATACCTTGCTCGATCATCCCCCGCTCTGACGGGTGCGTTTTGCTTCCCCGGCACTCGGCCGTAATTTTTCCCTGCAGGACGAAAAATATTAACGGCTCGTTGACCTTCAGGATTCATGCTGAATCATGAAGGTCATGATTTGGATCAAAGTCCCGTCGATGGGATTGGGATAGGGTGCGTTCCATCGTTTGTGGCTGTGATGTGCTGGCGCTCGGTCTCTATGCGATGCGTCGCCCTTGGAAGAAGAGAGGATCGTCATCATGCGAACCCGTCCCCGTGCTGCCGTTCGGGCCGTCCAGGCCACCGATCATCGCCGATATACGCTTGCGCTATGGGCGCTCGTCGGGTTGTCGTTGATCTGTCTGCAAGTCTGGGCGCATGGATGAATGCCGATGTTTGATTGTGAATGGGACGGGCAGGGTGCATTGAGCCACGCATGATCCGGTAGAAAAGTGGCGTGACCGTCCCACCCGAAGACTGATCCGTTGCGTGATCTCTGGGGGATTGCCATGACGATGTACACGCTCGTAACCAGGATTATCTTGTTCGGCCTTGCGACGCTGGTCGTCGTACCCATGGCCCGCCTCATGCCCCCCCACGGTTCGGTTCCGGCAAAGCCGGTCGCCGTTCCTGCCCTTGCCGAGCAACCCGGCATGCGGGTCGTGGATGTCGTGCTGACCGGCGATGCCCCCGTTTTGAGGATCCGCGAAAAACAGATCCCAGCCATTGCTGCATGCACCGGCGACGGCTGCACCCGGCGGTAGCGTTTGCTATCCACGGGGGGTGATCGTGTGCCACAGGTGTCAGGTTAGTCCCGGTGATGGACCTGATGAGGGGTGGGCAGGGCGATGTAACGCCGCTCGCCCGTGTTTGGGTTGAAATAGACCTGCACGGGTTTGGCTGATACCGGATCGATGAATTTTTCATCTGTGGGATGAAAATCGACACCTGGATTTCGTTTTTCCGTTGGGACGGCGATCACCCGTTCGCCCGCAAGGGCGACCAAAATGAAGCCGCCGCCGATTATCGCGCCGATGGTTCCCGTCGCAGCGCCTAAGGCCACGAGAATCGCAGCCAAGGCGGCAATCGCCATGCGCACTTCAAAATAATCTTCCCGCATGAACCGGCACCGCTTATGGCGTATCGGGCGTGATGACCACTGCCGTGCCGTAGGCGACGATCTCACTCATGTTGGTGCCGATTTCCGATGAATCGAACCGCATCATCACGACGGCATTGGCCCCCATCATGCGGGCATTCTGGACCATCCGATCCATTGCCTGACGACGGGCCTGTTCCAGCATTTGGGTATATTCGTAGATCTCGCCGCCGAAAATCGATCGCAGGCTGGCGACCAAGTTGCCACCGGCCCCCCGGCTGCGCACGATGACACCGAAGGCGGGGCCTAGGGTTTCTCGCACCACATGACCAGAGACGGTTTCCGTCGTGACGACTAACATCATGGCTCTCCTACCGTGCAGGCGGGTCCGATGGGCAAGCTTGCGCCATTCGGCCGCGTAATGCAAAAACTATCCGTCTTAAGCCTGTTTCAAACGACCGCGCTTGAAATCGTGCAGGATCTCGCGCGCCGCATTGTGGCCCGGTGCCCCTGTGACGCCGCCGCCCGGATGGGTTCCCGATCCGCAGAGATAGAGGCCGGGGACGGGTCCGCGATAATCGGCATGGCCCAGCATCGGTCGGGCGGAAAATAATTGGTCGAGGCTCAAGGCACCATGAAAGATGTCACCGCCGACGAGTCCGAAGGTTCGTTCCAAATCCAGCGGGCTCAGGATTTGGCGTCCGAGAATGCTGGCCTTGAAATTCGGGGCGAACCGATTGACCGTTTCGATCATCAGATCCGCCACGGTTTCGCGATGATCGTCCCAAGACTGTCCGTTGGGAAGCGTTGGGGCCACGTGCTGACAGAACAGGCTCGCGACATGCTGGCCGGGTGGTGCCAAACTCGGATCCAGGGTCGAGGGGATCAAGAGTTCGACGATAGGCTCGCGCGCCCACCCGAAACTCTTTGCGTCGTGATAGGCCCGGTCCATATAGGCGAGGCTTGGGGCCATGATGATCCCGGCCGTATGATGTTCGGCGCGACTTTCACCCGGCAGGCAGGTAAAATCGGGCAGGGCGCTCAAGGCGACATTCATGCGAAACGTTCCCGATCCGCAGCGCCATTGTTTGATCCGCTTCTTGAAATCGACCGGCAAGACCCCTTGGTCGATCATCGAACCGAACAAGAGTTTGGGGTTGAGATTCGAGACCACGGCCCGCGCGCGCACGATGCGCCCGCCCAGGGTCGCAACCCCAACCGCCCGGCC
>DAISJD010000105.1:0-10550 GCA_036821645.1 Aliidongia sp.
GCCCCTGATGGCCCCGGCACTCGTCGCCGCCTTTGGACTTTCTTTCATGTTCGGGTTTGGCGCCCTCACGGGTCCTGCTCTGTTGGGGGGGCCGGACCAATTTACCCTGGCCTTTGATATCCAACGGCAAAGCTTCGACAATCAAAACCAACCGGCGGCGGCGGTCGAAGCCCTGATCATGGCGATCGCCCTGATCCCGGTCGGGCTTTTGGGGCTTTTTGCCCGGCACCTGATCCGGCGGGGCGGCGTGCCCTTATGAAGCTTGGGATTGGCGCGCTCGTGGCGCTTGGCCTGATGGTCCTCCTCCTGCCGCTCGGCCTTGCGGTCTGGCTGTCCTTTGCGCCGGGGGAATTGCTGGAACTGCCGATCGGCCATTGGTCTTGGCGGTGGTATGGCGAATTTTTCGCCGATGACCGATGGGTGGGGAGTTTGCGCCACAGTCTCGTGATGGCGGCGTTTTCGGGGTTGATTGCGACGGGGGCCGGTCTTGGGGTGATCGTGGCGCTCGATCGTCTCATGCCCGCCCACCGGACCTGGATTTGGGCGGCCCTGCTTTCCCCCCTGGTTCTGCCGCCGGTCGTGGTGGCGATGGCGCTTTTGCCGGTGGTGCGCCAGACCGTTCTTGCCGAAGGGCCGATCCCCCTCATCCTTGCCCATGGGGTGTTGGGCCTGCCGGTCGCCGTGATATTTCTGGCCGATGGGGCCGGGCGGATCGATCCCGCCCTTCTGTTGGCGGCGCGCGGGCTCGGTGCCGGTCCGGTCAGGGTCCTGTGCCGGGTGTGGCTGCCCTTGATGCGCCCCGCCATCCTGGCGGGCTTCGTCGGGGTCTTCATCCTGTCGGCGAACGAGGTCATTCTGGCCCTCTTTCTGGCCCCGCCCGGTTATGAAACCTTGCCCAAGGTGATATGGCCCAATCTGCGCTATACATTGACGCCGTTGGTGGCGGCGGCCTCTGCGGTCAGCGTGCTCGTCACGCTGGGCGGGGTGGCGGCGATGTTGGCCGCCCGGCGGGTTTCGCGCGCCGAACAAGACCACCGGTCGCCCACCCACTAATTCTTGACCGGCCCCCCTTGTCCGCATGCAAACGGGGCCTAAATCGATGCTCGAAGAAACGAGGGACGATGAACACACGGTCTCAGAACGCACGGCTCGAAAGCCCTTGCACCAAGATCTGCACCCTGGATGCGGCGGGCCTCGTTTGCATCGGCTGTCGGCGCACGGTGGCGGAAATCGCCGGTTGGGCGCGAATGGACGACCGGTCCCGCGCGGCGGTTCTGGCGCGACTCGCAGCAGAAACCCGAGGGCACGGGGCAGCCGGTGAGGGGATTTACGACCCGGAACCGAGATAGCCGGTGCGTCCCGGCTGGGGTTCGGTATAGCAATCGACCTGACCCAGACTGCTATAGCAATAGCGGATCGGTTTGCCCGGTTTTTCCGCCTCCGGCTTTTCCGGGCAGGCCGTGACTTGGCGGCTGCGCGGCGGGGCAAATTCGTCACACGGGTCAACGGCATGGCAACCGGACAAGATCGCCAGGGACGAGAGACAAAAGAAGAAGGGCCGGATCGATTTCATCAGATGACGATAGCGGAAAACCTGTTAAGTTTCAGTTGCCGTTCGGTGCGGAATGGTGTGGATTTGTAAAGAATTTCTTGTCACGGTGCGTGACGGTGGTTTCACGGTGGTGTAACGGTGGTGTCAGGGCACCCGGAAGGTCGCCGGTGTCTGACGAGCGGAGATGGTTTGATGCGCGCATATCTGGTTCTTGCGTCTCTCGTGATCCTGGCCGGTTGTTCCGGTCGGGCGAGCAATTACGAACGCGCCGACACGCCCGATGCGAAACGGGTCGCCGATTTCCAAGATTGCCGGTCGATCGCCCGGGCTGCGACGGCACGCGATCGATCGATCGACACGGATATCGTGGCCTCGCGCGGGGCCGATTGGAAAAATCGCGGCGTCTATAGCGTCGAAAATACCGCGACCAACGCCTATTCGTCGGAAAATTCCAGTCAGATCTTGATGAATTGCATGTTGGGCAAGGGTTATTCCCCGGCCCGTTGACAAGACCGATCCCCGTCTCACCGAGTATCATCCCATGACCAGCTTGCTTTTTTCCCCCGTGACCCTGGGCGGTATCACGTTGCCCAACCGTCTTGCCGTAGCACCCATGTGCCAATATAGCGCCGTGGACGGCGTGCCGACAGATTGGCACAAGATCCATTTGGGATCGTTGGGCCTCGGCGGGGCCGGCCTCGTGGTGTTGGAGGCGACGGCCGTGTCGCCCGAAGGCCGGATTTCCGCCGACGATCTCGGCCTTTGGAACGACACCCAGGAACGGGCCTTTGCCGACTTGCGCGCGAGCCTCGCCCAATGGACCACCACACCCGCCTATGGCATTCAGATCGCCCATGCCGGGCGCAAGGCGTCGACCCCGGCCCCGTGGCTCGGGGCAAAGCCGGTTCTGCCGGATCAACCGCGCGGCTGGCGCGCGGTCGGGCCGTCCGATGCGGCGTTCGACCCGGATTTCGCCGCCCCCGAGGCCCTTGATGCGGCCGGATTGATTCGCATCCGCGATGCCTTCGTCGCAACTGCCCGCCGGGCCGCCCGCGCCGGGTATGAGGCGGTCGAAGTCCACGCCGCCCACGGCTATCTGCTGCACGAGTTTTTAAGCCCGCTCGTCAATCATCGCACGGATGGCTATGGCGGTTCTTTGGAAAACCGGATGCGCTTTCCCCTCGATGTCGCCCGCGCCGTGCGCGATGTCTGGCCGGCCGACCGCATCCTCGGCATCCGGGTCAGTGCGACCGATTGGGCGGATGGGGGGCTCACCCTCGAAGAAACCGTGATTTTCCTCAAGGAAATCAAAAAGATCGGTTATGATTACGTTTGCGTGTCCAGTGGCGGTGCCGCCCCCGGCATCGCGATCCCCGTCGCCGCCAATTACCAGGTGCCGCTGGCCGCGACGATCAAGCGCGAAACCGGCCTTCCGACCCGCGCGGTCGGCATGATCGTGGGCGCCCATCAGGCGGAATCGATCCTGGCCGAGGGTCAGGCCGACCTCATCGCGGTCGCACGCGGTTTCTTGGAAAATCCGCGCTGGGGCGTGCATGCCGCCGAAACGTTAGGGGTCGCCCCGGACTATGCCAAACAATATCGCCGCGCCACCCCGGCAACCTGGCCGGGTTATGCGTTGAAGGATTGATCAAGGGGCCAGGTGGTGCGGCGATCGAAGGGATTGCCGCACAATTGGCTGTTTGATCATCAAGACTCGTTATCGGTGCTAACTGTTAGCCGACAGAGTCTCCTTCATCGGTGAGATGTATGGCTGGTCTGACGCAGGTGAAATAGTAACGTTCCTTACAATCATTATGAGTATTGCAATGAATTGGGGGGAATTTTTTCCCCACCACGCAGGTTATTTCATGGTATTTTCCTTGACATTTATCGCTATTATCATATTTTATAGAGTATATTCCAGATTCTTCTACTTTATCCCCTGTACGATATTGTTTTTTATAATTTCCAAACATCTTTTTCCTCTCATCTAATGCAATCATGTAATTCAAAGATAATATTTAAATTTTAAGAATTTATTTAAATTCATTTTAAAATTAAAAAAACTGTACGTAATTCTGTTAAAAATTGATCTCGTGCCCGCGGCCCGGCATAGCCCGGTTCCGGCCCGTCATCTTGGATGAGGTGGGCAAAGACGCGGGTTTCGCCGGCACGGGTGGCCCAGCCGACGAACCAGCCGTAGCCGTGATCGGGATCCTGGCCCCCATCGGGGCGGCGCAAGAACGCGGTGCCGGTCTTGCCATGGATGTCCCACCCCGACGGCAGGGTTTCGATCCGGGTGATCCGGTCGGTCATGGCATAGGCATGGGTCGAAACCGGCAGGCGGCGCGTCACGATCGCGCGCAGGAAGGCGATTTGTTCGAGGGGGGAAATGGCCAGCGACGACGAAAGCCAGGCGCGGGTCAACCCGTTATGGCGGCCGGGATCGCCCGATACATCCCGGTTGCCATAGGCAAACGCATCGACATAGTGCCGAAATGTGGCCATCCCCAGATGGCGGGTGATTTGTTGCGAATACCAAACCACGGAATTGCTCATCCAGGTGGACGGGTCGGTCGTCATTCGCCATGCCGGGATCGCGGCCGGATAGGATTTTTGATAGGGCAGGGCCGGATGGGTTTCGTCCTGCAAAAACCCGGTATCATACCCCATCAAACTGATCGCGAGTTTGAAGGTCGAGGCGGGCGTCACCCGATCCGCGCAAGAGCCTTCTTGCCGCAAGATCCGATCATTCGCCCCATCGGCAAGGATGGTGCAGACCGTATGGGCGGTTGCGGGTTGTGATGCAAGGCAGGCGAGCCCGATGAGGGATGCAGTTAGATAGTGTCGTTTTATCATGGCAGCGTCAGGGGGTGGCCCGCTCGGGCGGGGCAAGCGCCGTCACCTCGATTTCGATTTTCATGCGCGGGTCGAGCAACCCCGCCACCATCATCGTGGCCGCCGGGCGCGCCACGGCAAACCGGCGGCGCAACACGGGCCAGCACGGTTCGAAATCGGCCGGATTCGGCAGGATATACTGGACCCTGACGACGGCATCCAAACCGACCCCGGCCTCGGCCAAGGCGGCTTCAATCGTGTCAAGGGCGGTTTCGGCCTGAACGGCAGGGTCATCGGCAATCTGCATCGTGCGATAATCGAATCCGGTCGTGCCGGATACGAAGACGAACCCGCCCGCGACGACGGCGCGGCTATAGCCGATCTCGGTTTCATAGCGCGACTGTGAACTGATCCAACGCACCATCAGGGGCCTCGCGGGCAAGAAAGGGGGCACACCGCCCGTGGGATCGCGGGCTTTTAAGGGGTGGCCTTGGTAAACGGGCCGATCGCCGCGAAGATCATACTGATCTCGACCCCATCCTTCGACAAGGGGATTAACAGAACCTCATAGAAAAAAGGCCGTTTATCCAACAGCATCCGCCGTTGCGCCGTCAGGATCTGCCCGGTTTCAAGTACGGCGCGATAGCTATTGGCGATGATCATCTGTTGATGCGGCGGCCATGTGTCGAGCCATGTACCTTGCGGTTCAAAGCCGCAGATCGGCCGCCAATTGGTCCCGGCCAGTCGGTGAAAGAAGCGCAGAGGTTCGCGATGAACATCGACGAGGCCGATATTGGGCAAGGTGAAGGCAAGCTCGATCGGGTCGATATCCTGGCGGCTGAGAAAGGGGCGGGTGCCGCGCTTTTCCATCAGCAGCCCATAGGCTTTGCGCAGATGAGGGGCCTCAAGGTTTGTGCCGTCCGTGACGACTGACAGGCCGCTATTGCCATAGAGAACTTGAAAGATATCGACGCCCGGCTCATTTTGTTGCAGGGGCGATTCCATCGGCACGGCGTTCAGGGGAATGGTGCGGACCGTCATGATTGTCGATTATCCCAAAGAGACACGGCAAGAGGCGCGCCTTTGCCACTGATCATCAATCAGAGATACCTGTGAACTCAGTCGATACCGAGAAGAACGTCCGAAGGCGGGCAAGAGTGACTTTAGCGCAAAAGAGATTAAAAATAAATAAAATAAATTGCACAAAATATAATATGAATTGATCTATTCTCTTAAGTGCATAAGAATATTATATTGATTTTTACATAATTTCTTGGGTTTTTATCGTAAATTCTGGGTAAAGATTTAGTTTCGAGGCGTGGTAAAGCTTCGGCGTGGCGAGCACTTTG
Organism: Aliidongia sp.; assembly: GCA_036821645.1. Lineage (GTDB taxonomy): Bacteria > Pseudomonadota > Alphaproteobacteria > ATCC43930 > CGMCC-115725 > DAISJD01. The sequence goes on from DAISJD010000105.1 coordinate 5,740, forward strand.
AATTGTAGCGCATCGAACCACATGTCTAGTTTCGTGCCGTCTTCTTCTGCAAGCCCAACCGTCAAGAAATAGACCCCACCCCCCATATGCATATCGAGGGAAAGATCGAAGACCACGGTCCCCCCAACCGGTGGGATCGGCACAGTGCCTTTGCCGCAGACGGTGATCGTATCGCAGCCGAACAACTCGAAGCCGCGCCGATCGCGGATATGGACCCCAAGACACAGCGAGGCGACATCGCCCTTGATCCGAGCCTGACAGATTAGGCGATGGCGCTTGCCGGTTTCCACGGCACCGACAGGATGGCCTGCATCGTCCGCGAGACTGATCGTTTCAAGCACAACCCGTTTATCGCCATAGCGGGTGGGGTCGGTCGGTTCTGCGCCCGTCGATGCCTGTACGGTCAGCGGTGCCGTTGGCGGCGCATGGGGTGCCGGTGTTGCGGGCGTCGGTTCGGCTCGGCTTTGGCTCAAGGTGGTGCCGAACAGAAGCTGATGATAAATCTTGGTGACCGTGTTGGGGTCGCTGTCGCTGACCACGGCACCGCCATCGAGGAGGATGGCCCGATCGCAGCAGGCGGTAATCGCCTCGGCGGAGTGCGTGACGAGCAAAACGGTCTTACCCCGCGCGCGCAAACGCTGAAACCGATCGAAACATTTCAATTGAAACCGGGCATCGCCGACCGCCAGGGCTTCATCCACGATCAAAACCTCAGGATCGGCCACCATGACGGTGGAAAAACTGAGCCGTGCCTGCATACCGGTCGAATATGTGCGAAACGGTTGATCGATCACGGCCCCCAATTCGGCAAAATCGACGATTTCGTCAAATTTCTCATCGATTTCCGACCGTTTGAACCCGGCACACAGCCCGCCCATATAGACATTTTCCCGGCCGGTGAAATTCGGGTTGAAGCCGCTGCCCAATTCTAAGATCGCACTGACCCGGCCATTGATCGCGACCGTCCCGTCGGTCGGGGTGAGGGTGCCGGCCAGAATTTTGAGCAAGGTGCTTTTGCCGGCCCCATTGCGCCCCATGATGCCGACCACTTCGCCGCGATTGACGGTGAAACTCACCCCTTTCAGGGCCCAAAAACTTTTATGCCGGTCCCGACCCGTCAGCAATTCCTGCAACAGATCGCGGGATTGTTGGTAGATCTTGAACATTTTGGTGATGCCGTGCGCGCTGATCACCGTTTGGTCGATCGGTGCCGATGCCGTCATCATGACGATGTCCGTCCGAACAAGCGTTTGAGCCAGGATGTCACGCCGGGTTTTGGTGGTGCCGCAGGTACCGACGGCACCATGGTCCGGGGCACCGCACTCTGGGTGGGGCGGACGGCACCCAGGGGGGCCTCAAGGGCTTGATAGGGATGTTCTTGCAGCCAGGTTTCTAAGATGAACAAAGACCAGACCCGATAGGCACTGAAATTTTGTTCCTGTGTCTTCAAAAACTGATCGAGACGGGTGGGATCGATGAACTGGCGAAGGGCGCTTTGCGGCGACAGGACGAGGGTGCGGGTGGTGGGCAAGAGGGCCGCCTTGCCCCACCCATCCATCGGCAGGCCGAACCCGCGCTTCGGTCGGTCGAGCCACCCGCGCGGGACATAGCGTTCGGCGACCCGTTTCAAGACGGTTTTGCCGCTGCTGGTGCCTGCCTTGTAGCAATCGTCGGCGGCAAGGCCCATGGCGAAATGGGCGACCTCGCGCCCGATCAGGGGGGCCCGCACCTCGAGAGAATGCCGCATGCTCATCCGGTCGACCTTGGCCAAGACGGCGCCGGGCATATAGTGGCGGGCGTCCAACTCGCGCAGGCGATTGACCAGCGGGCGCGGATCTTCGTCCAACAGCATCCGTTCGGTCTGGAGCGTATGGGCAAGGCCCGGCGGGATGGTGCCCAAAATCTCGCTCAAGACCCGTTCCGGATAGACGAGGATCCGGTCCGACAGATAGGCCCCGCCGGGGGTCCAGCCGGGGATCTGGCGGCTTTCTTCGTCGACGGTCGAAAAATACCGGCCATAGCCGCCGAAAAGCTCGTCGCCGCCGTCGCCGGAAAGGGCGACTGTGACGTGTTCGCGCGCAAAGCCGGACAGGAGGAAGGTCGGCAGGCAGGAGCTGTCGGCGTTGGGTTCGTCCAAGGCGCGCCCGATCGCATGCCCGAGATCGAGCGCATCGGGCATCAAAATCCGTTCATGATGCCGGGTGCCGAGATGTGCGGCCGTTTCGGCGGCGAGGAGATGTTCGGAATCGGCATGACCGGAAAAACCGATCGAGAATGTGTCGAGCGAACGGCCCAGCTTCCGGGCGATCATCGCCGCGACCACGGTCGAGTCGACGCCACCCGATAAAAACGCCCCAAGCGGCACATCGCTGATCAGGCGGCGTTCGATGGTTCGGGTCAGGATTTCATCCAATTCGTCGGCCTGATCGTCGATCGTACGGTTGGACTGATGGATGGCGCTGGTTTTGAAGTGAAAATACGCGGTAAGGCGGCTCTCGCCACCGACCGCGAGATCAAGGGCCGATCCAGGCGGCAGCTTTTTTACCGCCCGATAGATCGAGCCTGGGGCCGGGATATATTGGAAACAAAGATAGTTGGCGATGGCTTCCTGATCGATTGTCGCATCGAACTGGGGCAATTCGGTCAGCGCCTGCAATTCTGAGGCAAAGGCCAAAATTTCCGGTGTTTCGTATATATAAAGCGGTTTTTCCCCAAACATGTCCCGGGCGAGCAACAGATGCTTGGCCTTGCTGTCCCAGAAGCCGAAGGCGAACATGGCGTCGAGATCGGGCAAAACCGCAGCGCCCTGATCGACGAGGGCCGCCAAGAGAACTTCGGTGTCGGACCGGCTGGAAAACTGATGGCCCTTGGCCTCCAGAATGGATTTTAGATCGTGGAAATTATAAAGTTCGCCATTGTAGGTCAGGACGTGGCGGCCATCCTGCGATACCATGGGTTGATGGCCGCCGCTGCTCGTATCGATGATGGCGAGACGGCGCTGGGCAAAGGCGCAGAACCCGTTCGGATCGGTCCAAAACCCGTAATCGTCAGGCCCCCGATGGATCATGGTATTGGCCATGAGCCGGACGTAGGAATCAAGTATATCGGGTGATAAAAGCCCGGTTTTATCAACAATACCGGCAATTCCGCACATTCGGCTCGTCGCCCTTCATCCAGGATCCAGATCTGTCGACTGTTAGCATGAAGCGGGGATTCCGCGATACAGTGATATTCGAGAGTGTCGGTTGTGGATCCTGCAAGGATTAAATGTCTTGCCGCCTTGAGGCGTCTGGGATAATGGTGCAGCCCTGATCCGACACCCGCTTGTTTTGGTATGCTGTTCGGGTGTTTGGTGTGGGAGGTATCGGCGCGCGGCCGACCGACCGATGCCGTTTTCGGTGCTTTCCATTGGACGCGGTGGTGATGGTATTACGGCTGTTAAATCCCCATGGACATGTTTTGGCCCTGCTGGCCTTATGGCGATTGATCGTCGCACGATGGGAATTGGCGGTTGAATTGACGCGGCGCGATCTTGCCGAACGCTATGCGGGGCAGGTGTTCGGCCTTGCGTGGACCGTCGGGCATCCTCTGCTCCAAATTATCATCTATGTTATTGTGTTCAGCAGGATTTTCAATGGGGCTTACGATTTCGATCCGGCACATCCATTGAACCAGACGACGTTTTTGCTGGCTGGGCTCGGGCCTTGGATGGTCATGTCCGAGTTTTTAGGCAAGGCACCAAGCTTGATTACGGCCAATGCCCGAATGGTAAAACAGGTCGTTTTCCCGATCGAAGTCTTGCCGATTTCGGCGGCAATGGCCAGTATGGTTACCTTGATCGTTGGTATGGTCTCGATCTTTATCTATGGATTAATCGCCAATGGTTTTTTATTTTGGTCTATCTTGTTATTGCCATTTATTATGATAATGCAATTTATTATGATGATTGGCATTGGATATTTATTATCTGCTGCTAGCCCATATTTTAGGGATTTAAAAGATTTTGTCAGTGTTTATTTAAGCTTAGCTCTTTTTATCAGTCCGGTTTTGTATTTTAAGGTCAATCTACCATTTATTTTTCAGATTCTTATCGCCTTAAATCCATTTAGTATGATGATTTATGTCTATCAGGATGTAATTTGGTATGGTGACTGTTCACACCCTTTTGCATGGTTTTTATTTTTTCTGTATTCACTATTGTTTTTTTCTTTAGGGTATCGTTTTTTTGAACAAGTCAAGCATGGGTTTGCCGATGTATTGTAAGATGCGTCGGCACCATACCCCGATGATGGGGGGATCGGCGATGGGGTTTGATTGTCGTCGGGTAAAATTATTTCCAAATGCTCAATTTTTCTTAACCTTATTACGTCATTCTACCATAGATGGGCAGGCTAAAATTTTGTGTAATCGGCATGTAAGCTTGATTGGCTTTGGACGAAATTGACGTGATCGTGCGTGTGAAACATATCTTGAAGAAATTTGAGCGGCATGATCTGCTGTCTCTTGATTTTATCGGCAAAGTGCTGAAGTACAAACTTGCGAAGCCGGTTTTCAAGGCGGTCGGTGGGCCAGGATTTGTCGCGATTTGTCGTCGTTTTGTCGACCGCTACCCCCCAACGCCGACCTATGTTGGAAAAGTCTTTAAATATAAACTTATCGTGCCTTTGGTTAAAAAATTTTCTCAAATGAGATTATTTAATTTTTTATATAAAACCCTCAAGCGTTATCCTTTGACTCCGACCTATATTGGTAAAGTCATTAAATATAAAATATTTTTTCCAATGTATAGATTTTTTACAAAAAAAATATAC
>DAISJD010000106.1:0-10526 GCA_036821645.1 Aliidongia sp.
GGGGAGACCGGGGGGGCGAAACCGCCTGCCAAAAAACGCAAAAGCCCCGCGCCAGAACAAAAGACCCTCTTTTAAAACGGGCGGTTTCGTGGCCCTATGCGGGTTAGACTTGTTGACGCGAAAAACCAGGGGGAAAAGCAATGTCAGAGACGCATGTCATTCCAACACCGATCGTGCCGACCGTGCCGGTTCAAGGCGGCGGCGTCTTTCCGGTTCGCCGGATTTTTTGCGTCGGCCGCAATTATGCCGCCCATGCCCGTGAAATGGGGCATGATCCGTCGCGCGAACCGCCGTTCTTTTTCACGAAACCCGCCGACGCGCTGGTGACTGACGGACGTGTACCCTATCCGCGCCGGACCAAGGATTTCCATCATGAAATCGAATTGGTGGTTGCGATCGGCACCGGCGGGGCCGATATCGCACCGGCGGATGCGGAACGGCATATTTTCGGCTATGCCGTGGGTCTCGACATGACGCGCCGCGACGTGCAGGGGGCGGCAAAATCCAAGGGGCATCCGTGGGATATGGGCAAGGGCTTCGACCATTCCGCCCCGATTGCCGCGATCACACCCAAGGCGGATCTGTCGGGCGGACTTGCCGGTCGGTCGATCACGCTCGCGGTCAACGATGCCGTGCGCCAAAACGGTGCTCTTGATGACATGATCTGGCCGGTTGCCGACATCATCGCCCATTTATCGGCGGAAATCACCCTTGCCCCCGGCGATCTCATCTATACCGGCACGCCCGACGGGGTTGGGGCCGTGGTTGCGGGCGATCGCTTGGCCGCACGGGTTGCGGGTTTGGCACCGCTCGACATTGTGATTGTTTGACGGGGACAAGGATCCTGACGTGGCGCATCCCAGACCGGCTGGGGTGCGTTACGAAGATAGTGTATAAAATAAAATATTTATGGGGCTATAGCAGCCAATGAGTAAGAGAACATGGTTTAGCGCAAAATTAAGATTTGTGATTATGATTGAAAATTTAGGTGGCAAGACACTGAATGACTGTGTTTTTGTTTTTAAATCTGAGGATTTTGAAACAGCGTTTATTAAGGCAATTTCCATCGGCGAGCACAATGAGGCTCAATATAAAAATATGGACGGTGAATGTGTTGTTTGGAAATTTATGGAAGTAATTTCTCTTGATATCATTGGGCGAGAGATGTTGGATGGTGCTGAGGTTTATTCAGAGCCAATACATTTAAATGAAAAAGACATCTTGCCGTTTGATTCTGTTTTCAATCCAAAAGCATCGCGCCCTATTCAGACAATATAATGCAAGGTGGTGGGTTCATTTTTTTTGCGTAGGCGAGGGGGAAATGTTAATGATGACACGTTTTCTTTTTTGTTTCGCTATGGTCGTGATTGTCGCTACCGTATGCACCGAAGATGCACGTGCGGATATACTATCAAATGGTCTTGCATTGACAACATTTGTTGGATCTAGAATGTTCAGACTGAACGTTACATCTGAGCCCGAGGAACCTCTTAGTGCTATATTAGAAATAGAGTGCGTTTTCGGATGTCAATCAAACTCTAGTCTGATTGAGAAAATCCAAGGGAGTTTAATACAGGGCGCTTACCCGGTTGAAGACGGGATAGTGACGCTCTGGGCGGTTGGGGATGGGGGGCTTGTTAGAATATACCATGTCGATGGTACTGGCGTCAGAAAAGTGCTGGAAACCTCAATACGAGGGCAATATCCAATTCGTACATCAACAAAAGATGGTCGATCTGCATTCATTATTCAGGAAAAAACTGCCGGAGATTTATTGAGAGACCAGAAAAAAGGGATCATTGGGCCTACCTATCCTGTTCAGGGTGATCTTTGGGTTTGGAATGGGCACGAATATATAAAAGATAAGGCACATTGAACCGTCTCAGAGAGAAGGGATCAGAGTGTGTGTTACCCATCCTCCCATGAGAGAATCACGAGGTGGGCAGTATGATGATACCGTTATAGTAAATGGGTCAAGAATTAATTATAGTGCTTATAAATTAAGCGATGCGACTATAAACGTTGGTAGAATCATACCTGGAAAGAGTCGATAAAATGAGACTATTAAACAAGAGAGAGGAGTTGTTGATTTTATTTCTTTTATCAAAATTTGATGGATTTGATGAATTTAAAAAAAACATTAGTACTTGTGTGGTTCAGGACATGTCTGATGGGGGAATGGGGTCAATAAGGTTTTGGCATGAAGAAAAAAGAGAATTTAGCTCAATTTTGATTGAGTGCGAATGCACAGATGAAGATGGTGTGTGTATAGTTATTTCTTTAAATCTTGATAGAAATGGAGATTTATTTGAGATGGATTTATGGAAAACTAATTTTTTACCATTAAATGCATATCCTGATATTAAAAATGTAAAGTTTAAAAATATGATTATGTAAATATAATATTTAATTAATTTTCTTATTTTTAATTCCAAAATTAAGTGAGAAATATCTATTAATACTGATTTTTTAGTGTAACCCAAGCTCTAAGTTCTGGGTAAAATATTGTCTCTTTGGAAGAGAATGGTGCTGCACGGGATTATTGGTGGGTTGTTGAGCGTTGCGAGTGGGCGGGGTTTCGGCTCTGGCTTCGTGTCGGCAGGCTTTACGGATCTCGGCGTCAAGTTTGAGCATGGCTTTGTCACCGGCGCGTTCGGGTATAATTTTTTATCAAGCAGGGCATTAACAACAAACTGAAGTGCGTGTGGATTCTGTCTTTGTCGCTTCTATTCGAGACTTATATGTGATATTGATCAAGAATAATTTGGTCAAGGCAAGTCTAAACTATCTTTACATATGCTGTTGAGATTATTATTTATTTGATAATGGCATCTATATAGAAAATCTTTGTTATCATTGAGTTTGAAATAGTATTATCTTCTATCTTAGTCTTTGCAGATTTTAATTTGGTGTGCTAGCGTTGTGAAATTAAATCATAGGAGATTTTTTAAATGAAATTTCGATCACCGCAAAAAATTATGATTTTAATATCGATTGTGGGTCTATTGTTTGTCTTCTTGATGATAAAACAAACAGCATTTTTTGAAGAAGAAGATGCGTGTAAGGTAAAAGAGATTCAAAATATTGTTTCTATTTTAAAAATAAATGATAGAATAGATGATATTTTTCCATTCATACGGAATGGAAATGTTAATTATATTGTTTATAATGAAAATAAATCATTTTATTATGTTTCTGAAGTTAATCAATTAAAAAAATTAGAAGGACGTTTTACAGTTTCTGTTACAAAGATGATTGATAATATTTTTATTTTACATCTTGTAAAGAAAACAGCAGATCTTGTATTGGAATTTGATGATAACCATAAGCTATCGGAATTTCATTGTAGCGAATTTTTAACTGGGCTTTGAGGTGTTTGGTTTGATGATCACACGGACCTCATCTGCGATTGATGCCGTCTCTGCCGTCTCTGCCGTTCAGGACTTTCGGCATGCACACCGATCAAAATAAATATAGATAAGAAAGGGAATATAAAAAATATTTTTTGGAATGGTATGATGTATGTGGAAAAATGAATGTGGGTCATGTGCAGGATCTTTGTTCATCATCTGCATATTCAAATTTTATGGTAGGACAAACGATGAAAGGTAGGGCGTGTTCTGTGGATGTTTTAGGTGCCGACAGGGTCATGCATACGGATGTCAAGGATCCATTGGTCAAGCTAAGGGGGATTATTGGTCTAAGATGAACAAGATTGTTATTCCGGCACTGCTGATCGCTCTCTTCCTTTCAGTGGCACCCGCCGTGTCGGCGGCCCCGCAAGAAAAACTCCTCGCGCGCTTAACGGCTGACATTGGCGACAGGACGGTCCAATTGGACATCATGGATAAGCTCATCAAGGTACCAACCGTCATCTCAAGTAATGATCATGGCCATGCACTTAAAAATCCTGGTTTTCTTCCTATTCGCAGGCTGATTATCAAATGTCTCACTGCCTGTAAAAAAGAGATAAAATTTGAAGAGGAAATTGACGATTTTCCACTGGGGGCATTTCGTTTGTGGGATGGCAGTTCGCAATTGATAACGATTTGGGGTGGTGCGACATCATATCGCGTCAGAGTCTATAGCGTCGATAGAACCGAAATTTACAAGGTTTTTGAGGAATCTACGATAGAGGCACCACAATTTGTTCGGGTGGAAAATGATCAACAAGCAATTATTTTGGTAAACAGAGACTTTTCTGGAGAAAAGAAACAAGCGTTCTGGGTTTGGGATGGGGGGCAATATCATCCGGTTCCCCACTGAAGTCCGGTGTTGTGGATGGTGCGCCATCTGCGTCGCAATCATCCGTAAAGGGATAGGCATGATCGTAAAGTTTTTGGGGATCCTTGCGCTTATTTTCTGTGCCGCAACATCCAATAAGTGTCGGGCGGAGGGTACGCTCTTTCATCTTGAACAGGATGTCGATCTCCGGCGATATTCTATTGATGTTGTGGAGACTGGTTCACGTGAGAGTTACAAAAACAACCTTAAGGTGAAGTGTGTTCTCGAATGTGGAATTTATCAAGAATATTCCGAAGATATTGCAGGTGAATATGTGAATGGTGGGTATTTAGTTGGAAATAGAATGCTTCTTATCAGCTCTGCGGCGTCGGCATTTTGGGTACGCATTTTTATTCTGGATGGAGATCTGATAAAAAAAGTCCTCGATCGCCCCACCCATACATTACCCATTGATACGGTTATGAATGGAAAAGGGGTCATTATTCTCAGAAATGATATGGCCGGTGATTATCTGATGAACCCGGATATGACGGAAGAGGAAAAAAGAAAAACACAAGAAGAATTAACGGAATATTGGATTTGGGATGACGGGGCCTATAAGCCTTTTTTACCATGATAGCGCGCAGTCATGGGGTTAGAGTGACGTCAGTGTTGTGTGAGAATATTTTATCTCTGTCTAGATTGAACGATGGTTTCCAGGGCAGGCCGAGGTGTGACCATGATAGTACGGGATGGGATTGCAATGATGCTGCGATATGCGATACGGGCGCCCTTGACATGTCTTGTCTTGGCGGCTTTGCCGGTGCCGGGTGAGGCATGGGCGGAAGGCGATCGAACATTCTATCTAAAACAAAGTATTGGCGGGGGCCTGACCTGTTCGGTTTCTTAAGAAGAATTTCTTGATCCTATCAAGGATGCTCATGCAGATTTTTCTATAGACTGTCATGGCGTCGGCGATAATAAGTTTAGTTATAAAGAAGATGATATGGGATTGCTTTTACGTGGGGGCTATTTTTCTGGCCATGAATTGGTCACACTCTGGAATGGGGGATCCGTCATTTGGGTTAAAATCTATACTCTTTCAACATACGACATTCGAAAAGTGCTTGATGCGCCTTCCTTTGATGATCCCACGTTCGGGATAGCATCCAATGGGCAGAGAGCGGTTATCCTCCATCAAGAAAAGCCCGGAAAATTGACGTTTGGTCTGTATTTCTACAAAAACAAATTCAATAAAAAAAATGGATAAATTTAAAAAAATTACTGAGACAATCTTTGTTTGGAATAGTAACGCATACGTAGAGAAAAAGAAATCGTGAGACAAGGGGGCGATTAGGGGTGATGCTGAAGTTTTGTCTTGTCGTCGGTGCGGTTTTTCTTCTGGGCGGTGTGTGGGCGACACAGGCGTCGGCCGAGGCGGTCCTGGCTCGTGCCACGGCCATCATCGGGGCCGGGACATATACCAAGCGGATGTGGTCGAGCGTGTCGTCCCGGTCCCGGTGACGCCATCGGACCGCTGGGCAAAACATCCGGGGCAGTCGTGGGTCCGTGTAGTGCAGATTCACTGCACCGCCGGATGCCGCGAAGAGGTCACGTTTGAAGAGGAAAGTTTTGATTCGATCATCAGTTTATTTCGTCTCAGAGACGATGCCTGCGACTTTATCAGTATTTGGGCATCCGGCAGTGCCTACTGGGTTCGGATTTACCATGTCGATGGTGCGACGATTACCAAAGTCATGGATGAAGCCACCAAATCGGCCCCTGAATTTATCTACAGTCCAAATGGATCACTCCTCATTCGTCTCGAAAACCCCGATTCACCTGTATCTCTGTGGTGCTGGAACGGCACCAGATATGCGCCGAAGCGGAAAAGCAAGTAGATTGGGCCGAATGAATGGAAGGTTAAACTTAAAGTAAGAATACTGAATACCATTAAATGAGAGAAGGTATATTTATTGAAAGGATAATCTACCGGATAAGTGATGACGGCTTTTCGGTTTCTTCGGGTGCCGTCCGTTGACGGTGCCGGGATCAGCGCTGAGCGATGTCACCCGGCCCGAAACGCCGTTCGGCGTGGTCATGGCGTTCAGCCCGACCACGCCGTCCGGTTATGTGCTTACGACTTTTTCAACTCAAAACGGTCCAACATCATGACCTTCGTCCAGGCTGCGACGAAGTCGTGGACGAATTTTTCCGCCCCGTCTTGCGACGCATAGACTTCGGCGACCGCCCGCAGTTCCGCACTGGACCCGAAGGCGAGATCGACGGGCGATGCCGTCCATTTCACGGTGCCGGTCTTGCGGTCATGGCCCTCATACACGCCCTCCCCGGTCGCGGCCTTGGTCCATTTCGTCGACATGTCGAGCAGATTGACGAAGAAATCCGTGCTGAGCGTGCCGGGCTTTGCTGTGAACACGCCCAGTTTGGAATGGCCTTCGTTCGCATCCAGCACGCGCAAGCCGCCGACCAGCGCCGTCATTTCCGGGACGGACAGGGTCAGGAAATTGGCCCGTTCGACCAACAGGTCCGTGGGCGGGCGTTGGTTGTTCTTGGCGTAATAATTGCGGAACCCATCGGCCGTCGGTTCCAACACCGCGAAGGAGACGGGGTCGGTCTGGTCCTGGGTGGCGTCGGTGCGACCGGGGGTGAAGGGCACCTTGACCGGGAACCCGGCTTTTTTCGCGGCGTCTTCGACTGCGGCATTGCCAGCCAACACGATGAGATCGGCCAGCGAGATTTTTTTGCCGTCCGTGTGATGGCCGTTGAAATCGGCGGCGACTGCCTCCAACGCCTTCAACACCTTGGCGAGATCCTGCGGATCATTGACCGCCCAGGCATTTTGCGGCGCAAGCCGGATGCGGGCCCCATTGGCCCCGCCACGCATGTCCGTACCGCGATAGGTTGCCGCCGACGCCCAGGCTGTGCGGACGAGGTCGGCCGTGGGGATGCCAGCGGCCAGGATCTTGGTCTTCAGACCGTCGATATCCGCGTCATCGACGAGGGCATGATCGACCGCAGGCAGGGCGTCTTGCCAGAGGAGGGCTTCCTTCGGCACCTCCGCCCCGAGATAACGGGCGCGCGGTCCCATATCCCGGTGGGTCAGTTTGAACCACGCCTTGGCAAAGGCCAGTTTGAAGGTTTCGGGATTATCCTTGAACTGTTGGGCGATCTTGTTATAGGCCGGGTCCATGCGCAGGGCGAGGTCGGTCGTGAACATGATCGGCGGATGGAATTTCTTCGGATCATAGGCATCGGGCACGATCTGGGCCGCGGCCGGATCCTTCGGCTGCCATTGGGTGGCCCCCGCCGGGCTCTTGGTCATCACCCATTCGAACTTGAACAGATTGTCGAGATATTGGGTCGTGAAATGGACCGGATCCGCCGTCCAGGCCCCTTCGAGGCCGCTGGTGATCGTGTCCTTACCGCTGCCGGTGCCGCATTTATTGGCCCAGCCAAAGCCTTGTTCTTCAAGACCGGCACCTGCCGGGGCGGCCCCCACGCATTTATCGGGTGCCGCCGCCCCATGGGCCTTGCCGAACGTGTGGCCGCCCGCGATGAGGGCGACGGTTTCTTCGTCGTTCATCGCCATGCGGCCGAACGCCTCGCGAATGTCGCGGGCGGACGCCAACGGGTCGGGATTGCCGTTCGGCCCTTCGGGATTGACATAGATGAGGCCCATCTGCACGGCGGCCAGCGGTTTTTCGAGGCTGCCATCCTTCGCCCGGTTATCGGACAGGAATTGACCGTTCGGACCCCAATAGACGAGATCGGGTTGCCAATCATCTTGGCGTCCACCGCCATAGCCGAAGGTCTTGAAGCCCATATTTTCCAAGGCGACATTGCCGGTCAGGACCATGAGGTCGCCCCAGGAAATCTTGCGCCCGTATTTTTGCTTGATCGGCCACAACAGGCGGCGCGCCTTGTCGAGATTGACATTGTCCGGCCAACTGTTCAACGGTTCGAACCGTTGTTGACCGCCCGCCGCCCCGCCGCGCCCGTCGGCGCTGCGATAGGTTCCGGCGCTGTGCCAGGCCATGCGGATGAAGAATGGGCCGTAATTGCCGTAATCGGCGGGCCACCAATCCTGCGGCGTCTTCAGGATCGCATCGATATCCTTCTTGATCGCGGCGAGGTCGAGGCTGGAAAATTCCTTGGCATAGTTGAAATCTTTGCCATAGGGGTCCGATTGGGCATCGTGCTGGCGCAAGGCGGAAAGATCGATCCGGTTCGGCCACCAAAATTCGTTCGGGCGCGGCGTGCCGTCGGCCCAGGCGCTGTAGGTCGGCAGGCCGATCCCGGCGACGACGGCCAAGGCCACGACCGCGGCAGCCATGCGGTTGGTATAACGAGTCATGATTGTAGGTTTCCCCATTTTTTACAAGTGTGACGATGTATCGTGCGAAACAGTTTATTTTCCGTTAGCACGGCAATCAAAACGACAATGATGGTCCCTGATTATTCAGGATTGTTTTGAAGTATTACCGTATGAATGATCCGGGAATACTCGATAAACAAGTTATATGCTTGTTTTATTGGGTTTATTGTTGCCGTAGTTTGTGTGACAGGGATTAGTTTAGAATGATTTTAAAAATCAGGCAAGGGGGGTTTTTAGCCAAACCGATCGACATTGCAAACCGCCCCGCTAGAGCGCGGGCTTGCCTGTCGGCGGTCAATCAATCTGCGACACTGAGCAGGATGCCGTACACGGACGCTCGGTTCGTCCAACCGTTCTCGCCGCCTCGGTTGTTGCCGATCAGTACCTCATGCCCTCGGACGGCCTTGATCAGATGAAGATACTCGGCACCGCGCACCTTGCACAGAACGACCATTCCCTTCTCGAGCATGTCCGATGCGGCAAGTGGCCGAACGGTGACGCGCTGACCGCTGGCGATAATGCCAGTCATCGAATGGCCACGCGGTCGAAAGGAGACGGTTTCACCAGCCGCAAGCCTCTTGATATGGAGCGTAGCCCAGCCCATCGGCACCTCTTTTCTTTGCGTTTATGATCCAATGGCGACAGGCTATCGGCGCTCTCCGTCTTCATCAAAGGGATCGACATACGGGTAGGGTGAATGATGAAACAAGGGAGCCATATTACCATCCCCCCACCAAGGCGAATAGAAACACAGGCACTCTTATATGCTCCCCGAACCCCTACGCCCGTTTCGCCTCGATCACGTCCCAAATCTTGGCGGCGAGGTTGGTGCCGTCGAAGCGGCCGATTTCTTGAAGGCCGGTGGGGGAGGTGACGTTGATTTCGGTCAGGTAATCGCCGATCACGTCGATCCCGACGAAGATCAAGCCTTGATCGCGTAAAGTGGGGCCGATCCGGCGGCAGATTTCTTGTTCCCGGTCGGTGAGGCGGGTCGCCACCGCCGTGCCGCCGACATGGAGATTGGCCCGCGCTTCGCCCGCCGCCGGCACGCGCAGGACCGCCCCCGCCGGTTCGCCGTCGATCAGGATGATGCGCTTGTCGCCCTGGCGCACCTCGGGGACGTAGCGTTGGATCATCAAGGGTTCGCGCGATTGGGCGGCGAACATTTCGAGGAGCGAGCCCAGATTCTCGTCGTTCCGTTGCAGGCGGAATACCCCGGCCCCGCCATTGCCGAAGAGCGGCTTGACGATGATGTCGCCATGGATCGCCCGAAATTCCTGGATTGCGTCCTTGTCGGCGGTGATCAGGGTCGGGGGCATCAGGTCGGGGAATTGGGTGACGAACAGTTTTTCCGGCGCGTTGCGCACGCTGGTCGGGTTGTTGACCACGAGGGTGCGGGGATGGATATGGTCCAACAGATGGGTCGCCGTGATATAGGCCATATCGAACGGCGGGTCTTGGCGCATCAGCACGACATCGACCGTGCCGAGATCGATGAGGGTGGGCGGACCGGCGGTGAAATGGGCCCCCTTTTGCCGGGCGACGGTGATTTCACGGGCCAGGGTCGAAAGCCGCCCATCGGCAAAGCGCAGGCCCGTCACCAGATAATGATACAGGCGATGGCCGCGCGCCTGGGCCTCAAGGGCGAGCGCAAAGGTCGAATCCCCATCGATATTGATGGTTTCAAGCGGGTCCATCTGGATGGCGACGGTCAAGGGCATCGCGTGGTTCCTTTCATGCGGCACGGCGTCTTGCCCCCCTATATAGGGCGGTCGCGACCGGCTGGCGAGGGGATTGGTCGTCGCAAGGGGGGGATGACGGGGAAAATGGCGAAAAATACTGGTCGCGGCGCCGAAGCCGGACTATCTTTCCCCCATGACCGAGCACACCACCCCCCCAAGACCCG
>DAISJD010000107.1:0-10471 GCA_036821645.1 Aliidongia sp.
GCAGGGGGCCCTGATCGGGGATGGGGATCTGTTGGTGGTGGACCGGTCTCTCACCCCCCGGTCGGGCGATATCGTGATGGTGCTGATGGACGGGGAATTTTCGATCAAACGGCTGGTGATCGGGCCTGCCCATACGCGGCTCGTCCCGGAAAACCCGGCTTATCCCTCGATCATCGTGCGGGCAGGACAGGATGTGGCGATATGGGGCGTGGTGACAGCGAGTATTCGGCGATTCCGCAACGGTTCGCCCTGATCGACGGCAATAATTTTTATGTCAGTTGCGAGCGCGTGTTCGATCCGCGCCTCGATGGGCGGCCCGTGGTCGTGCTCAGCAACAATGATGGTTGTGTCGTTTCGCGCAGTGCCGAGGCAAAGGCGATCGGCATCAAGATGGCGGTGCCCTGGTATCAGATGCGGTCTTTGGCCCGCACCCATCGGGTTGTCGCCCTCAGCAGCAATTACGCGCTCTATGGCGATATGAGCCAACGGATGATGTCAGTGATCGGGGCCTTCGCACCCGATCAGGAAATCTATTCGATCGATGAAAGTTTCTTGGATTTGACCGGGTTTGCACCGGACGGTTTGACCGAGTACGGGGCGACGATCCGACAGCGCGTGCGCCAAGAGGTCGGGATTCCGGTCTGCGTCGGCATTGCCCCCACCAAGACCCTGGCAAAATTGGCCAACGCCATCGCCAAGAAGCGCCCGGAATTTGCCGGTGTTTGCAATCTTTGCGATCTTTCACCCGAAACAGTGTCCGGCCTGTTTGCCAGTCTTGAGGTCGGCACGGTCTGGGGCATCGGGCGGCGTCTTGCCGAGACGCTTGCTGGGCTCAAGGTGCGCAGCGTGGCCGATCTCCGTGCGGCGGACCCCGAACGGATGCGGTCGCTCTTTTCCGTGACCTTAAAGCGCATCATCCTGGAATTGCGCGGCATTCCGGCGGTCTTGGAGGCCCCGGATCCCACCCATCGCCGCCAGATCCTGTGTAGTCGCAGTTTCAGCACCCGTGTCACGACGCAAGACGCCCTCAGCGAGGCGGTGATCGGCTATACGGCGCGGGCGGCGGAAAAATTGCGCGCACAACAGAGTGTTGCGGGGGCGATGGCGGTGTTTATCCGCACCAGCCCGTTTCGCGACGAGGGCGAACGGCATCACGGCGGGGTGACGGTGCCGTTGCTGCCGTCTTCTGATGATACGTTGGTTTTGAGCGGTATCGCCCGCCAGGCGGTGGCGCAGATGTTCCGGCCCGGCTGTCGCTATCAAAAGGCCGGGGTGATTTTGATGGATCTCGTCCCGGCCGCCTGCCGGACGCTCACCCTATTCGACGATCCGGCCGATATCGCGCGGCGCGCCCGGTTGATGCGCACGATGGATGCGATCAATCGGACCTGCGGTTCGGGCAGCGTCGGCCTCGCATCAGCGGGTCTGGCAGAGGCTTGTCGCACGCGTCAGGACAATCGATCGCCCCGTTATACGACGGCGTGGGATGACCTGTTACGCGTTCGGTAAAGACGGGTAGGCACAAAAAAACCGGCACATGCCGGTGGTCGCCCGATGGAAAAGGCATTTTTTGATAAGAGGGCGCGGGTTGGCAAGCCAACCCGCGCGCGTCAGAGCCGATTAGGCGCCGACGATGTCACCCTTCATCGGGCCAAGCACGCCCAAGAGTTCATTCTGTTCCTTTTCCGGAACGTTGAACTTCTTGAGGGCCTTGACGAGATCTTCGACCAGGGCACCGAAAGCGGCATCGGTGACGCCCATGCCCTTATGGGCTTCCTTCATGGACAGGCCGGTGTACTTCACCGGGCCGCCTGAACCGGCAGAGATCTGCTCGACCAGCTTTTCC
The DNA here is from genome assembly GCA_036821645.1 of Aliidongia sp. Lineage (GTDB taxonomy): Bacteria > Pseudomonadota > Alphaproteobacteria > ATCC43930 > CGMCC-115725 > DAISJD01. Next base: position 1,847 of record DAISJD010000107.1, read on the forward strand.
TTCAGGCGAGCGATGTTGGTCTTGGCAAAGAAGCTGTTGATGCGGGCATCAGCGGCAACGTTGGCAACGAATTCGTCGACGACGGCCGTGATGGCCGGCTTGCCGCCGAGGCGTTCATACAAGGACGTTTGCGGCGCTTGGGCGCAAGCGGCCACGGCGAGCAGGGAGAGAGCAGCGGCGCCGAAGCGCAGGGATTGAACGAAACGCATTGGGAGACCCCCCGATTATAAGATAAAAGTACCGTGCTAATACGGCGAATGCCCGGTGAGCAGATGCACCTTATAAGAAGGTTTACGGAAATAGGCACGGGTTATTTTTTTAATTTTCCCGTAAGCACTCTTTCCTCATCCTTCTCTTCAGCGCGGTTTCACGACAGCCCATTCGGGTTAATCCTTCGCCGCAAGCATGCTTCGCGCAACAGGCAGCGCAGATATATAGTCTGTCGCATCAAATGTCGATGATCTTAAACTCATGGGCTTCTGCGTTGCAGCTCATACCCCCTGCCCGGGCATGGGGGCCATGGGGCCGGATCCTGCCCGAGGGGAATGATCGGGGGCAGGATCCGGCGGTGGCGCTTAGTCTTCGAGGGTAAAGCTGATCCCTTGGGCAAGCGGCAGGTCGCGGGAATAGTTAACAGTGTTAGTGGCACGGCGCATATAGGTTTTCCAGGAATCCGAGCCGGATTCCCGACCGCCGCCCGTCTCTTTTTCACCACCGAAAGCCCCGCCGATTTCAGCCCCGGACGGCCCGATATTGACATTGACGATGCCGCAATCGCTGCCGGCGGCAGAGAGGAACAATTCCGCCTCGCGCAGGTCCGTTGTGAAAATCGATGAGGCGAGCCCTTGGGGGACATCATTGTGCAGAGCAATGACATCGGCCAGGGATTGGTAGCGCATGACATAGAGAATCGGGGCAAACGTCTCATGCTTCATGCCGTCGGTTTGGCGCTGCATTTCGACCAAAGCCGGGCGGACGTAATAAGCATCGGGGCCATGATCGTGTGCGACCCGATCGCCGCCCACCACGACCCCGCCCTCCTGGGTCGCCCGATCGAGGCTTGCCTGCATGGCGTCATAGGCCGCCCGATCGATCAGGGGGCCGACGAGGGTGCCGGGGGTCAAGGGATTGCCGACGGTGACCGAGCCGTAGGCCCGCTTCAACCGGGGCACCAGCGTATCGTAGAGGCTGTCATGGATGAAGAGGCGGCGCAGGCTGGTGCAGCGTTGACCGGCGGTGCCGACGGCGGCGAAGAGAATGGCGCGCACGGCCAGATCCAAATCCGCCGACGGGGCGACGATCATGCCGTTATTGCCGCCCAGTTCCAAAAGTGCTCGGGCAAAGCGCCCGGCAAGGCGTGGACCGACGGCGGCACCCATCCGGGTCGACCCCGTGGCAGAGACGAGTGGGACGCGACGATCGTCGACCAAAACCTCGCCGAGGCTGCGATCCCCGATGAGGAGAGTGCTGAGATGGGCGGGGGCGGTGCCGAACCGGGCGGCGGCCCGTTCGAACAGCGCCTGGGTCGCAAGGGCGGTCAGCGGGGTTTTTTCCGAAGGCTTCCAGACGGTGCTATTGCCGCAGACGAAGGCCAAGGCCGCATTCCAGGCCCAGACGGCGACCGGGAAGTTGAAGGCGCTGATGATGCCGACGACGCCCAGCGGGTGCCAGGTTTCCCGCATGACATGACCGGGGCGTTCGGTTGCGATGGTGAGGCCGTAGAGTTGGCGCGACAGACCGACGGCGAAATCGCAGATATCGATCATCTCCTGCACTTCGCCCAGGCCCTCTTGCAGAATTTTCCCGGACTCCAAAGATACGAGACGCCCCAGGGTTTCCTTGTGGGCCCGCAATTCCTCGCCGAACAACCGGACGAGTTCGCCCCGGCGTGGGGCCGGCACGAGGCGCCAGTCGAGATAGGCTTGGTGGGCACGGGCGATGGCGTCTTGCGCCTCATCGACCGTGTGTTCGCGAAGATGGCCCAGGACCCGGCCATCGACGGGCGAGCGCGCGGCGAGCGTGCCGGTCGCGGGCAGGGTGATGTTGAGGGCTGCAAGGAGGTTTCTGACTTCGGCGGCGACGGACATTCTGGGGCGGCTCCTTTTGACGAGAGGGGTGCGACACGCATTGGGCGCAGAAGTACCTTAGGAGCCGGGTGTTGGGCTATGACAAAGATGTGTCGAGACAAGCGTACGCGGTCTCATCTGCAAGATCGGCGGGCTGTTGCAGCAATGCTGAAGATATTGTCAGACAAAAAAGCAAAATTCCTGGTGTATATCCAGGCAAAATGCAAAAAACGGTCGATTGTTAACGTCTCATTTGTTCATATTGGGTTTGCGCCAACCGGAGCGCGGTTTCCGCTTGCTCCAATACCTTAAACGAATGGTCCGAGGGGTGGGGGAGTTCTCGCCTAACCTTGGCGAGTGCGATCTCGTGCTCCACCCGTGCCAAATCGAGGGCCGCCTTCAGGGTCGGCAGGTCCTTGCCTGCAGCCGGGGTCGCCCGGCGCTGAAAAGATGACATTTTACCAACCCACATCATCGCCATGATGGAAAACTCCCGCTTCAGCCCTGTTTTTTTTAATTTTTTTACGAGAAAAACCACGATGCCATCGCGCGGGCGGGCCCGTTTTTTATCTCGGGAAAAGAACTATCGCAAAGCTCCATGTCCAAGAATGCGTGAGGCGCGTGAATTTTTTTTGACAGTTTTCATTCAACTGCTAAGAGAGTTTTTTTTGCGGATCGGGGGGAACTTTTTGTCGGATCCAGGTGCGCGCCCTCCGTGAATTTCATACCTTAGTATTATATAAATCGTGTTTTCGATCCTGGTCGATTGCGGACGGAAAAACCGGCACGCCGTTTGCGGAAAGGGTGGGTGAAAGCCAGCCACGATGATGGCGACAATCAGGCAAACAGGAGAGAAAAATGGCAATGAACGACATCCGCACAGCGCAAGATCTGGCCGCCTGGATGAAGCGCATGAACCTGTCTCTGACCGCTGCCGCTGAACAATTGGGGCGCAAGCGGGCGACGATTTCCCGGTATGTGAACGGCGTCACGGAGTTGCCGGAAAGTGTGGCGCGTCACGCCGCCGTGATCGAAGCTGCCCGCCGGGGTGTTCCCTTCGAATCGCGTGGTATGCGTCGTGTCCTCCAATAAAAATGCCGACTAAGGGTTGCATAACCGCGATTGGACCTGTTCATGATATTTGCCAGGGAATATAACAGGTAAAATGCAACCCTTGGTCCGTGATCTGCTTGGTCTCTCAGTCTTGTGCCGCTTTTGATTGGGGTGCGCCGAACCTGTTCACGATATTGTGATTGATCGTGCGGCCGCGAAGAAAAATTAATATTGATAATCATTATCATATCTCGGCTTGCGAAACCCCCCGGTTGGGGTTCACCTTAAAAATTGATCCTACCCCAAAGATAATGTTGATAAGTTGATGATCTGGTTAAGAATGGGCCAGTTCTTGGCGCGTTACTTCAATGAGATGCGGATAATCGGCATTTTTGCCCGCGTAAAAACAAATATAAGCTCTGAGCGTCATTAAAACGAAATAAACATAAAGATCTTATTGGTAAGCCGATAGATAAAGTCCAACGCAGGTGCAGCATTCATCTCCGTTGCCGCATAACGGGGCTTGCAAATAAGTGACGAAAGAGGCACCGTCCCGCCATCCATTGATCCTCGGGGGGGAATATGCGTCTTTCCAATGTTGCACTCGGTGCCTTGGCTGTTGCCTTGGCGAGCATCCCGGTTGCGGGCCATGCAGCGGTCGCGCAGAACGATGCCGCACCGTCATCCGCCGTCGGTGCCGCTGACCAATTGGTCAGTTTCGAGATGTTTCTGCCGCTGACCCATGGGGCCGAACTCGATCGGTTGTTGCAGCAGCAGACCGATCCGAACTCGCCGAATTTTCGTCATTGGCTGACGCCTGCCCAATTTAAGGAACGCTTCGGTCCGAGCAAGGCGACCCTGGCTCAGGTTCGTCAGATCTTGGCGAGCGGGGGCCTCAGCGTCGTCGGCGAACATGAGCAAAGCCTGACTGTCGCCGGCCGTATGTCGAAGATCGAGGCGATGTTCAAGACGCGCTTTCGCGCGGTGACGAACGCCGCTGGCGTCGCCCGCATGACGGCTGCAACCCCGATGCAGATGCCGGCCGCCTTGCAGGCGATGGGGGCCAAGGTCATCAATTTCCATCCGAAGATCCGGGCCCATGTGAACACGGTTTTCCGTCAGATGGACACGAAGACCAACCCGAAGCCGGTTCTGCAAAACCGGGATGCGGCGGTTGGACCTTATCGCTACAATGATCTACGCGAAGCCTATGCCTATCCGGCGTTCAACGCAATTCCGACCGGCTTTACCAAGCCGATTACCGGGGCGGGCGTTCAGATCGGCGTGATTATGGCCTCGCCGGTTTTGTTGGGCGATCCGAACGATCAGTCCGTGCCGAACGATATTCAGATGTTCTTCGACGAAGAACAGTTTACCGTAAACGCGGGCGTTCCGGCACCGACGGTTCGGATTCAAAAGGTTCTGGGCGGGTCCGGTCCGTTTGACGCGACGAAGCCCGAGGCCGCCGAGGCCACCCTCAACGTTCAGCAAGCCCTGGGTTCCGCCCCCGGTGCCGGGGTCGTCCTCTACGATATTCCCGATCTCAGCACCGAGGCGATTTTGGCCGGGTATTTCCGGTTGGTCAGCGATAATCTGGTTTCCGTTTCGACGGTTTCGTTCGGAACCTGCGAGTTGCTGTTTACCCCGCCCTATAATCCCGACCCGAACGGCGGCCCCGGTCTCGATTTGACCTATCAGCTCCAACTTCAGGACAGCCTTTTTAAGCAAGGCAATGCCCAGGGTATTACCTTCGTCGCCGCATCGGGCGATCAGGCGGCCCTTGCATGCCCCGACGTCGCCAATTGGACCCAGGGTAAAAACGGCAAATTCACCCAAGGCGTGATTTTCCCGGCATCGAGCCCGAACGTGACGGCGGTCGGCGGGACCAACCTCTTGACGACGGTCAATCAGACCAATCTCGATTCGGCCTATGTCGGCGAAAACTCGGCCCCGGATCCGATTCAGCCGGTCGATTTCTTCGGCACGGGCGGTCTTCTGTCGGGCGGTTTTTACGGTTCCGGCGGCGGTGTGTCCCGCGTTTTTGCGAAACCGGTTTATCAGAACCTGTTGCCCACGATGAACGGCATTCGCCGGACCTTGCCCGATATCGCCATGCATATGGGCGGCTGTCCGGGCATGAACAGCGGGATCGTGCCGGTCAATCCGTGTGCGGATCCGAAATTCCAACGCAGCGGCGTCTTCACCATCCTGAACGGGGTGAGCGGGGTCGCCATCGGGACCAGTGCCTCGGCCCCGGAATTTGCGGGTGTGGTGGCGTTACTCAATCAGAAAATGGGCGGCCGCCTCGGCAACATCAATCCCTACATCTATAAATTGGCAGCTCAACAGGTGACGGCTGGCGGCCCGCGCGCGACCGGGGCTTCGTTGGTTTTCCATCGTCAGATCCAAGGCAATAATGGTCTGTTCGTGAATAAGACCATCCTGCCCTATAGCTATGTCTTGGGTGTCGGCACGCCGCTCGTCTCGCATTTCTTGGGCCTGCCGCTATCGACGCCGCTTGCAGGTGAGCCACAATCGCCCAGCAACCCGTAAGCGACGACGTTTATCTTTTGGTGCAGGTATCTTTTTGGTGCAGTTTCAAGGGCGGGATCGGTCGATCCCGCCCTTGTCATGACGATGGACCCGTTCATGTGCGGTCGATTATTTCAGACGAGCCCGGCCGAGCGTTGGCGCGCCTTGTTTGGAACGGTAAATGAACCTCTTTCTCTCGCCCCCCGGACCAATGTCGGGCCGACCCAGGATCTGATGGCGGTCCGGTATAACCCGGCCACCGGTGCCCGCAGCCTGGACGCCTTATATTGGGGATTGGTGCCGATTTGGGCGAAGGATCCCGGCATCGGTGCGCGCCTTACCAATGCGCGGTCGGAATCCCTAAAGGAAAAACCGGCCTTTCGCGAGGCTTTCGCCGCCCGGCGCTGCCTCGTGCCGATCGATGGTTTTTATGAATGGCAGGCCGGTCCCGGCGTCGGTGCCCCGAAGCAGCCCTATGCCATTGCCCATGCGACCGAGGATGATGGCACCCGCCCGCCCCTGGTCTTGGCGGCCCTTTGGGAACGCTGGCGCGGGCCCGACGGGGCCATTTTGCGCAGCGTATCGATCGTGACCCGCGCGGCCGACGCTGCCATTCGGGCCATTCACGACCGAATGCCCGTCATCCTGGCCCCGGAGGATTGGCCCCTGTGGCTCGGTGAAATTTCCGATCAGGGGATCGAGACATTGATGACCGGGCCCGCCCGCGTCCCCTTGGATCTGTGGCCCGTATCCCGCCAGGTCGGCAATATTCGCAACCAACAGGCGGATCTGCCGACCCCGGTCGCGGTCGCGGTCGGCAGTCTCAGTTTGTTTTGATGTGGGGGGTGTCCCATGCCCCGCCGAGACAGGTCGGCCGGCACTTCAGCGTTCAGCGCAGGATGACCGCTTCGACGAGATCGGGCGGTGTGAAACCGAAAACCGTACCGTAAAAACCCAGTTCAAGGGTCAAAACCCGCTGGATCGTGGCGGCTTGTCGGAAACCATGGCCTTCACCGGCGAATGTGTAATGAGCGACGGGAAGACCGCGCGCCCGCATGGCGGCGACCATGGCTTCGGCCTGGTTCGCAGGAACGACTTTATCGTCCAGACCCTGAAAGAAAATGATCGGGCACGTTAAGCGATCCAGGTGATGAATGGGGGAGCGGTCGCGGTAAATCTGGGTGGCATCCGGTAGAGGACCGATCAGCCCATCCATGTAGCGGGCTTCGAATTTATGCGTATCGCGTGCCAGCAACATCAAATCGCCGACCCCGTAGAGGCTGGCCCCGGCCTTGAATAGGTTGGATTGGGTCAAGGCCGATAGGGTGGTAAATCCGCCCGCACTGCCGCCCCGGATCGCGATCCGGTCCGGGTCGGCATAGCCCCGGCGGATCGCGGTCTCGGTCGCCGCGATGCAATCGGCCACATCGATGATCCCCCATTGCCCGTTCAGGCGTTCGCGATAGGGGCGGCCATAGCCGGTCGATCCGCCGTAATTGACATCGAGCAGGGCAAAGCCCCGGCTGGTCCACCATTGATAGGCCAGACGAAACTCAGGGCCGTTTTGCCCGGTCGGCCCGCCGTGACTGACGACGATGAGCGGGGGCTTGGCACCGTCCGCCCCGCGATAGGCGGCATGGGTCGGCGGATAGTAAAAAGCCTGACCCGTGGCCCCGTCGCGGGTCGCAAAGGTCATATTCTGGGCGATCGAAACCGATCCAGGCGGCAGGACGAGGGGGCTCGATCGGCGTAAGATCGTGCCATCGCCATCGGTAAGATCGACGAACCGAACCAGTTCGGGGGCTCGATCGGTATGGAGCCGGATGGCGACGAACCCATCGCCATGGGGCAGGGGGGGCGATGCGGTCGTCCCAAAGGGCAACGGGGATATGCCCGTCGGTCCGGCGAGGGCAACCTTACTCGTTCCATCCTGCGATACGAGGACGAGGGCGCGGCCATCGGGTAGCAATTCATACCAATGCAACCCAAACACCCAGGCGGGTCCGCCGATTTCGGCCCTGACGGGGGTGAGGTTGATCGGTCCTTCCGGCCCCTGCCGGTATAGATTCCACCAATCGCTGGCATCGCTGAGATAATGAAGGCGACCGTCGTCGGACCATGCGGGTTGGATGATCGACTGAGCGAGGCCCGGGGCGATTTCTTCAGGCGTCGTCGGGATGCCGTGCCGATCGAGCCTCGCCGTGAAGAGGCGCGTTGCGGTCCAGGGCATCTGCGGGTGGTCCCATGCAATCCAGGCAAGCGATCCGCCATCGGGGGAAAGACGCGGATACATAAAGAAATCGTGTCCGGCAACCAGGACCGTGCCGTCGGTCCGCGATGGATCGCCGCTTTCGAGCGGTAGGGCGACGAGGCTGTTGCAGGGATCGTTTGCCGGTCGGTCCCGGTGATCTTCGCGTACGGCTAAAACCCGATTGCGGGCAAGATCGAGGGTGAAATCGGCAAAATGACAGCCTTTGACCGCCGAGAGACAGCGAGGGGCTGCCCCGCGATCGATCAACCAAACGGTGCCGTCCTTTTTCTCGCTATAGACGATGCGCCCGTGGGACGCCGTATAGGCACCGCCGCCATATTCATGGACATGACTTGCGACACTGATCGGTGCCGGGGTGACGTCGACGATCCCCTGCCGGACGGTCCAACGGACCAGGGCGATCCGGCCCCCCTCATCCGGGCGGGATTCGAGCCAATAAACCGCATCGCCATCGACCTTGAGACCCGAGAGCCCAACGGTCTTTTCCGTCATCATGGCAGGGGTGATCGGCGAAGGCCAAGTACCGAAGGGGGCTGTATTCTGCTGTTCCACCGATGTTGTTCCTTTGCTAAAAGGATACTTGCGTTAAATTCTTATATCGGAAAATCGATCAAACGTCTTCATTATAAATTTTAAAAATCTAGAGGTAAAAATTAATAATATTAATTATTATTCTGACTACAAAACCCCAAACGAAAACTT
>DAISJD010000108.1:0-10466 GCA_036821645.1 Aliidongia sp.
ACCCCAGGCCCCGCAACCGAAACAGGAAAAACCCGCGGGTAAACTTCCTGAAGAACCGGCTGGGATCAAACCGAATAAACTGTGATCACAAAACCCGGTGCAGCCTGGGCTTCACCGGGTTTTATCAGGGGCCACCTGTCATGGGATTTATGCATCGATTCCTGATCCTGGCGCTGGCGACGACGCTAGCGATGACGGGGGCCGTCCCGTCCGTTTCTGCGACCGAGGTGGTGATCAATTCCAAATATGGTTATCGCGATATCGGGCCCTTGAATAAGGAACTCTCGCGCTATTGTTCGTTGGGCCGGTTCAATCAGCGTCAGATCGGGCATTATACCGTCCAATTGCACGACAAGACGGGGGGTGCCGCCGTTCTCGGCATTGCGAAATCCACCGGGTTCAATCTGCGCGACCCGGATCACCGTGCGAAATTGGGCGAGGATTATTTCTTTCGCAATGACGGCACCAGTTCATGCCAGGTCTTCGTCGGCGGCAAGCCGATAGAGGATGGGCAAAAGAATGACGATGCCGCCAAACCGGCGGAAACGAAACCGGCCGATGACGATCCGAGCGTTCTTAAGCCCAGCACCCCGAATCTATAGCGCCCTCACCCCTGGCGCAGTACCGTGCCGGGTCGCAGCCGCGCCGTCGCCACGGCAAGACCCGCAACGGACCCGGCGGCGATCGCCAGAATCACGCCCGATGCCAGCAAAAAGGCAAGCGGATCGGGTGATAACGCATCCTCAAACTGCGCACGCCACTGCTGCAAGCTGAAATAGGCGGTGGGCCACGCGATCAGGTTTGCGATCAAGACCGGCCGCACGAATTGGTATACCAACAGACGCACGATGGCGAGGCGAGTCGCCCCCATCACCTTGCGCACCCCGACTTCCAACGATCGACGCGCCGTCGTGAAGGCCGCCAAGCCATAAAGCCCGATCAAGCCGATGATGACCGCCACCGCACCGCCCAGCATGAAAAGGTGGGTTCGGTTTTGATCCGATTGATAATATTGGTCGAGACGATCGGTGGCCGTGACCGCATCGAACGGCAGGTCGGGGAAGAACCGTCGCCAGACCGGGGCGATCGCGGCGCGCATCGCACTTGCACTCGTCCCGTTAAAGCGGACCGATGTGGTTGGTTCCCGCACGAGATGGGGATTGAGATAATAGACCATCGCCAGACTTTTTTCTTTCGGGGAAAAAAACTGCAAATCGTCGATCACCCCGACAATCCTGAGGTCGGCATGGTTCGAGAAACTGACGATCCGGTCCAAGGCCCGATCCGGCGTCGCAAAACCCAGCCGGGCCGCCGCACTGACATTGATGACGATATTGTTCGTCGGTGATGCCGATCCCGCCTCTGGGGTCTTTTGCAGAATATCCCCACCATGATCCTGATCCAGCAACCGCCCGGCGCGCAGATGCGGGCGATAGAGTGGGAAAAAATCGGCCCCAACCTCGGTCCAATGGATCGTCGGGGCGGGCCCGACCGTGCCCGGAACCGTCATCCGATCGGCATTCCTTTCTGACGCGATCCCCGGTGCGAGGGTCGATCCGGCCACCACCTGAACGTTCGGGATGGCACGGACCGCCGTCCAAAAATTTTGCCGATGAGCATCACTGAGCGTGCTGTCGCTCGTCGCGGTGATGAGGAGGAGATTATCGGGCGTAAAGCCTAAATCCCGTTGTTTTAGATGATTGATCTGGGCGATAAAGCCCATGGATAGGATGAAAAACGTCAAGACGACGGCAAATTGAAACACCACCAGACCTTCGCGCACCCGTACGGAAAGTCGCCCGCCGGATGCGGGGGTTTTCGACGCCGCCAGGACCAAGGCGGGGCGAAAATTCGCCAAGACCAGGGCCGGATAGAGGGCCGAAAGCCCGCCCAAGACGGCAATCACCCCGATGAGGGCCAAGATCCAGCCGTAATCCCGCCCATAGGCGAGGGTCAGGGTCTGACCGCCATATAAATTGATCAAGGGCAGAAAAACCTCGACCAAACTGATCGACACCAAAGTCGCGATCAACATCGTCAACAGACCCTCGCCCAGAAACTGGCCGATCAGCCGCCAGCGGGTGGCCCCCAACGATTTCATGATCGCGACTTCCCGTGCCCGCAGGCTGGCGCGCGCAGTGGCTAAATTCAAATAATTGATCACGGCAAGGAAAAAGGCCAGCAATCCGGCCCCCCCCATGGCCCAGACCGATAGGCGGGTCGTGCGATCTGCGAGATGCAGGCTGCTGAGGGGGGCAAGGTGCCATTCTAGGCGGGTATGGGGTATGGCCCCATCGAATGCGTTGGCCGCCTTTTCGTCTAAAATCGCCGTGAGCCGTCGCTCGAACGCCTGGGCCGCCGCCTCGGTGGGAAAGGCGAGATAGGTTGCAAGCTGTTCTGATCCATAACGATTCCAAGTGTCACTGTCACGGTAATCGTCAGGGGTCAAGAGCCGGATGAAATCGAAGGTAAAGTCGGTGTTAGTCGGCAAATCCTGTAGAATTGCCGAAATCCTATAGGATTTGACTGTCCCGGAATCGCCAATCTGCAAGACCTGACCCAGGGCCTGCTGTCCCGGAAAATAACGACGTGCGACCGCCTCGGTGACGACGATCCGATCAGGCCCGGCCAAAGCCGTTGCGGCATCTCCGGCGGCAAGCTTTATCTTGAAGGTGGCAAAGAAGTCGGCATCGACCAGTTTTTCATGTTCCTGAACCCGTTCGGCACCCCGGTGAATGACGATATCATTATCCCAAAGCCGCGTGCCGACCAGACCGGCATCATCCGCGCGCAGAATATCCAGCAAGCCACCCATGGTCGTGGGATTGTCGCTCTGTGGGGAATTGGGAAAATGGGTTTTAGTTTTGATGAGATAGATCTGATCCCGATTGCCGATCCAATCCTCGAATCCAGTTTCAAACCGCACGTAAAGGACAAGGACGAGGAGCGTTGCGATGCCCAAGGCAAGGCCGCCGATCGTCAAACCGGCATAGAATCCGTGACGCAGAGTACTGCGATAAAATAGTGTAAAAAAGAACATGTATTCCTCTTTTTATTGTATATTGTGAATGTATTCCAGATTAGATTTCAATTCTTTCAATTTTATGAATGACCCTTTGGTGTTATCGATGTTTTGTGTAGATTCTAAGATTATGTCTATGCATAATCTTTTAATGAATATGCCGGTAAATCATGGGTGCTTACATGAGGTTAGATGACCTTATGGAACTGATATTTTCATCAGAATTTTATGACTATTAAAAAATGAGTTTTATTCATAAAATAAAAATAATGTTGATCATATAAAAAAATTTAATCATGTAGGATAACCAAAAATGACAGCAGAAAAAGAAATTAGAATTTTTTATTCATGGCAAAGTGACTCGCCGGAAGAAACAAATAAAAATGGCATCCGAAAAGCCCTTGATGGTGCCATTAAAAAAATAAGACTATAAACAATGCCGTGCGTGATGAAGCAACAAAAGACACTGCCGGTGCTGTCAACGTTGTCGATAGCATTCTCCGTAAAATCAAACAAGCCGATATTTTTATTGCCGATATTTCTACCACTTTATCAAACGGTTCAAGTCAAAATCATCGCGCATCGCCCAATCCGAATGCTGTTTTTGAACTGGGTTTTGCCGTTAGTGAATTAGGGTGGGATCGGATTATTCTTCTGTTCAATACTGCATTAGGTAATCTTAAACAGGATCTTCCATTTGATTTTAGAGGTAATCGCGTTAGCACTTATTACTGGGCGGTTGGTGATGGAAAGGATGCTCAAAAAAAAGTACAAGATTTATTGAGCAAGGCCATCGAGACCATCCTGGACAAGGATCCAAAGCGCACGGTGCAGTTGATTGGTAAATCAGAATATGAAATAAAAATAGAGCGTGATATTGAAAATATTAGATGGATTATGTCCACTATACATGTACCAACCCTTGAAAATTTTCTTGAAAATTTACCATATGAAATAAATGATTCTATTTTTCATTTTTTTCATTGTTTTAAATTTTTCTTTGATAGTTTTTCATTTAATTTGTATAATAAAAAATTATATTTAATTTTTAAGGATTTTAATTATTATTGGAATGTCACACTTTCATTTGGTTACCATTATGATGCAACTCAAAACTATAAATTTTATGTTCTTAGTAAAGATAATGGTTACACCAATGACGAAGTGCAGCAAGATTTGAGTAAAATTAAGAAAGCCGCATCGGCTCTGCGGGCTTGTCTCGATAAGCTTATCGCCACGATCCGCAGCGACTACTTGGAGATTGATTTGGATCAAACAAGTGCCGCAGCATGGGAAAAATACGTCGCGTTTCAGAAAAAGTAAGGTCAGAACATCGCCCCACAATAAAACTAAGAAACCGTGGTTTCCTTGCGCTGTAAAAGCTCCAGCATCGGCTCGGTGATGGTCAGGGTCCGCTGCGAGGGCGGGGGAGAAATGCCGGCTTCGTCCATCGCTTTTTTCAGGCGGCGATTGAATTCGCGGCCGACCGACCATTGTTTTAGGGGCAGGGTCTTGATCCGGGCCTGGATCTGCACGGCGGCGGGGCCGAGAGAGGTCACACCCATCACCTCGATCTCGTCCAGGATGAAGGCGCTGAAGGCGGGATCCCGGCGCAGGCTGCGCGCAACCTCGCGGTAAAGGGCGATCACCTTGTCGCAATCGACCTCGTAGGGAATGGCGAGGTCGATCACCCAAAACGCATAGCCTTTGCTGAGGTTCTTCACCTTGGTGACGTCGCTGAACGGGATCGTGTGCACGGTGCCCGCCACGTCGCGCAGTTTGATCGTGCGGATCGAGATTTCTTCGATCGCACCGGCATGATTGCCGCCGAGATCGACCACATCGCCGACCGCAACCGTGTCTTCGATCAGGATGAACAGGCCCGTGATGATATCCTTGACCAGGGCCTGACTGCCGAAACCGATGGCAAGACCGACGACACCGGCACCGGCCAGCAGGGGGGCGATATTGATGCCCAATTCCTGCAAGACCAATAGCCCGACGGTCAACAACAACACGACCCGGATCGCATTGCGCGCCAGCGGCAGCAAGGTGCGCATCCGGGCACTGCGCGCGACCCTTCGGCCCTTGCTGTCGATGCCGGACAGAAACCGATCGATGGTGAGATTGACCCCTTCCCAAAAGAGAAAACTGCCGACCAGGATCGTGCCGATCCCGCCCACGGTGGTGGTAAAGGCATGACCCGACTTGCCGTTGAACCAATCATAGGCCCCCGCCCCCCAAACTTCGAGGAGCGAGAGGGCGGCAAAGAACCACAAGCCCCCAGACACGATCAGGGCCAAGAGGGGCAGATACCCGGCAACCCGTTGTTCCAGATGGGGAAACCGTTCGATAATATCGGGCGGCAGGGTGATTTTCTTCTGGGCGAGTTTGGCGATGAAGCGCCGGGCGATCCGCATCGCCGCCAGGATCAGAATCGTCAAAACCGTGGCTCGCGCCACGAAACTGAACCCGCCATCGATACGCAGGGCATAGACGATGAAGATCGCGACGGCATAGATGATTGCCAAAATATGCCAGACGTCGGCAAGGCGATGGCGGATGAGGTCAAGACGCGGTAGCAGGGGTTTTACGGGTTCCGTCCCGTCCTCATGACCGCCCGCGGCATTGGGGAGGAGGGTGACGGCCTCGTCCGACGGGGCCGGGTGGGGACGCATCCGATCGGCGACCGTGCGGCGGTGGCGCATGACCAGACTGACGGTCCAGATCGTGACGATGAGGGCGACGATCTTTTGCAGGGTGCCGACGACGGCATAGGGCACGCCCAAGGGCTGGATCGCAAGGGCAAAGGAAATGCCGTAGGCGATCAGATAGACATAGCGCCGGACCCAACCGAAGACATAGCGGGCATTGTCCTCGCCGATCGGCAGGATCGACCAGGCCGATTGCAAGGGCGTGATCAGCAGAGCCCGTGCCACGATCAACAGGGTGCGCGCAGAGAAAACGGACCAGATCGCATAGCCGACCAGGGCTTGGATCGAGGGACGCGGCTCGACGAAGGCCATGGCAAGGGTCGCAACCAGACTGAAGGCGGCCACCGGTACGATGTCGAGGACCGTATGCAGCAGCAACACGCCCAACCGGCGATACCAATCGGTGACCGCCAGTCGGTCGAGCCGCCGCCTGACCAGGCGCAGCACCAAGCCCGCGACAATATCCACCGTGATGGCCGAACCCAGAATAATCCCGAGATTGGCGGCAATTTCCGCCCATCGCGCCCGGGCATTGGGATCGGTAATCTGAATATTGAACCAAGCCCCGACATAGCGCACGTCCAGCAACAACAGGCTGGAGGTCAAGAGGTCGGTCCCCAATTCCTGCACCCGGTCGACCGCGCGCGACAGGAAATCGACTGGGTTGGGCGGGGCGTCGGCGTCGATTTTACGCTGTGCTGCGAGCAAGCCTTCCAATTCCTTGACGAGGCGTTGGCGCTTTTCCGGGTCTTGCAACGTCGCCAGCAATTTTTCGAGATCGGCCCCGACGGCCGGATCGGGTTTGGCGGCGGGTTCGGTTTTTGCCGCCTTCACCGGGGCTGCTTGCTTTGGTGCCGCGTCTTTTGTTACCGGATCCTTGGTCGCCGCATCCTTTGTCACGGCGTCCTTTTGGGCGGCCTCTTTGTCTTTGGCGTTCTTGCCTACATCCTTCGGGGTCGCCTTGGACGCCGGGTCTTTGGCGGTCGGCGTGGTCAGCGGTAAGGGTTCCGGGGGTTTTTCGGGCGGCTTTTCGACGGGCTTATCCTGGGGTGAGCCGGTATCGAGTTGGCCGTCTTCGGTGACGAGCGGGGTAATCGATCCTTCCCCGGCACCGGCAATGCCAACGCCGACCACCCACAGCCCCGTACTGAACAATAGGACGACGGCGATCAGAAACGGACGGCGAAAGACGGCGCGCAGCGCGGGGAGAATCAGAGTCAGCATAGCACCGCATTCAAAAACAGGATTCGGGCAGAAGCAAGGCCGAACAGGCTGAATTGTGGACCCTGTGTGAAAAAGACAAAAGCCGCAAGTCCGCCGTGCTTCGCATCGCGGCTAAATCACCGACGCCGTGACGGACGGTTGACATAAATTCTAAGCCAATTGCGACGTCGCCCGTTCAGCAGCGGTCGGCGATCTTGGGGCGGCCTTGGATTGTTCACGGTCCCTGGAGAAGATCGACCGGCGCGTCGGTAACACTATTCAGATAGGCCAACAGATCGGCGCGGTCCTTCGGATCTTTCACCCCGGCAAAAATACCCATCTTGCCGGTCGGCATATAGGCGTCGGGATTGCCGAAGAAGGCTTGCACTTCCTGTGGGGTCCAGACACCGCCCAGATCCTTGATCGCCTGGGAATAGGGGAATTCGGGATTGCGCGCGCGCTTTGCGCCCAAGATGCCATAAAGGGGCGGACCGTTGCGATTGGGCCCGTCCTTCTCGAAACTGTGACAGCGGGTGCATCGTTCGGCCACGGTCTTGCCCGCGACCGGATCGGCTTTTTGCAACAAGTCGATCGGCAAGGGGCCGAGCCGCTCGGCCGCGACGGCCGCCGACCCCATCATCACGCCGCAGCCAAGTAGTGCCGGTGCAAGCCACCGCGTCATCCAACCGACAACCATCGCAAAACCTCCACCCGTGACAGAGGTCTAATCATCGTTCATTTTGAGGGCGGCGAGGAAGGCGGATTGTGGGATATCCACCTTGCCGAATTGCCGCATGCGCTTTTTACCTTCTTTTTGTTTGTCGAGCAGTTTGCGTTTGCGGCTGATATCGCCGCCATAGCATTTCGCCAACACGTCCTTGCGCATGGCGCGGATCGATTCGCGGGCGATGATGCGGGCTCCCAGGGCGGCCTGAATCGCGATCTGGAACAATTGCGGCGGGATGAGATCCTTAAGGCGCGCACAGAGTGCCCGACCCCGGAAATCCGCCTGACTGCGATGCACGATCGTCGCCAAGGCATCGACCGGCTCGTGATTGACCAGGATGTTCATGACCACGAGATCGCCCTCGCGGTAGCTGTCGATCTGATAATCGAAACTGGCATAGCCGCGACTGACAGATTTCAGCCGGTCGTAGAAATCGAACACCACCTCGTTGAGCGGCAGGCGATAGACCAGCATCGCCCGGTTCCCGGCATAGGTCAGGTCCGTCTGTTCGCCCCGTCGTTCGGTGCACAGCGCCAGGATGGCCCCCAGATATTCGTCGGGCACCATGATGGTCGCCTTGATCCACGGTTCCTCGATATGATCGATTTTGACCGGATCGGGCATATCGACCGGATTATGCAATTCGGTCATCTCGCCATTGGTCTGATAGACGCGATAGACCACCGACGGGGCCGTCGTGATGAGATCGAGATTGAATTCCCGTTCCAAACGTTCCTGAATGATTTCAAGATGCAACAGGCCAAGGCAGCCGACCCGAAAGCCGAAGCCCAAGGCCGCCGAGGTTTCGGCTTCGGCCTCGAAACTCGCATCGTTGAGGCGCAGTTTGGCGAGACTGTCGCGTAAATTTTCGTAATCGGCGGCATCGACCGGAAACAGGCCGCAGAACACGACCGGCACGGACGGTTTGAACCCCGGCAAGGGTTCGAGTGCCGGGCGGCGTTCTTCGGTGATCGTGTCGCCGACATTCGTATCGGCGACCGCCTTGATCCCCGCCGTGATGAACCCGACCTCGCCCGGTCCCAGTTCGCCGGTGGTGACGGCCTTCGGCGTGAAGACGCCGACCCGATCCACCGTGCAGGAGGCCCCCGAGGCCATCATACGGATCTTCATGCCCGTGCGCAGAACCCCGTCGCGCACCCGCAGCAGAATGACGACGCCCAAATACGCATCATACCAACTATCGACCAGCAACGCCTTCAGCGGAGCCTCGGCATCCCCCGTTGGTGCCGGCAGACGGGCCACCAATGCTTCGAGGACGTGATCGATATTGAGGCCGGTCTTGGCGGAAATTTCCACCGCATCGCTGGCATCGAGGCCGATCACGTCTTCGATTTGCTGCTTGACGCGCGGCACATCAGCGGCGGGCAGGTCGATCTTGTTCAGGACCGGCACGATTTCATGCTGTGCGTCCAAGGCCTGATAGACATTGGCGAGGGTCTGGGCTTCCACCCCTTGGGATGCATCGACCACCAGCAACGAGCCCTCGCACGCGGCGAGTGATCGGCTCACCTCATAGGCAAAATCCACATGGCCGGGCGTGTCCATCAGGTTCAGGGTATAAACCGTGCCGTTCTTGGCCTTGTAGTTGAGGCGCACCGTCTGGGCCTTGATCGTGATCCCGCGTTCGCGCTCGATATCCATGCTATCGAGGACTTGTTCGCGCATTTCCCGCGCATCGAGGCCGCCGCAATATTGGATCAGTCGATCGGCCAGTGTCGATTTGCCGTGATCAATATGGGCAATGATGGAGAAATTACGAATTTTAGAAAGCTCGATCATCGCTCAACGATAGTCCGCAGAGATAATGGGTGGAATTTCCGGCCGGACGCCTGAAACCCTGGATCCCGCATGGGTGACGTGTCGCCCTGACCATAAAGCCGGACCCGCCCGGACGCAACGAAGACCTTCATCACGACGCCCCCTTTAAATTTGCAAGGGGGCGGGCTTGCCGCCGGGTTTTGAGATTTTTATCAAAAAAAACGATTTCTCTGCATCCAACCCGGCTGGAAGATCCGATTGTCTTCTGAATGATATTGATTCTCACTATCATTCTTAATATCGCAGCACCGTCGCTGTTCCTTCCTGCATGAGGGTATCCATGATCTCAAAACTTCTGCGTGCTGCCAGCATTCTGGCCTTCACGATCGCGACCGTAAGCCCCGCCATGAGCGATGTCATCGTCGGCGGCAAAGCCATGTTGCCGACCAAGGATATCGTCGATAATGCCGTCAATTCGGCCGATCACACCACATTGGTCGCCGCCGTCAAGGCCGCAGGACTGGTCGAGACCTTGAAGGGCAAGGGCCCCTTCACCGTGTTCGCGCCGATCAACGGGGCCTTTGCCGCCTTGCCTGCCGGTACGGTCGACACCCTGCTGAAACCGGAAAACAAGGCGCAATTAACCAAGGTGCTCACATATCACGTCGTGCCCGGCAAACTCACCTTCGTCGATCTGAAGAAGGATATCGAAGAGGGCAAGGGCAGTTTCACCCTGAAGACCGTGGCGGGCGGCACGCTGACGGCGCAACTGAACGGCCCGAACAATATCCTGATCAAGGATGAAAAGGGTGGAATCGCCAATATCAACGTCTATGACGTGATCCAGTCGAACGGCGTCATTCATTCGATCGACAAGGTGTTGTTGCCGAACTAAAGCCCGCACAAAACCGATCGACGTCGTGCGGCGGTCGGTTCAACCCGGTGGGGGTCCATCGGATCTTGCGGTAATCTTTCCGTTCTCGATGGTGCATCCCGACGCCGCCGCTGCAAACCGATCCCC
>DAISJD010000109.1:0-10450 GCA_036821645.1 Aliidongia sp.
TGCACCGTGATCGAGAACTTGGTCTTGCTTGCGATCATCGCCGTCTCGACCCCGGTGATCCCGTCGATACCGTCCATAAAATTATAAAGATTGGTAAACCACAGCCACAGAAACCCGCACGCCATGAGATCGAGTGGCACCGGCACCCATCCTTGAAACACCGACCCACCGCCGGGCAGTGACAGAATACCGATCCCGACCGCCGCACTCTGGGCCAAAAACCGCACCCGAACCGGCAAGTTCCACCGATCGTCGCACCAGGACAAGGCCGCAAGCCCAGCCGCCGCCGCCAAAACGGGGGCACCGGCGGGGGGTGCCGCCCCAACGGCCATCAATGCCGCCCAGGCCACAATCAAGACCGGCACGATCCCAAGTCCACCGCCACGCGGGGTCGGTTGGATGTGGCTGGACCGGTGATTGGGATTATCCATGATCCCGCGCCGCCGCAGCCAACCAAGGACGAAGCCGGTCGAGAGGAAGGCGGCCAAGGAGGCGGCCAGGACAATGAGGGAAGGCAAAAACCAGATCATGCCCCGACAGGTATCAGGCATGCCCCCCCCTGACAAGAGGCAACGGGGGGATGCCCAGCCCTTTTGCCGTCCGGGCCGCTTTACATCGGGACCCTGGAGCTTTCGACCGGTTGTGGGCTAATGCCGGACGAGACGGGCCGCATAAAACCCATCGATCCCATCATATTGGGACCAATAGGAGGGCAAGGTGCGCACATCGCCGTCGGGCGTGATGAACGCGGCCTCGCCACCCACCTCGTCAGCCGTGACGGGCACACGGGCAACCGGCAACCCTTTTTCGATCGCCCGATCGATCTGATCCGGCCCCTCGGCCGCTTCGAGGGAACAGGTGCAATAAATCAACAGACCGCCGGGTTTCAGCATCTCGACCGCCGCTGCGAGCAAGCGTTCCTGAACGGCGGCGAGGCGCGCGACATCGTCGGGGGTTTTGAGATGCGGCACATCCGGGTGACGCCGGATAGCCCCCGTCGCCGTGCAGGGCGCATCGAGCAAGACCCCATCGACCGCATCGGCAGGCCGCCACGTAATGGCATCGGCGCTGACCGTCTCGGCCTTGAGCGACAGTCGCTCAAGATTCGCATGCAGGCGCTGCACCCGGCGGGGGGAACGATCGATCGCCGTCACCACGGCACCGCCGGCCGCCAATTGCGCCGTTTTGCCGCCCGGTGCCGCGCACAGATCGACGATGCGGCGACCTGCGATAGGACCGAAAAGCCGCACGGGGATGGCGGCGGCGGCATCTTGAACCCACCACAATCCTTCATCGAACCCGGCCATGCCGACAATGCCGCCGCCGCCCATGCGGCGCAGCGTCCCGGTCGGCAGAATCGTTGCCTCCAAGCGGTGCGCCCAAAGAGCCGGATCGCCGATCACGGAAATATCGAGGGCGGCTTCGGTAAGATGCGCCTCGGCAATGGCGCGCGCCGCCCTATCCCCATAACTCCCGCACCAAGAATCCCAAAGCCACGGCGGCGTATTCAGGCGGGCCGCATCTTGGGTCGCAACCCAGGTGGCCCCATCCCCCGCCAGTCGCCGCAACACCGCATTGACCAGGCCCTTATGGGTATGAAATCCCCGGCTTTGGGCGAGATCGACCGTGGTCGCGACGGCCGCATGAGGGGGCGTGTGCAAGAACAACAATTGCGCGACGCCAAGACGCAGCATGTCCTGCACCGGGGCGGCACGCGGCGGCAAGGGGGTCGACACGCAGCGCGCAATCAAATCGTCAATTTGGCCAAGGCGGCGCAAAACCGTCGCGACCAATAGCCGGGCAAACGCCCGGTCGCGCGTGCTCAACAGTGCCAGATCGGCCGATTCTTCGATCACTTCGTCAAGCGCACGCCGCCGCCGCAGAACCAGGGCCAAAAGACCAAGCGCCACCTCGCGCGCCGTCATGGGCGCACCGGACGCTGTATTGGATTGCGCTTTATTGCGCACCGCGAGGGCGTTCACGCCATCTATAGCCATTGAATGCGTGATCTCCGAGTGTGACCCGTGCCTCGGCACGGCCTGTATCTATAATAATCCGACGCCCCTGATCGATCGGCAGACACAAACAGCCCGCGCATCGATCCCATCGGTTTGCGGCATTCGACAGGGAAATTATGGCAAGAGAGGGACGGAATTTAGATTTCTATAGGTTTTTAGCATGCACCCCATCCATAGAAATGCCGCAAACCCCCTTGGCAACCGATGGAATTGCCGTCATATAAGGACCGTGTATCGCCCAATGAAGGCACATTCGCCCATGCCTGAAATGCTGCCTGAACCCGAACGGCCTCAAAAGTCCGACGATCTGGAACAAGATCTCGGGGCAAAATCCCCATCCCCCCATCCGCCGACGGCATTGCAGGAAATCGGCGGCCAAAAGGGGCCGGAACCGACCCGTTTCGGCGATTGGGAAAAGGGCGGTCGTTGTACCGATTTTTAAGCCGTTTTACCGCGCAACCCGCCGAGAATCCTGGGGCCCACCGCAATCGCCGCTTGATACTGTCGGTTATGGTCGGCTTGCCTTTCCGGTTGCTCCAAATCGTCAGCGGGATTGTCTTGGTACCGCTTGCCTTTCGGTATCTGGGCGAAGCCCGTTTCGGTCTTTGGGCTGCTCTCACGGCATTAGGCCCCCTCATCACGCTGGCCGATTTCGGCCTCAGCCAAGGCCTTGTGACCCCCCTCTCCCAATCGATCAGTCAAGATGCCCGCACGCGGGCGCAAGAACAGGTTTTCGGGACCCTGCTTCTGGTCATGATGGTTGCATTTGCATTTGCCGGGCTCTTGAGTGTGGTGACGGCAGGGTTCCCCGCCCCCACATGGGCGCATTGGTTCAACATCCAAGATCAATCCCTGGTCCCCGATGTCAAAACCGGTTTTTGCATCATCGCGATGACCGCACTCGCTTTGATGCCGCTCAGCCTTGCGGCAAGAGTACGGGCCAGCTTTCAAGAATCATTTGCCACCAGTGCTTGGGATGCGGTCGGGGTCATTGCCGGGCTGATCGGTTTTATCGCAGTCATCGCAGCCGAAGGATCTCTGGGCCAGCTTGCCCTGGCACTCACCGTGCCGCCGCTCTTCACCAATTTATGCAATTGGGTTGGATTGATCCGCCGCCATCGGTGGCTGGTCGATGGCCTATCGCCATCTCGTATCGCCGCCATGGTCGGGGGGGTAGCACCGATCATCCGCCTCGGCCTCATGTTTTTCTGCCTCACAATGGCGGCCCTCATCACGAGTGCCGGCGACAGCTTCCTTGCCCTGCAATTGGATACGCCCGAAGGGGCGGCAAAAATTGCCCTTGCAGCCAAGCTCTATGGCGCCGGACAGGCGCTCTTATATGCTGCCCTCACCCCATTATGGCCCGCCTTTGCCGATGCATTGACCCGGGCCGATCATCGCTGGATCGGCAAAACCCTCCTCCGCACCGTGCTGATCACCACAAGCGCCAGTTTTATCCTGGCGATCGCCATCACACTGATCGCAAACCCTGCCTTGCGGCTTGTGATCGGCGGGAAAACCGAATTGCCACTGTCGCTCTTGATCGCTAATATGGCATCCTTGATCCTTTTTTCCTTGATCAACATCTATGGAATGCTGCTCAATGGGGCTGGCGCCATAAAAATTCAAATAATATCATCAGTATTATTCACAATTTTAGCAATTATACTTAAATTAATACTACCATCATTCATTGGTTTATCTGGAATAGTCTGGGGAACATCAATTTCTTACTTAATAACGACTTTGCCAATTTACATTTACAATTCAAAAAAATTTTACCCATAACATAAATATTATATAAAATTGAAATTATATGCCTATTTATTATTTTACGCTTCTCAACCCGATTAAATTTCTCGATGAGTGTTTTTGTAAAAAAACAATTGATAAAAATTGCTCAAACCAAAATTTATAATTTTTTTATCGGAAGAAATAAGTTGTTTTTATTCCCGCCCAGGTCGATCATTAACCGATCGATAAACAAGGCTAGATTGAGCCTCAACAGGGGAGCAAGGGGATCGACAGGCTGTTTCGGGTTCAACCCAACCAGTACGCGTATGCCGCCATCATCACCGTGGAATGGAAACCCATCGATTGCCATGGCCCGGTCGTCGGCCCTACGCACGCAAGATCGACCCCTTGATGGGAGTGTAAAACATGCTGCTGCACCATGCTTCATGGTCAGAAGTCGAACAATACCTTCTCAATAAGAAGGATATTATTATTCCCATCGGGTCAACCGAACAACATGGTCCATCGGGACTGATCGGGACCGATGCGCTCTGCGCCCAAATCTTCGCCGAAGGGCTTGGAGACAGCACGGGAAGTCTGGTCGCCCCCACCATCAATGTCGGCATGGCCATTCACCACATGCACTTTCCCGGTACGATCAGTTTACGCCCGACGACCTTGATCAATCTCATCCAGGATCATGTCTTGTCCCTCGCCCATCATGGTTTCAGGCGCTTTTTCTTCGTCAACGGCCATGGTGGGAATATCCCGACCATGCATGCGGCATTTTATGAAATCTATGCTGCCTCTGAGGGAATCTTTGCCGGGGCTCAAGAAAAAAACGCCCCGACGGATCCCGTTCGATGCCGTGTGACGAATTGGTACGACCTCAAGGCTGCCCGGACGCTGTCGGCAACCTTGTTCGCCGGTCAGGAAGGCATGCATGCAACGCCGAGCGAGATTTCCGTCACCCAGCATTTTTTCCCCGGCACCATCAAAGCCGCGACACGGTCGCAAACGGCGGCCAGCGGGCGGTTTTATGGTCCGGGGGATTATCGGCACAAATTCCCTGATGGCTGCGTCGGCTCTAATCCCAGCCTCGCCTCGCCAGATCATGGCAAAACGCTCTATGATGCGGTTTTACCCGAACTGGTCAGCCTTTATTTGGATTTCGTCAACGCGCCCTAGGCGTCGATGCGATATGGCGACCGCTTGCCGGCCGATCAGGGCAGGCTGACATCCAAGGCGGCGCTATCCGTTACGGCGGACCTCAACGATGCAACAGGAAAGCGGGCGGGTCGCGATCTGTTTTTGGCGTATCGTCAAATACCCTGCTTCTGGCAAGGCGGTGAGCAGGGCTGGCAACAGATCGCGATCGGATTTCGCCCGCACGGTCCATACCATCAACAATCTGCCAGCGGGCCGCAACAAGCGGCGTAGTTCCAATAACTCTTCTGAAATGATCGACCAATTCTTCACGGCGTTGATAGAAAGGATCGCATCGAAAAAGTGATGATACTGCTCTCCATCCAATGCTTCTGCGGGGATGATCTTTAAATTGCCTTGTTTTAACGACGCACTGTTTTGGTCGGCAATCAGGCCATTGCGCCAGGATTGGGTGCGCACCACATGTACTGGCCCAACCCCAGTGACCGACAGAATATGGCGCACGCAATAGCCCGAGCCGGGGCCGATGACCAAAAAACTCTCCCCCGGAAAAGGGGCAAGCGCCTCGAAGGCCGCATGATCGCGTTCCTCATGCAGGACACGATCAAACAGCCCAACGATCCGGGCCGCAAGACTAACCCGCTGGGTCGTCGCCGTTATTTCCGGCCGATCGCGCATCATGGCGGCGGATTGCCCAGAAGCTCAGTCGGCTGAAGGCCCCCCATGACCCCGATCAGGTCCCATGCGGCCGGGTCGACAGGCACGACGGAGAGACGAGACTGACGCACCAAGGCAAAGTCGGCCAAGGCAGCTTCAGCCTTGATCGCTTTCAGCGTCACGGGGCGCGCCAGCGGGCGAACCGGCGCTATATCGACCATGACGAATTTACCGGTCGGATCGGAGGGATCGGGATAGGCTTCACGCACGATCTGCACGATCCCAACAATCTCCAACCCCTCGTTCGAATGATAAAAAAATGCCAAATCCCCCACCTGCATCGTGCGCAGATTACGGGCCGCCTGATGGTTGCGAACCCCATCCCAATGGGTCCGCCCATCGCGCACCAGATCGGACCAAGCGTATTTAAACGGCTCGGATTTCAATAACCAATGAGCCATGATGCCTCAGGCAGGCGGATTGAGATAAACAAGTCTAAAGGGCGTCACCGTGACGCTGGCGAACAAGCCCGCCAGATGATAGGGATCCTGCTCGGCAATCGCCCGCGCGGCCTCGTCCGTTTCGGCCTCGACGATCAGCAGACTGCCGACGGGGGTTGCCCCATCCGGTGCCAATACAGGCCCCGCCACGACGATTTGTCGGCCAAGCCCCTCGATATAAAGCAGATGCTTGGGGCGTACGGACTGGCGAAGCCCCGGCACATCGCTGCGATCTTGACAATTCAGGACATAGAGCATGGCAATTTTTCCTGGGTGAGATCGGATCGAAAAACCCAAACGACCGTATCCCATCTCAGACGTCAGTGGGAAAGAAAATCGACGGGCCCCCGATCTGCCCAGACTAATTGCGCCCAGATCATTGCGTCTAGACCAATTCGGCCCGAAACGGTCGTGCCAGCAGGGTTGCAATGGTCTCATCGATCCCGGCATTCTCGAATAATATGCCCTGAACTGCGGCAACGATCGGCATATCGATGCCGAGCTTTGCGGCCAAGGCATTGACCGCCGCCGCACTTGCGACCCCCTCGGCAACGGACTGTCGGCCAGCCAGAATCTCGTGCAACCGCCCGCCTTGCCCCAAGGCGAAGCCAAGAGAAAAATTGCGCGATTGCATCGCAGAACAGGTCAAGGTCAAATCGCCAAGCCCCGACAACCCCATCAAGGTCCGGGCTTGCCCACCCTTGGCCACAGCAAGCCGCGTCATTTCAGCCAAACCTCGGGTAATGAGGGCGGCACGGGCATTTTCCCCGAGAGACCGGCCGCCAACAATCCCACAGGCGATGGCAAGGACATTCTTGACGGCCCCACCGATCTCGGCCCCAACCGGATCGTCCCCCCGATAAAGCCGGAAGCTTGGCGTGCCGAGGAGGGCAATCACCCGATCCGCGAGCGCACGATCATCCGCCGCAAGCGTGACCGCCGTCGGCAGCCCCCGCGCCACTTCAGCCGCGAATGTCGGCCCGGACAGAACCGCGATCGGTTGAGCCGGCAGGCAGGCACCGACCACCTCGCCCATTGTCGCCCCCGTGCCGCATTCGATCCCTTTGGCCGCAATCACGACCGGGACCGAGGCGGCAAGGCGGCCCTTAATGCCGTCCAATGTCTGGCGGACATATTGGGCAGGCACCACCAGCAAGAGACAATCGACCGCCAAGGCATCGCAAGGATCCGAAACAGCCCTCATCGCGCGGTCGAGTGCAATCCCCGGCAGATAAAGCGGGTTTTCCCCCCGTTCGTTGATTGCACGGACCACATCGGGCTCACGGGCCCACAGGGTAACGGCCGAGCCCGCGCGCAGCGCCGTTGCCGCGAGCGCCGTCCCCCAGGCACCGCCGCCCAAGATGCCGATCTTCGTCATGCTTTCACTCCGGCAAAGGCAACCTTCGGGGCGCTCGCATCAAGCGGCCAGCGCGGGCGGCAAGCCGCGTCGAGACCGTCGCTGAAGCCAAGCCGCAGCCGTTCGAGCCCCGCCCACGCCACCATCGCCCCATTATCCGTGCAGAGTACCGGGGGGGGGGCCGCCAGTATCAAACCGTGACGCGCCGCCACCTTATCCAAGGCCTGACGAATCACCTGGTTCGCCGCGACACCGCCCGCAACAACCAAATGGCGGGCATCGGGAAACGCTTGTTTGAACTGGGTCGCCGCCCGACCGGTCCGATCGGCCAGACTGGCCGCCACCGCCTGCTGAAATCCGGCGGCGAGATCGGCGATCGCTTGGCGATCCGTCGCGGCGATCGTCCCCGCACACTGGCGCACGGCAGTTTTCAAACCCGAAAACGAAAAATCGCAGCCGCTCTTGCCGACCATCGGACGCGGCAGGCGAAACCGGTCCGGGTTGCCCATCGCCGCCGCCCGTTCCACCGCCGGGCCGCCCGGATAGCCAAGGTCGAGCAATTTTGCGGTTTTATCGAACGCCTCGCCCACGGCATCGTCGATGGTCGTGCCGAGGCGGCGATAATCTCCGACACCGGCAACGACCAGCAATTGACAATGCCCACCGGAAATCAACAGCAACAGATACGGAAACGGCACATCCGCCGCCAGCCGCACGGTGAGCGCATGGGCTTCGAGATGATTGACGGCGATGAACGGGCACCCAGCCACAAGGGAAAGCGCTTTTGCCGTCGTCACGCCAACCATGATCCCGCCGATGAGACCGGGACCCGCCGTCGCCGCAATGCCGTCCAATGCCGACAGAGAGAGATCGGCCGCCGCCATGGTTTCACGCAACACCCGATCCAAATGATCGAGATGGGCGCGCGCCGCCACTTCCGGCACCACGCCGCCGAAGGGGGCGTGCTCGACCAATTGGGTATGGACCACATGGGACAGAATCCGTCCGCCCCCCGATTCTGAGGGCGTATCGGCGACGATGGCCGCCGCCGTCTCGTCGCAACTGGTTTCAATGCCAAGAATGATCATGCCGTCGGTATAGCGAGGAACCCCATCCCTCGGCAAGGGTGCATGGCATGAAACCCGTTCGGATTCATCAGGTCTACCGTGGTCTTGGGACAAGGGATCCGCTCGTTTCGGCCCATGCCTGCCGTTTCATCAAGCGACCTATCGAGAAATCGCGCAGCCGAACGATGAAATATAGGCGACATTTGCCGCAAGCAACGATAAAGAAGGGGCCATGACTCAGAGCCTTACCCCCTTGCGTATCGGCACACGCGGCAGCTTGCTGGCCCTCGCTCAGGCCAGACAAACGCGCGCCCGCCTCATTGCCGCCCACCCGACCCTCGCAGCACCCGGTGCGATTGAGATCATTGTCATTCGGACCACGGGTGATGCGATCACCGACCGGACCCTGTCCGCCGTTGGCGGCAAAGGTCTCTTTACCAAAGAGATCGAACAGGCGTTGATCGATGGGTCGATCGATCTTGCCGTCCATTCGATGAAGGACGTGCCGACGGTTTTGCCCGACGGGCTCATCGTCGACGTTTTTCTGCCGCGCGAGGATCCGCGCGACGGGTTCTTCTGCCACAAGGCAACCTGCCTTGAAGAATTGCCGCCGGGCGCCGTGGTCGGCACCGCATCCTTGCGCCGTCAGGCGCAAATCCTGTTTTTGCGCCCCGACCTGAAAATCGTGCCGATCCGGGGCAATGTTGATACCCGGCTGAAAAAACTCGCCGATGGGGTCGTCGATGCGACGCTGCTCGCCGTTGCCGGGCTGCATCGGCTTGAGATTGCCGATAAGATTACCGCCCCGATTTCGATCGACACCATGCTGCCCGCCGTCGCCCAAGGGGCGATCGGGATCGAACGCCGGATCGACGATGCCAGGGTCGCAGCCTATCTCGCCCCGTTGAACAATCCGGACGTGGCGGTTTGCGTCAATGCCGAACGGGCCTTGCTTGCCGTTCTCGACGGTTCGTGCAAGACCCCGATCGCCGCCTTGGCCACCCTTGATTCTACCGGCAGCCAACTGACACTGACCGGCATGATCATCCGCCCGGACGGCACGGAACGGCACCTCAGCGTCCATCAAGGACCGTCCGAAGAGGCGGTTGCGATCGGGGAACGGGCCGGACACGCGTTGCGCGCCAAAGCGGGGCCGGGTTTCTTCGATCTGCCGATTCCGGACGCCCTGCCGGTATGAGGTTGCTGATCACCCGTCCGGCGGCGGATGCGGTGCCTCTGGCTGAACGTCTCGCCGCCCTTGGTCATGAGGTTCTTATCGATTCGGCACTCGCCATTCGGTTCGTAGCGGGCAATCTGCCTGATTTGTCCGCCATTCGCGGCCTCCTCTTTACCAGTACCAACGGCGTGCGGGCCTTTGCGGCGGCAAGCAACCGGCGCGATCTGCCCGTCTTTGCCGTCGGCGATCGCACCGCCCAGGCGGCTCGCGACGCAGGCTTTGCCTCGGTTGCAAGCGCCGGTGGCGACGTCGTCGCCTTGACCGCCCTGGTAGCCGACCATTGGTCCTGCGAGCGGGGCCTGTTGCTTCATGGGGCAGGATCGGCCCGCGCCGGCGACCTTGCGGGTGCATTGCAAGAAAAAATGATTCCCGTTCGGGTCGAAACACTGTACGAGGCTGTACCGGCCACGACGTTGCAGGCACACACGATTGCCGCAATCACAGCCGGTCGGTTGGACGGTATTCTTCTCTTTTCACCGCGAACGACCCGCCAGATCGTGACCTTGATCGAGGATGCAGGTTTGGCCGATCGCGTCGCCGAGATCGATCTTTGGTGCTTATCCCGTGCCGTAGCCGAGGCTGCGGCGGAACTCACCTTCCGCCGGGTCCATGTTGCGGCACACCCGACTGAGGCCGCCCTCCTCGCAGCGCTTGCTGACGGATCGGGCGCGCCGTCCCAACGATAAAACTGCCTGTTGATGACGGAATAAGGA
>DAISJD010000110.1:0-10348 GCA_036821645.1 Aliidongia sp.
GCGGTGGGATCAGGGGGTCTTTTTTCGGCGGTTCGGGTTTCGGGCTCGGCGTCTCGACAGGCGGCGCGTCCGGTTTTGCCTCTTTCACCGGCTTTGGATTTTTTTGCGTCGCTCGGGTAAAATCCGCCGCATTGATCAGTTTAACGGCAACCACCGCTTCGACCGGCGGTCGGCTCGTCAGGAAGTCGGGCAAGCCCAACAAGATCGCCAACAAGACGATCGTATGAACAATGCCCGATGCGACGAGACCAGGACGCAAGTCGTCCGATACAGGGACGGGCGGGGTCAGGCGATCTTCAGGTGCTTGCAAGCCCGGACCGCACCCATGGGGCGGTACCGTGCGATAGCCTTTGGGAATGGCGGAGACGGCCCTATACGTATCGCAAACCTCAGCAACGGCCCGTGCGGATGCCACCCCACGCGCACCCAGCCCCGAACCGCTGGTGCGGTCGTTCGACTGGGGATGCCCCTGTCCGAAACGCGGATGCGCCAAGCCGGATCGGTTCTGAGATGTCTCTGATTTAGACCGTTCCACCATCGTCAGGGCTTCCGTGTGCCTCGAGCGCCGCCGCCATTGCCTTGCGGCAATTCGGCGACCAGAGATACTTTGCTGAACCCGGCGGAACCGATCAACCCCATCACCTCCATCACGCGACCGTAATTAATCGATTTATCGCCGCGCACATAAATGACGGCCTCCGGGTTATTATTGGTGATCGCCTGCAATTTGGCGACGAGGCTGTCAGCTTCGATCACGGTTTCTTGAATATAGATCTCACCCTTGCCGTTCAACGATACGACCAGCGGTTCCTTATTCTCATTGATGGCTGGTGCCTGGGTCTTGGGCAAATCGACCGGAACCCCAACGGTCAGCAGAGGAGCGGCCACCATGAACACGATCAGCAAGACCAACATCACGTCGACCATCGGCGTCACATTGATATCGGCCATCGGACGATAGGCACGCCTGCGTCCGCCGCCCCGTTCCATCACACCACCTGCCATGATTGCTTACGCCTTTTCCTCAAGCTGCCGGGACAGGATCGCGCTGAATTCCCAGGTAAAATTTTCCAGTCGGTTGGCATAACGTCCAAGATCGGTACTGATCTTGTTATACGCGATCACGGCCGGGATTGCGGCGACGAGGCCCAAGGCTGTCGTGAACAGCGCCTCGGCAATGCCGGGGGCAACGACCGCAAGCGAGGTGTTCTTGCTGGAGGCGATAGACTCGAAACTATTCATGATGCCCCAAACCGTCCCAAACAAACCGACGAACGGTGCCGTCGATCCGACGGTCGCCAAAAAAATCATATAGCGTTCGATCCGTTCCATCTCGCGACCGACCGTCACGGTCATGACGCGTTCGATCCGTTCTTTCAGGCCCGCCTGTAGGCCATTTGTAATCAAGCCCTTCGAGGCGGAACGCCGCCATTCCAACATCGCCGATGAAAAAACGGCCGCCATCGGATCCGCAGGGCGGGTGCCGATCCGGTCGTACAAATCGTCGATCGAACCGCCGGACCAGAAACTCTCTTCGAAAGCGTCGGCTTCCTGCGCCAGTCTTTTCAGTTTCAGACCCTTGTCAAAAATGATCCCCCAGGTCCAAAACGAGGCCCCCAACAAGATGATCATGACGGCTTTGATCACGAAGTCGGCTTGCAAGAACAAAGCCCACATCGAGAAAGAGGCGGCCGCTTGCTGACCACCCAAATTTACAGTGTCGACGACAGAGGCAGGCATGGGTCGATTTTACTTTCATCGGCTACGAGAAGAGGAACGAGCGCGGACCGCAATGCAGGCGGGGCCCGGCCCGGGCGGCCAGAGGCCGACAATAAAACGAGTTCTACGGTCAGTCGGGCCAATTCATCGCCGTCCCGACAAATTTTCTGCACGACTTGAACACTGGCGGCCCGCAGCGCGTCAAGCCGGGTCTCGACGACCAAGGCTTCGTCAAGCCTAGCCGACTGACGAAAAAAAATGTCGATCCGGTGCACCACCCACGTCAACCCGGCATCTCGGGCAAGACGCTCATGTTCCCAACCGATCAGGCGCAGAAATTCCGATCGGGCGCGCTCGGCAAATTTGAGATAATTCGCGTGATAGACGATACCGCCCGCATCCGTATCTTCGTAATAGACCCGCAACGGGAAATAATGTTGTCCAGCCTCAATGACGCCGGAATGCGGCATGACGACGGCCGGTTTCGGGGCGCGCGGGTTCATACTTCCTCCCCGCGCGGCATGGTCGCCAAAAGTTCCAGTTGCTGCATTTGCGCTGGCGGCGCTTCGAGACCGAGATGGCTAAAGGCCTGCGCGGTTAAAACGCGACCCCGCGGTGTCCGCATCAAGAAACCTTGCTGGATGAGATAAGGTTCGATCACATCCTCGATCACATCCCGTTGTTCGGACAAGACCGCCGCCATCGTTTCAACGCCCACGGGACCGCCGTGATAATGTTCGCCGATCGCCCTGAGGTAGCGTCGATCCATGGCATCAAGCCCACGCCAATCCACTTCCAACCGATTGAGGGCGCGATCCGCCGCCGCCGCATCGACCAAGGCCGTCCCGGCCACGGCCGCAAAATCGCGCACCCGGCGCAGCAATCGCCCTGCCACACGGGGGGTGCCGCGCGATCGTTTGGCAATTTCGGCCGCCCCCTCGGGAGCCAGGGCGAAATTCAACAAGCCCGCCGCCCGCGTGATGATCAATTGCAATTCCGCCGGTTCGTAGAAAACGAGATTGAGCGGAATCCCGAACCGTTCGCGCAAGGGGCGCGTGATCAACCCGGACCGGGTCGTCGCCCCGACTAAGGTAAAGGGCGGCAGATCAATCCGGATGGAGCGGGCCGCCGGTCCTTCGCCGATGATCAGATCAAGATGGAAATCTTCCATAGCCGGATAGAGGATTTCCTCGACATTGGGCATCAGCCGGTGGATTTCATCGATAAACAGCACATCTTTGGGCTGTAAATTGGTCAGCAGGGCGGCAAGATCGCCGGCGCGCTGAATGACGGGTCCCGATGTTGCCCGAAAACCCACCCCCATTTCGCGGGCCACGATCTGGGCCAGAGTCGTTTTACCGAGACCTGGTGGGCCGAAAAACAGCACATGGTCGAGTGCCTCGTCCCGCCCGCGGGCCGCTTGGACGAAAATGCGCAGATTTTCCCGCACCTGGCGTTGGCCGACGAAATCATCGAGCGACAACGGCCGCAGCGCCACATCGGGTGCATCGTCAGGCTGTTCCGCCCCGTCTAGCATGCGGGCAAGCTCGCTCATGCCGCAATTTCCTTGAGGCCGAGCCGGATCAGCGTCGCGACATCCGCCTCATCGCCCAGGGTGCGAGCAACCACCGATACGGCCGTCATCGCCTCGCCCCGGCGATAGCCGAGATTGATCAGGGCCGAAACCGCATCCTCGATCAAAGACGCAGACCCCATGGCCCGACCGCCACCATCGCCCAGAGGTGCCGATACACGCGCGGCGACCGCAACACCCCCGCCAGAAAGCCCACCGCCAAAGGCCGCCGCCTTATCCTTCAATTCCGTCACGAGGCGGGCGGCGAGTTTCGGGCCGACCCCATCGGCGCGGGTCAATAGCCCCTTATCCTGTGCCAAAATCGCCTGGGCCAAACGCTGCGGGGTGAAAACCGACAAAATGGCCAGGGCAACTTTGCCGCCGACACCTTGGACATTGGTCAAGAATCGAAACCAATCCCGCTCGTCCCGCGAAACGAAACCGTAATAGATCACGGCATCTTCGCGAATATGAGTCTCGATCAAGAGGGTCGCGATCCCAGTGCCGAACGGCAAAGCCGTGCGGGTACCGTTCGACACCAGGACGGGATAGCCAACCCCCCCGACATCGACCAGTATGCCGTCGGCCCCCTGATCTTCGAGCTGTCCCCTGAGCCGCGCGATCAACATGATGCCCCCCGTGCGGCAAGGCGGGCCGTCAACGCGTTGATCCCACGATGATGGGCATGACAAATGGCAACGGCCAGCGCATCGGCGGCGTCGGCCTCGGTGGTGAGGGCGCCCGGCAACAGGCGGCGAACCATCATTTGCACTTGGGCTTTATCGGCATGGCCGACACCGACAACGGATTTTTTAACCAGATTCGGGGCATATTCGGCAACCACAAGCCCCCGTTTGGCCGGTGCCAGCAAAACGACCCCGCGCGCCATACCGAGTTTCAAGGTCGAAGACGGGTTTTTATTGACGAAGGTTTCTTCCACCGCCGCCTCATCGGGCAGCCATGTTTCCATCAACTGCGCCAGTGCTGCATCGAGCGCTACCAACCGTTCGGCCAAACTCTGCCCCGCGTCGGTTGCGATCACGCCGTCGGCGACATAGCGTAAGTGCTGCCCGGCCTGATCGATCACGCCCCACCCCGTCCGGCGCAATCCCGGATCAAGGCCGATCAGGCGGTGATGATGAGACCGGGGGGCCATCGACATTACCCTTCGAGTTTCGCCAGCACGTCTTCGGCAATGTCGAAATTGCCGTAGACCGTCTGTACGTCGTCGAGATCTTCCAGTTGATCGACGAGTTTGAACAGGCTTTCGGCAAGATCCAACGTCCCGACCGGGACCATGACCTGGGGCCGCCAGATCAGTTTGGCCGATAGAGCCGTCCCAAAACGGGCCTCAAGCGCGTCGCGCACATGCGAAAGATCGTCGACCGCACACAGAACCTGATGCTCGTCTTCGCCGGATTCGACATCCTCGGCCCCGGCTTCGATCGCCGCCTCCACCATCGGATCGGCCCCCGCCACGGCGGCCGGATATGTCACGGCCCCCATACGACTGAATTGGAAACTGACCGAATTGGTTTCGCCGAGACTGCCGCCCGCCTTGGTGAAGGCCGTGCGCACATCGCTGGCCGTGCGGTTGCGATTGTCGGTCAAAGCTTCGACGATCATCGCAACCCCGCCGGGCCCATAGCCCTCATAGCGGACTTCTTCGTAATGATCGCCCTCGTCGCCCCCGGCACCGCGCCGGATTGCCCGATCCATCGTATCCTTCGGCAGATTCGACTGGCGCGCAGCACTGATCGCCGCCCGCAAGCGCGGGTTGGCCGCAGGATCGGGCAATCCCGATCGGGCGGCCACGGTCAGTTCACGAATGAGTTTCGTGAAAATCTTTGCGCGCTTTTTATCCTGCGCACCCTTACGGTGCATGATGTTCTTAAACTGGGAATGGCCAGCCATCGGTCTGATCTCGGTCCAAAATGCTTAAAGAGAGAGGGTGATTATCACAAAACCCCTGCACGCCACAGCCCATAGATACGGGTTGTAGCCGTGCAATATGGCGGGAGTTTGTCTCTCGTCGGGTTTTTTGCAGATGCACAAGCGGTTTTTGCCGATTTTCCAGCATAAATTCCCATCCGGCATCAACGGGTTGCCCCTAAGACCCCGCCGCCGCGAAGGGCGGTGCCCAGTGCGGCCATGCTTGTTGGAGACGCCCGCCGACACGGATCGGATCAATCCGAGAGGCAAGCCCCGTCCGATCGTCGATGTCCACAACGACCCCGCATAAGGTGGCTGGTCCCTCGGCCGGGACCAGCCGTTCGCCGGGCATTTTGCGCACGAATCGCAAGACCGCCGA
This sequence comes from Aliidongia sp., assembly GCA_036821645.1. Lineage (GTDB taxonomy): Bacteria > Pseudomonadota > Alphaproteobacteria > ATCC43930 > CGMCC-115725 > DAISJD01. Next base: position 5,604 of record DAISJD010000110.1, read on the forward strand.
TTCTTTCTGCATGCCGATCACGGAATCATAATCCCCGCACATGCCCGCATCGCTTTGATACGCGGTCCCTTTGGTCAAAATTTGCGCATCGGCGGTCGGAACGTGGGAATGGGTACCGACCACGAGAGAAACCCTTCCGTCCAGGAAATGACCCATCGCCATTTTCTCGCTCGTCGCTTCGCCATGCATATCCACGATGATGGCGGCGGCCTGCTGGCCCAGCGTGCGGGTCGACAATTCTTTTTCAATGACCGCAAACGGATCGTCGAGCGCATCCATGAACAGACGCAGCATCAGATTGACCACCAGAATCCGACGACCATCGGCCACTTGATAGAGCTTGGCCCCGCGTCCAGGAGTTCCTTGGGGAAAATTTGCCGGCCGCAGGAGGTGGGGATCCTGATCGATCGTCCCGATCACCTCGCGCTGATCCCAAATATGATTGCCGGTCGTCACCACATCGACGCCTGCCTCATAGAAGGTGCGACATATTTTTTCAGTGATTCCAAAGCCGCCAGCCGCGTTCTCGCCATTCACCACGCAAAAATCGATCCCGAGCAAAGACCGGATCTGCGGCAGCATCGCCGTCACGGCATCGCGCCCCGATCGACCCAAAACATCCCCTAAAAACAACACCCGCATCGTCAAAAAACCCCTGAACCAAGCGCATTATCCCATTTTGGCGATTATAGACTCGAACGAAACAGGATCAAGCGGCCTCGACAAGGATCTTCCCGTGACCGAAACGCTCATTGCCCCGTCGTTTTATCGGGAATAAGCCCCATTTCGCGATAGAAGCGTTCGGCCCCCGGATGAAGCGGGGCCCCAAGCCCGTCGAGCGCATGGGCAAACGCAATGCGCTTGCCGATCGGGTGCCCGGACGCCAAGAGATGCTGCGAATTCGGATGCCAGAGCGACTTTACCAATTGGTACGCGAATGCATCCTCGATCCGGCTCGACGTGATCCATTGTGCGCCGATGCCGATAGTCGGGGTTTCTTCGCCCACACCGGGGTAAAGATTGGCCGGAATATGATCGACGCCAAAAAAACCCACCCGTTTTCTCAACCGGTCGATGGCATCGGCCGGAATGGCGACAAATCGAATGGGAAAAGCGGCGGCCAATTCCGCAATGGCCGAGACCGGATAACCGCCGATTTGAAAAAACGCATCCAATTGGCCAAGACGCAATTGCTCGCTCGCCATGGAGAGTTTGACGAAAGACGGTTTGATATCCTTTTCGCTAAGCCCCCCCGTACTGAGGGCCAAACGCGCATCGACCAGAGTGCCCGATTCCGGTTCCCCCATACAAACCCGCTTGCCCTTCAGATCCTTGATCGTGCGAATCGCACTATCTGCCGCAACGACGACATGGAGACTTTCGCTATAGAGATTGGCGAGCGAGCGAATATCGTCCATCGCCCCGCGGCGTTCGAACTGGTTCGTGCCGCCATAGGCCCAGGCTGCGACATCGGCTTGGCAAAGGGCCGATTCAAGCAGGCCGCTATGCACGGATTCGACATTCTCGACCGACCCTTGGGTCGCCTGCGCCACCACGATCACACCCGGCACGCCGCACGACCCACCGCGCGCGCATTCCCTGGCACCGGGGGGATTCGACAAGGCACTCGCCATCATACCGCCCAAGGGGAAATAGGTCCCAGCCGTAGCCCCCGTACCGATCCGAAAAAATTTGAGATCCGGCTTTTCGGCCGCCGCCGATGCGGTGCGGCCCCCCAACAGGGCCCCGACCCCGGCCCAACCGCAAGCCTGCAATAAAAAACCGCGCCGACCGACACCGACACGGCACCCTGCGACAAGGCCACTTGTTCTCGTAAAGCGCTTCGTGCTGGTCATCGCATGCCCCCGATATGCCGCACCGAGTGAAAAGAGTGAGCTTAGATAAAACGAGCCGAAATGCCGTTCACCCAATCTTACGCACGCGCAATTTCCGTAAGGATGGATTGAAAACCCTACCGCAAGCTTCGTTTGCCCTATTTTCTGTTATTTCAAGCGCTTCTTGACGCGATCAAGCCGTCATTTTGATTGCACACAGCTTAGATTACAACGCTCTTGCCGACGAGCTTATTCCCATGAAACGGGCAAGAGCGATCCTTTTTTGCAGTAAAAAATCAAAAACGGCCGAATCGAGGCCATCATGATTTTTATGTCACGCCCCACCCCGTCGCCGACCTGGTAAAAACATCACGAAACAGTACGCCAGACCGGACTCCAATCAATCTCAACTTCAATAATCTGCCCCACCACCCGAACCGGGTAAGTCTTGATCCCGCACGTCACTGGCCCCCCCTGTGCCGCCCCCGTACGAATATCAAATCGCCCCGCATGAAGGGGGCATTCGATCTCGTGATCATCGAGCCAGCCATCGGACAACAAAGCATAAGCATGGCTACAAATATTGTCCGTGGCGTAAAGATTCCCTTCTACCCGGTAAAGGGCAACCGGTCGCCCGGCCACGGTCACGCCGACCACCGAACCGTCGCGAACAGAATCCACCGATGTAACCCGCGTCCAATCGCCCATCATATCACCCTAACTCTGATCACACGCCCATCATAATAAAAAGGGCTAAACGCATCGGTTTAACCCCTTCGTCCCACACACTAGATAAGGGGCCGTTTCGTGCAAAAGATTTTTCCCATCAACAGACGACAGAATCAATCACTTGGGCCCTACCGCCAGTTCGATCGCAGGCCCCCCCTTGTTAAGAGGGGGGATTAACCCTTCAAACCGTCGACGATGCTGACAAGATCCCCATTTTTCAAGAACCCGGTCCCTGTCGTCACCACCTTTTCGCCCAGGGCCAATCCTTTCACGATCGCAACGACCCCGTCGGCCCGCAGCCCCGTTTCCACTTCATGAGCCGTCACCGTCCCGGTCTCGCCTGTAGAATCGACGACAAAGACGAGCGACCGGCCATCGCGACTGACCACGGCGGACTCAGGCACCGTCACACTCGGCACGTCTTCCAGCAACAAGTGCCCAGTGACGAAACTGCCAGCCCGTAGGTTTGGATTCGCCGGAAACCGAATATGGGCGATGCCGTTGCGGGTCGTCGCATCCACCGTGGGGGCGATCGCCCGCACGGTGCCGACGATCGGGGCCTGTTGTCCGGTAAAATTCGCCAAGTTCAAGGTTTGTCCCTGCTTGATGCGCGGCAGTAGACGATCGGAGATTTCCGCATCCAATTCAATGATCCCATCGCGGGCCACATGGAAGAGATCGTCGCTCGGCCCCGATAAAACCTTGCCGAGACGCGCCGTCCGCTTAGCGATCACCCCATTGGCGGGCGAGCGGATTTCGGTTTGCGCAAGGCGCGCCAGCAATTCGTTGCGCTGCGACTGGATCAGGGCCAAGTCGGCTTGAGCCACAAGCTTACTGTTACGGGCGGCATCGATCCTCGCCATGGTCGTGCGGGCCGTAGCCTCGCGCGTATCGGCGGTTTGCCCGGAGATCGTGGCGGTTTTCAAGAGTTCCTGGGCGCGCTTCAAATCGGTCTGAGCATTGCGGGCATTGGCCTCGGCCTCGGCGATCGCGGCATCTTGCTGACCGATCGCGGCACGGGCCCGTTCAATCTGCGCCTCGTTCGATTTCAATTGCGCCACCAACAGCGAATCGTCGAGCTTAGCCAGCAACTGGCCTGCCGTCACCGTATCGCCTTCTTCGACGAAGATCTTTACAATCGAAAGTTGCCCGACCTCCGCCCCTACGGCCAAATCCTCCCAGGGGACGAGACTGCCCGTCACCATGATCCGATCGGTCATCGGGCGTGCCGTCGCCGGTTCGAGACTGACGGTCATGACCGGTTTTGCCGGTTTGATTTCCGGTGGTGGCGGCTCGTTGAACACGCCCATCGCCACGAGACCGGCAACGGCAAGGACGAGGACGACACCGACGAACGCCACCCCCCAGAGGATGCCGTGTTTCGATTTACCGGCGCTGGATGGGGATGCAAGAATATCTGACGACATGAGGCACCTTCACGGGCTGAACTGCGCGACATCCTAATCGAACTCAACCTGACAATGGCATGAATTAGATTTAACGTTACCAAGCGCCTGTTTGGCGCTATTGGATAGGGGTGGGCGGGCGATAAGGCCAGTGGTTTCTATCGTTCGACCGCAAGAATTGATCCGATCGGACCTTCAGGGTTCCGTCGATGCGACGAGGGTGGATGAATGCGCGCGAATATTTCGGCTTGGGCGATCCGACAACCGATTCCCCCCATCGTCCTATTCATGCTCTTGATGTTCATCGGGCTTGTTTCCTTCTTCTCGATGCAGATCACGGCAACCCCCAACATCGATATTCCGTTGGTCAGTGTGACCGTGACCCAGTCCGGTGCCGCACCAAGCGAGATGGAAACCACCATCGTTCGCCCGATCGAAGACGTGATGGCCAATATTTCCGGCATCAAACATGTTCAATCCACGATTACCGAAGGCGTGTCGCGCATCGTCGCCGAATTCCGCATCGGCACCAATACCGACCGGGCGGTCAACGACACACGCGACGCCGTGACCAAGGTACGCCAGATCCTGCCCCAGACGATCGATGAGCCCCAGATCGAACGACTCGACCCGGCCGGCGGCGATGTGGTCGGCTATGTCGTGACCTCGACGCGCCTCAATCCGGCGCAATTGACCGATTTCGTCGATAACGTCGTCATCCGCGCCTTGGTCGGCATCAACGGGGTCAGCACCGTCGATCGCCAGGGTGGGGGGG
>DAISJD010000111.1:0-10329 GCA_036821645.1 Aliidongia sp.
CCAGCGCCTTCAACAGATCGTCGGTGACCTCGATCGGCTGGCCGCTCTTGGCCCGCTCGATCATGGCGGCGGGATCGCTAAGCGCCTCATCCACGGCCCGGCGCATCGTAACCTCGGCCGCCGCGTTGCCTTGGCTATAAAGCCCGGTCATGCCCGGATAGGCCAATTCGGCCAGCATCACCGCCGTGGCGACCGCCTTATTGCCATCGCCCCCGTACGGCACATCCCCCATCCTGAGGGGCAGGATATTCTGAGCATAAAGATAGGCCCGCGCCGCCAGCACCCCGCGCTGATCGGGTTCCAACCCGAATGCCTGCATCACCGCCCGGACATTCGATCGTTCGCGCGCGCGGTCCATTTCCGTCAAAAGGACGGCAGCCCTGACAAGAGGCAGGGTGCGCAGGGCCATGCCCAGGGCCTTCGCCGTCATCGTGCCGATGCCGTTCAGGGCCGCCGATGCCTCCCCCGCCGACCCATCCCGCACACACACACCCCTCTTCGTTCATAGAACAAAAAAGAACACAAAGGGTTTTGTCATGACGTTTTTTAAAAAATTTCAGTCTATTTTTTTTGATTTGTTCTTATTTTCGCTGCACTATGTCCTCTTATGAACCGTACTGTTCGGTTTATGTTTTAAAACCGACTGGGTGGGGGCGGCATATCCTGCATCCAATAGGTTAATTTCGCCGCAGGCCAGAGCCAGGCCAGACCCGCCACCCCATAGAACAGGGTTTCGAGGATCAGGTTTTCCGGCAGGATCAGGGTCGCGATCAGGAGAATTCCGAACGCATAGAGAATGAGGCCCAGAATCAAGGCGAACGTGCCGAATAAAATCCGCAGGCGCATGGGGTCTCTCTTGTGATGCAAAGCGCCCCTGATCCAGCGGGATCGTGATCAGGGGCGAGGGAAAACGCTTATTGTTCGGGTAGCGGCAAGGGTAGCGGCAAGGGGTTGGTCGGATCGATCGGCGTTTGGCGTGCCCGTTTCGGCCGGGGTTTCGGGTCGGTTGCTTTGGTGCCGTCGGCCCCGTCTTCGGGTTCGGCCAAAAGATCAGCCAGTTTCACTTCGAGATTCTTCGCCCGCCCCTCGGCGATTTGATAGGCCCAACCGGCCGTTCGTTTTTTAATCTCTTCGGCGCGCTTGCGCCCCGCCTCATCCGCCGTGGCGGCCGTACCGGCGGCCACGGTCAGCCACAGACGATCATCCTGGGCGATGATGGCAAAGTCCAAGACGACGCCGTCGAAGCTGGTGACGTGGATCCTGCTGCGCGCCGGGGTTTTCAGGACGCTGGCCGGGGCGACATCCAACAGGTCGAGGGATCGAAACGCCGAGGCCAATTCCGCGCCGGCATTGGCCGTGCGCAGTTTGGCCCCTTTCGGTAGATCTTTCGGGGCGAGTTGTCCCTCGACAGTCTCGCGAGCCAGAACCAGCGGTTTTTCCGGGCCCTGGGCGATGGTGACGCTTTCGATCGTTTCGGTGTCGAGATCAACGATCGACCGGCTGATCCAGGCGAGCGGGTCGCTGGGGGCGTCAAGCGAAGGCAGCGCGAAGTAGGTCTGGGACTTGCCGGGCAGGCGCGTATAAACCCCGTCATCCCCCCCGCCCAGACGATCGAACCGCCGCTTGCCGACCAACAGGGCGGCGATTTGCTTGCCTTGTTGGTCGAGGAAGGTTACCTGAACCGATTTTGCAGTATCGGGGCCGATATCCTCAAGGGCGAGGCGGCTGTAAAGGGCGGGGCGATCGGTTTTCAACTCGACCGGCTTCAACCGGACGATCCCGGCGATCAGGGGTTGGATGATTTCCGGGGCGATGGGATAGTGGCCCTTGTCGGCCAAGCCCCACCCCGTGAGCGGCAAGCCGGTTTTCGGATCGATATCGTTGGGCCCGCCCCGGCGTTCCAGGGTCAATGTTCCGCTTTGCCCCTGAATCTTGATCAGGTGAAGGGTGGGCAGAGCTGCGGTCAGGCCCGGAAAAAGCGGGCCAACCGTCAGGGTCGTCGTCGGGGCCTGATGGGCGGCCGGCCAGAACAGGGCGACACCCGTTGCCGGTAAACTGAGTGCGGCCAGCAGGAGAATGGTTTTAGCGTGCATGGTCCCCTTGCCTCCTTGACTTAGACTGTGCGCAGGTGGCGCTTGCGACGGATCTGGCGCACCACCCCGAGGCCGACGGCGAAGAGGGTCAAGAGGGCCGGGACGACGATGATATTGACGACCCCCAATTCTTCTTTCAAGCCGTCGATATCCTGACGCAGGGCCAATTGCACCTGACGCAGTTGCTGGCGCGTTTGCACGATTGTCTTGCGGAACTGTTCGATCGTGGCCGTCTGTTCGGGGGTCAATTCTTCCCCGGACCCGGCCCGTTTGCCGCGCAGATCGGTCAATTGGGTTTGGGCGTCGCGCAATTTATCTTCGAGTTGTTTTTGTTCGGCGCGGAACCGATCGTCGGCGGCCCGTTTGATCGCCTCAACCCGGTCGAACGGACGGACCGACGAACCGCGCGAGCGCAGGTTGATGAGATCGCCCGCCCCGGTCAGGCTTTCTACGGCATTCTGGACGAGATCGCCATTGCCGGCCGTGGGCGTGATCGCCCGTTGCCCGCCAAAACCTTGGGACGCAATCCAAAACCGATCGTCCAGAAGATCGGTATCGGCCACCACGATGACATGGATCGGGCCTTTGGATTGTTTTACTTGCGGGGTGGGGGATGGCGTCGGCGTTTGCGTTTGGGCTTGTTTTGCCTTGGCACCCAGTTTTTCCGGCGGTCCGTTCGGAAAGGCCGTTTCGGCCGGACCGCTGATCCGGGCCGCCATGACATAGCGTTCGCCCGACGGTTTGAAATTTTGCAGCAAGCCCAAGACATCGGGCCGGACCCGCAATTGTTCGGCGTCGAGCAATTGGGATTGGGTCGAACTTTCCAAGAGCGGGGTAAAACTGGTCTTGGCCCCCGCGCGCGGTTTGATGGCGGCGGCATTGGCGAGATTGACCTGCGAGAGATCGCCCGTGACCGGATCGTCCTTGTTGATGCCGTCGCGCAAACTCATCCAGGCGAGATAATCGGCCGTTTGCATCTTGCCCGGCACGCCCGCATTGACCTTGCGGGCCGATGCCCTGTCGCCTACGACCTTGCCCTTGATCATCTCGACGCCCCAGGCCGACAAGAGCCGATCGAATTTCGCGTCGCTTGGGCCTTCGGGGGTAACGGCGGGACTTGGATGGACCCGTTGGAACTCGTTATTGGTGCTGGCGAATACCAAAGCACTGCCGCCGTTCAGGACGTATTGATCGATGGCATATTCGGTATTGTCGGGCAGATCGCGGGGCTGCACGATCATCAACAGATCGATGTCGGGCGGCACCTGATCGAAATCGACGCCGATATCCTGTACGTTATAGGTCTGGCGCAGTTGCTCGATCACCACTTGGGGGTTGCTGGGACGGCCCTGGGCCAGTTCGACCGGGTCGCCGTCAAGGGCCAGTTTGGTGATGAGACCGACAGTTTTCTTGCGCGGCGCACTGGTCTGTTGAATGAGGCGGGCAAGGTCATATTCCAAGAACCGTTCGCGGTCCTGTTGAAAAAAGCGAATGATTTGCGAATCGTCGGTGGAATTCACGGCCTCTAGGCCGAAATAAGCCTGTTCCCCGCCGTCTTCGAGCGGCACACCCTGCATCCCGGCGGCGGTCGCTTTGTCTTCCACTTCGGAAAAGGGCAATGGGTCATAAATATGCAGATCGATCTTGCCGCCCGACTGGGTCGCGATTTCTTCCAAAACCTCGCGCACGCGCTGGGCATAGGCCCCAATCCCCGGCAGGACTTCGCCGACCCGGCGCGAATAGAAGAAATTGAGGGTGATGGGCTCGTCGATTTTCGCCAGCACGTTTTTCGTGCCTTGCGACAGGGTGAAAAGCTGTCGCTCGGTGAGGTCGAGACGCATAGAAGGCAGGAAACGATTGGCCAATTGATTGGTCGACACGAACAACAAGGCTGCAAGGCCAAGGCCAAGGCCGAGGGCGGTCGGTCCAGTCATCGCACGGGACATGGTGTGTCTCCTAATCGGCTTTTCGGGCATCGATGATCACGCCGGTCGCGAACAGGAACAGGATGATCACGCTGCTGAAATAAAGAACGTCGCGCAGATCGACCACACCCTTGGTAATCGCCGCGAAGTGAATGAGAAAACTGAGATTGGCGATCCCTTCGAGGACGCCGCCCGGCAGCCATTGCAGCACGGGACCCAAGACCAGGGCCGAGCCCGATGCGGTAAACAGGAAACAGAGGGTGGCGCTGAGGACGAAGGCGATCACTTGATTTTTGGTCGTGGCGGAAATGGCGGACCCGATGGCGAGAAAGGCACCGGCCATGAGCAGACTGCCGAGATAACTCGCCAAAATCACCCCGTTATCGGGTTTGCCGAGGTAATTGACCGTAAGCCAAAGCGGCATGGTCAGGATGAGGGCGATGGCGGTAAAAACCCAAGCGGCGAAGAATTTGCCCAACACCGCCTCCGTCACCGTGATCGGCAGGGTCAAGAACAGTTCGATCGTCCCGCTTTTACGTTCCTCAGCCCAAAGCCGCATGGATAGGGCCGGGATCAAGAACAGGTAAAGCCAAGGGTGGAACCCGAAGAAGGATTGCAGATCGGCCTGACCCCGTTCAAAGAAACCGCCGACGTAAAAGGTCAAGGCACCCGACATCACCAGGAAAATGACGATGAACACATAGGCGAGCGGCGTCATGAAATAACTGGCCAATTCCCGCTGGAAAATGACATTGATTGCGCGCATCGGACGATCTCCGCGTTCAGGATCCGGCTTATGCCGCCTCGGTGGTAATGGTGCGGAACACGCCGTCGAGCCGTCCGCGTTCAAGGCGCAATTCCGCCGGATTGATTGCCGCTGCCGTCAAAACCGCGCGCAGCGGTTCTAGGAGATCGCGGCCCGGTTTTGCAAACAAGATGAGCCCGTTCGGATCGCTTGAACCCGCCGGTTCATGCCCGTCGGCCTCGGGCAAGGCAACAATCTGCGTCAGGGTGGCGGGCGGCAGAGGGGTATCCGTGCGCAGATAGACGGCACGATAATAGCGCGAGCGCGCCTCGAGTTCGACCGGCGTGCCGTCGGCCACGATTTTCCCCTTGGCGATGATGACGGCACGGGTGCAGAGCGCTTCGACTTCTTCGAGGATGTGGGTCGAAATGATGATCGCCTTGTCGGCGGCCATCGCCTGAATGAGGCCGCGCACCTGATATTTCTGATTGGGGTCGAGCCCGTCGGTCGGTTCGTCCAAAATCAAGATTTCCGGATCGTGCAACAGGGCTTGGGCGAGGCCGACCCGCCGTTTGAAGCCCTTCGACAAAGTATCGATCGATTGAGGTAGGACGGCCTCCAAGGCAACGCGCGCTACCGCCTCGTCAACCCGATGGCGGGCCTCCTTGCCGCGATAGCCGCGAATGGCGGCAATGAACGCTAAAAACGCCTTCACGCTCATGTCGGGATAGGCCGGAGCCCCTTCGGGCAAATAGCCCAACACCCGCTTGGCGGCGATGGGATCCCGGGCCATGTCGAACCCGGCAAGCCGCGCCCGTCCGGCGGTTGGGGTGAGAAAACCGGCGATCATCTTCATGGTCGTGGATTTTCCGGCCCCGTTCGGTCCTAAAAATCCCAAAACCTCGCCGCGATCCACTGTGAAACTGATACCGCGCACGGCTTCGACCGGCCCAAACCGTTTGACAAGCCCATCGATTTCAATGAGATGCTGCACCACATCAAAACCCCTTCTGACACTCCGTCACGGGGGTAGCAGAATCCCACACCGATAGCAAACCCCGCTTGGGGCTCCTATATAAGCGGTGCCGATAAAAATTAAAGGGGTTGCATCGGGATGCGGGTGCCTTTGGGTCTAGCGGCACCATTGGGCCGTAGCCGTGCCGAGGGGGCTGGCCGCCTGATCCCATCTTTGGTGTGCGCCGTCGAGGATGAGGGGCGGTGCCAGCCGGTGCAAGGGGCCCCAAAAACTGGCTTCGGGTGTTGGGGTGAAATCCGGTTCGGCCGGGGCCGCCATCGGTATGGGCGGTGGTGCATGGTCGCAGCCGCCTGCGGCGAGGAGGGCGGCCGTGCGGGCCAGCGCGCAAGAGGCCGCAAATCCGGCCCCGGTCCGGATCCGATGCCTGAGCCCGCAAAGGGCAGCGGCGGCCATGAGATACCCCGTCGCATGATCGAGGGCCTGAACCGGCAAGGGGGTCGGCGGCCCCCCGTCGTTTGTGCCGGGATGGGCAAGACCGCTGCTCATCTGGACCAAACTGTCGAACCCGCGCCGCGTTGCCCAGGGCCCCGTCCATCCATAGGCATTGAGGGTGATGTCGATGAGGCCGGGGTTGATCGCCCGGCGGGTCGCGGCGTCATAGCCAAGCCCCGACAGCGCATCGGGGCGATAGCCATGGACGAGAATGTCGGCCTCGGCCAAGAGAGTTTCAAACCGCCGTCGATCCCAAGCCGCACAAAGATCGAGCCTAGCGCACCGCTTGCCCACCGTGACTTCCGGGGCGAGGCTTGGCTCATCCCAGCCGGGCGGGTCGAGGCGCAGCACATCCGCCCCATAGCCCGCGAGAAACCGGGTGGCGACGGGACCGGCGAGGATCCGGGTCATGTCGAGGACGCGCACCCCCGCCAAGGGGCGATCCGCCGCGAGCGGCCAAGCCGGTGGCGGGGCTGCCGGATAAAGGGTGGTTGCCACGAGCGGCTCTTGGCTGACCGCACGTCCTTGGGGATGCCGATCCCAGGCAGCACTGGTGCGCAGTGCCGCCGCACATCCGCCCGCCGCCACGATCGCGGTCTCGAGTGCATCGATCGGCCAGGTGCCGACCGCGTGTGCCACCGCTTCGCGGGTCGGGGCCGTGCCGAGAAGGTCGAGGGCGGCGGCCCGGTGATGGGGCGCATTGGTATGCAGGCGGATCCAGCCGTCAGCCCCCCGATAATCCCCGGCCAACGCATCCCAAACCGGTGGCAGCGCCCAGCCGAGCGGGGCGACCGATCCCCCGAACCAAAGGGATGCCGCCCGATTTGCGACCCGGACGGCGGGGGCCGTGCCGGTTCGTTCCGCGATCAACGCCGCGAGGAGTGCGCCCGCCGCCGCGATGGACCCGGCGGCAAGCTCGGTGACGGCAAAACGCGCGGGCAAGCGATCGTCACCCGATACCGACGTCCGCGACAAGGTCTCGGCACCGTCAAGGCCGAGTGCGCCCAGGATTTCATGGGCAAACCAAAGGGGCTGGGCAAGGGGGGCTGATGTCATCGAACGGGCCTCACGGTTCCAAACCTTGGGCGGACCGGGGGGCAATCCCCCCCTGGCTTATGGATGACCGAACCCGTAATCCGGCACCCCATCTTCGTTGTCATAATATTTATAAGGCAGGAACTTGCCCGACATGGTCAGTTTCACCCGGTCGCCCTTGGGATGGGGCAAGCGTTCGAGGCTCATGTCGAAATCGATGGCCGACATGATGCCGTCGCCGAATTCTTCTTGGATCAATTCTTTGAAGGTCGTCCCATAGACCATCACCAATTCATAGAATCGATAGATCAACGGATCGGTCGGCGGTAGGGCGGGGATGGAGCCGCGATAGGGAATTTCGTTGAGCAGCTTGGTTTCTTCGGCGTCAAGGTCGAACAGGGCGGCCGCCTTTTCCGCCTGGGGTTTGGTCAGGCGCATCTGACCCAGCAAGGCGGCGGTGATCAGGATCGGGGAATAGCCGCCGATTTCCTCGGCGATCCGTTCCCAGCTCAGATCCTTGCGCCGTTTGATATCTAAGATTTTTTCGGTGAGATCACTGCGGGTCATGGAAAACTCTCCTCATCCTGTGCAAAGGCACCCGCCGACCGGCGTTGCGGTGGTGTCCCGATGATAGGCGCTTTTGGCGTGCGCTGCAAAATTCCTGTCTCGGTCGGTGCTGTTCTCGGTCGGTGCCGTTTTGGTGAGACGGGGCGGTAACGATCGGTTTTAGTGGGCCAGCAGCAGATGGAGACCCGCCTTGGCAAGGGCGAAGCTGGTGACCCCGCCAAACACCCATTCACGTGCCCGGCTGTGGCTATAGGCCCCCATCACCAGGAGTGCGGCCCCCAATTGTTCGGCTTCCTTGATCAATTGCGCCCCGGTATCGCCGATGGCGGGCAAAACCCGACCGCGGGCCACGATCCCATGCCAGCCAAGCCATTGGACCACCGGGGCCACGGCATCGAGATCGGTTTCCTTACCGACATGCAACACGACAACCTCGCGCGCCAGGGTCAAGAGCGGCAGGGCGGCGGCGACGGCACGGGCCGATTCTGCACTGCCGTTCCAGGCGATGGCGACGGGCGCGTCGGGCAGATAGGGGGTGTGATGGCCGACCGGGACGCCCAGAACCGGACGGCCCGCATCGAACAGACCGGATTCGAGCGATTCCGCCCGCGACATTTCATCCTCGCCTGGGAGCGGGGCGATAATGAGATCGGTTACGAGCCCTTTTAAACGGATAAGGGCGGATTCAATGCCGGTTTCGACGATGAGATGGGCGGTTGGGGCCTCTTCGGTCGTGGCGGGCGAGGTGGTAAGCGGAATCTGCGCCGCCTCGCGCCAAGCGGTGAAGCAGGCGACAGCCTTTGTCTGTCGGGCGATCCCGGCATCGCGCATCGTATTCAACAGTTGTTCGGTCACGTAAATGCCGGTGCCATCGCCAACGAAGGCGAGAGGAATCTCCCGTGGGTCGGCGGCCGCATGCAGGGCCGTGATATGGGCATGGTGCTGACGGGCGAGGGTCAAGGCAGTATTGAGACACCGTTGATCGGCGGTGGTTCCGTCGAGGGGGACCAGAATGCTGCGAATGGACATGGAAGGCTCCTTATGGGTCGGGCGCTCTTATCCACGCACGGGGAGGCATGGGGGCCGTCGATGGGCAATCCTAAGAGGCGGTATGTCGGGCGGCCTTGATCCAAGTCAAGGCCGCCGCTGTCTTAAAGCTGCCCGGCCTTCAGACACACTTCGATCGTCTGGGCGAGCGACAGGGTCCGACGATCGTCTCCTTGTGCGCCCACCACCATCAGTCCCACGGGCAATTCCCCCGCCTCATGGCACGGGATCGTTGCCGCCGGTCGGTCGAGTTGGTTGAAGAGTGCGGTATTGCGCAGGACCAAGAGATTGATCCGCTGGTAATCGTCATCCCGTTCGACCGCATCGAAACGGGGGGCGACGATGGCGACGGTTGGGCAGAGGATGGCATCGAATGCGGCGGTTTCGGCATTGAACAGGGCGGTTGCCTCGGCCCGCACCCGCACGGCATCGAGATACTCGTCGGCACTGACCCCACCGCCCGGTAGAATCCGAGCAAGGACGCGCGGATCGTAGAGATTGGCCTTGGTCTCAAGATGGGGGCGATGCCAATGATAAGCCTCGGCTCCCACGATGATGCCAGGGCGACGCGCCGTTTGCTGATGGGCGATGCCCTTGAAGGAAACGGTGTGGATCGCGGCACCGGCGGCCTTCAATCGCGCGATGCTGCGCCGAAAGGCTTGGTCTACCGTTATATCCACATGATCGAGAACGATTGCGTCGGGAATGGCAAAGTGCCGCCCGGCCAGCGGTAAGTCGGCAAGCGGCCCCACGGTCTCGCCAGCCATGATCTGATCGAGAAGCGCGCAGCAGGCGATGGTCGGGGCGAGCGGGCCCACCGTATCGATGCTGACGGATAAGGGGATGGCGCCGGTCCGGGGGATGCGGGCCTGGGTCGGTTTAAATCCGGCAAGGCCGCAAAAAGCGGCCGGAATCCGCACCGAACCGCCTGTGTCCGTGCCGATGGCGGCATGACAAAAGCCATAGACGGGGGCAACCCCCGCCCCAGCCGACGACCCGCCGGGAATACGGGTTCGGTCGGCAGGATTGCCGGGCGTGCCGTAATGGGGATTGAGACCGAGACCGGAAAATGCGAATTCCGTCATGTTGGTCTTGCCGATAATGATGGCCCCCGCCGCCCGCAGGCGGGCGACGATCGGGGCATCGTCGCGGGCGGGTTGGCGATCGGCCAGTACTTTGGAGCCGGCGCGCGTGACGCTGCCCGCGACGTCGAACAGATCCTTGACCGTGATGGGAATACCGGCAAGCGGCGAGGGGACGATCCCGTGGGCACGCAGTCGATCGCTGGCCTCGGCGCTGGCCAGGGCCGTTTCGGCAAAACAGGCGGTCATCGTCGCCTTGCCCTCGCCATCCGGGGCGGCGATCCGGTCAAGGCACATTTCTGTTAGGGTGCGGCTTGTGGTGCGTCCGTGGCGAAGATCCTCGGCTATTTGGTGCAGGGGCGGGGGG
>DAISJD010000112.1:0-10206 GCA_036821645.1 Aliidongia sp.
GCCGTGCAGACGCCGAAGAGGCCGTCCGCACCCTGTTGCGCTGGGCCGGCGACGATCCGACCCGCGAAGGCCTGCTCGGCACGCCCGACCGGGTGGTTCGCGCGTTTGAAGAACATTTTGCGGGTTATGCCGAAGATCCGAAGGCGATTTTGCAACGGACCTTTGAAGAAACCGACGGGTATGACGAGATGGTCATCCTGCGCGATATCCGGTTTGAAAGCCATTGCGAGCATCACCTGGAACCGATCATCGGGCGCGCCCATGTCGCCTATCTGCCCCAAAACCGGGTGGTCGGGATATCAAAATTGGCGCGGCTCATCGAAATTTTTGCCAAGCGCCTGACGATTCAGGAAAAAATGACGGCGCAGATCGCCAATACCCTGGAAGAAATCCTCCAGCCCAAGGGTGTCGCCGTCGTGATCGAGGCGGCCCACCAATGCATGACCACGCGCGGCGTCCATAAGCCGGGGGTCAGTATGGTGACAAGCCGGATGCTGGGTGCGTTTCGCGACGATGCCGCAACAAGGCGGGAATTTCTCGCCATGATCCAACAACCGTCCGGCACGGGCCATAACGTTTAAGCGACCCATGCGGGAAGGGGGTAAGCCCCTGCCCGCCATCCCCGGCACCCGGTCATTCCTCGGCCAGGGGGGCCGGGGCCTTCAGGATTTCCACCCGGCGATCGTCTTTGCCGCCCAGTTCCACCTCGATCCGCACCTTGTCGTAATCGCGACGATATTGATCCTGATCCTCGATACGGATAAGGGCGACGGACGCGGTTTGACCGATGAAGCTTTCGGTCACCCGACCGTAGCCGCCGGGCAGGAACGCCGCCCCCTGCCCCGGTGCGATGCCGGGCGCACCGGCGTTATCGCCCTGCGCCGCATTGAAATTGGCGTAATTGCCCCGGCGTGGATTGGCCTCCGTTTCGATCGAATAGGCAAGGGTCCGCGTCCCATTGGCCGCAACCAAGCTCGCCTGACGGATCGACAGACGATCCAAGGCGCGCACGACCAAGACCTGCTCGTCCCGCCCCTTGATGAAACGAACCTTGATCTCGCCATATTCCGCGACATCGTCGGCACTAAGCGGAACCCCGGCCCCGATCGAACACCCGGCCAACAGCATCAGCGCAAGGGCAAGAACCGCCGGACGGCCTCGCCTCATGAGCGGATCACCTTGGCGAACACTTGCCTTGCCCCGGATTCGACGGTGGTGCCGATTTGACCCGCCAATTCGCGTGCAATCTCATACCAAACCCGTTCCCGGTCGTTCAGACTGGCATTTTCGACCACGGACCGGCTGCTCGACGCTTCGGCGACGATACTGCCCTCGGGAAAACCGCGCGGGTTGATCAATTCCAGCTTGATCGCCGCGTGTCCGTCATACCGTTCAGCGACCTGAACCGTAAAGGCGGCCGCCACCCCCTCTTTGCGCGGCAGGTCAGTTTGGCGCACGCCCGCATCGACGATCGTATAGCGCAGGCGATAGCCCGTCTGCTGCCCGGCTGCGACGAAACGGTCACGCACGAAATTTTCGAGCGCCCGTTCCGGCGTGACGGGGAATTGATGTTCGACCTGCGGCGGCTTCAGGGTCGGCTCAAACTGATGGACCACGTCGATTTGATCGACCAACATCACGATCTTCGCATCATTCGCAAACCGAATGTCTGCAAAGGGCTGCGGCAAGGGCTCGTTCTTCATGCAGCCGGCGAGGGTCGGCAGAACGGCAAAAGCCGCGATTGCGAGAAAGGCACGTCTGTTCATCGCATCACCTCTTAGAGGACCGGCATGCAAGGGTCGCACTCTACCATGTTGGCCCCCCAAAGAGGGCGTGAATTAAACGTTAAACCGCAGGCCCCTGCAAAGCCGCGATATCGGCATCGTCGAAGCGGTAATCCGTCGAACAAAATTCGCAGGTGACAACCACCTTGCCATCGGTTTCGCTTTTCAGGTCGCCAAGCTCTTCCTGTGGGATCTGACGCAGGATCGTTTCGATTCGCTGGCGCGAACACCGGCATTGCGGGTCGAGCGGATGCACCGGATATATGCGCACCCCATCCTCGTGAAACAGGCGAAACAGCAATCCTTCGGTCAACAGCGTCGGATCGATCAACTCGTCCGGGCGGCAACTGCCCATCAGAATCACCGCACGCCGCCAGCCTTCTTCCTGCGCCTCAACCGCAAGTTCGCCGTTGAAGCTCAGCCTGCTGTCGATCCCGTCGCTGCCGCCTTCGGGGGGCAGGCGCTGAATCATCATGCCGCCGGCGCGCCAGGGTCCGGGTTTGCCGTTCAGGCTGGGCGGACGTCCGACGGCGGCGATCAGACTGACATTGATCTGTTCGGAGGTCGCAAAATAATGCTGAACCGCCTCGCACAGGCGCGTCTCGCCCATTTCGACGATCCCCTGATACCGTTCGGTATGTTCGCCCTGATCGACGGTGAAGGCCAAATAGCCTTTGCCGAGCAGGCGGGCCTGATCGTCGGCCTTGCCCGCCGCCATCAGGGCATCGAGTGCTGCCTGATCGAATTGGACATAGCCGCGCACGGCACCGGACGAGGTGATATCCGCCACCATCATTTTGACGACACCGTCGCCCTTGGTCTGAAGGGTGAAAACCCCCTCATATTTCAAGGCCCCGGCCAGAATGGCGGCCAGCACGATCGCCTCGCCCAACAGGGCCGCGATCGGATCGGGATAGCCATGTTGACCGACGATCCGATCGATCGTACTGCCCAGACGCACGAGGCGACCGCGCAGCGCGAACGGGTCGATCTGAAACGGGCGGACCAGATCGTCGTACCGATCGGACCCGCCATCGGGGTTTTGTGAGAGATCAGGCAAAGCACCACGCCAAAATTGCTTTCTGGGCGTGCAGGCGGTTTTCCGCCTCGTCCCAGACAATGGATTGCGGACCGTCGATGACCTCGGCCGTCACTTCCTCACCGCGCTTTGCCGGCAGGCAATGCATGAACACGGCATCCGGTGCGGCGAGCGCCATGAGCGCCCCATCGACCCGGTAGGGGGCAAGCAACGTATAGCGTTCGACCCTGGCCTCGACCCCCATCGATACCCAAGTATCGGTCACGATGCAATCGGTTCCGGCGACCGCCGCCTTCGGATCGTCCAAAAACGTGACCAACCCGCCGCCTTCCGCCGCAGCCCACGCCATGAGCGCCGGATAGGGGCGAAAATCGGGCGGGGTTGCGACCCGAAGCCGGAACCCGAACCGCACGGCCGCATGAATCCAGGAATTGGCGACATTGTTGCCGTCCCCGACCCAGGTCACGGTCAGGTTTTCCACCGGCCCCTTATGCTCTTCCAAGGTCATGAGATCGGCCATGATCTGGCACGGATGACTGATATTGGTCAGGCCGTTGATCACCGGCACGGTGGCAAACCGCGCCATCTCGTCCAATTTTACCTTTTCCGTGGTCCGCAGCATGATGCCGTCGACATAGCGCGAGAGAACCCGCGCCGTATCCGCGATCGGTTCGCCCCGGCCCAATTGACTGTCGAGCGCCGACAGCACGACCGTGTCGCCGCCCAACTGCTTCATCGCCACTTCGAACGAGACGCGGGTGCGGGTCGATGGTTTTTCAAACACCATACCCAGAATGCGGCCCGCCATCGGATGATGATTCTTGACCCGTTCCGCAACGGAACCACGGGCGCGGGACGGGTGCTTAAACCCGTGTCCCCAATCCAAAATCTCGCGCAAGGTCGCCCGATCCAACAGATCGAGCTCCAAAAAATGCCGGGGCGTTCCCATCACGATCCTGCCATGCTGTGACAGGCGGCGTCGAGGGCGGCGCAGGCTTCTTTGATTTCGTCCGCACCGATCACCAAGGGCGGCACGATTCTGATCACATTGTCCCCGGCCCCCACGGTCAAGAGCCGATGGGTGCGCAGACGCTCAACCAAATCGGTATTGGGCACGATGCATTCGAGACCGAGCATCAAGCCCTGACCACGGATTCCCTTGAGGATATTGGGGTAACGGGCGACGACCGCCGCCAAACCGGCGTGAAGGGCCTGGGCCGTCGCGGCGACCCGGTCCATGAATCCGGGTGCCAAGACGACATCCAAAACCGCATTGCCGATCGCCATGGCCAACGGGTTACCGCCATAGGTCGAACCGTGCGACCCATAGGTCATGCCTTGGGCCGCCTTTTCCGTGGCGAGCAAGGCCCCCATCGGAAACCCACCGCCGATGCCCTTGGCGATCATCATCAGATCCGGGGTGACGCCGGCCCATTCATGGGCCCACAATTTGCCCGTACGGCCGACCCCGCACTGAACCTCGTCGAACACGAGCAACAAACCATATTCATCCGCCGCAGCGCGCAGCCCGCGCAGGTAATCCGCACTGCCCGGACGAATACCCCCTTCACCCTGCACCGGTTCCACCATGATCGCCGCCGTCTCGGGCGTGATCGCAGCGCGCAGCGCATTCAGATTGCCGAACGGCACATGATCGAACCCATCGACGACCGGATCGTAGCCCTTCAGGTATTTTTCATTGCCCGCCGCCGCCAAGGTCGCAAGGGTTCGGCCATGAAACGCCCCATGGCATCCGATCACCCGATAGCGTTCGGGATGGCCCGTCTCGTCGTGATATTTACGCACCATCTTGAGGGCAAGCTCGCCCGCCTCGGCCCCGGAATTGCCGAAAAAGACTGTGTCGGCAAACGAATGGGCGACGAGCCGTTCGGCAAGGCGCGTTTGTTCCGGGATTTGATAGAGATTCGAGGTATGCCACAAGCGGCGGCCCTGATTGAGCAGGGTTTCGACCAAATGCGGATGGCAATGGCCCAGGGAATTGACCGCAATTCCAGCGGCAAAATCCAGATAGCGCGTCCCATCAGCGGTAAAAAGATAAGCCCCTTCGCCCCGATCGAAGGCAAGATCACTGCGGGCATAGGTCGGCATAACGGCGGAAATCATCGACATCACTCACGATAACAAGAACAAAGGATCGATATGGGCGGTGTGGGCAACCCCCGCGCGCGCGGGTCGGTTTCACCGATAACGGGACGTGCGCCCTATCGTCGTCGCCCAAGACACGGGGTGCCGGTGCACGATCCCGATGAATGACCCCAGTTCCAATGACCCTGCATCAAAAAATCCCCCGGCTGCTTGCCGATCAATCGGCAGCCCGATGCGCCGCAAAGGAATGAGTATGAGAAAGGCGCAAAGGCCCTGTCAACCGCAGGCGGGGGAAAAATCACCGCATTCTGTGCAGGGCCGCCACGCTTTGCGTGCCTGTTTCATCAGTGTGATTGGTCAGAAAAACGAAACCGGATGGCGGCTGCCCCGGCAACGCCCCAATCGAGCCGCCGCCAGGGTTGGTTTTTCGCAGCCGATTTTAGCGTCAGCGGCGCTTTGCGAACCACATCCGCTCTAATTCCGGTTCTTTATCGAGATATTGGTGTTTCAACGCCCCGCCGATATGGGCCGCCAACAAGGCGTAGAGGCCATAGGCGAAGGCGGTATGAACCAGACCGAAGACCGTGTGCATCGTTTCCTTCGTTTCGGGATCGAGCGCCGTGATCAGGCCGATTCGAGGAAACGGGATCGTATAAAAGAGATAAAGCGGATTTTGTGCCGCATTCTTCCAGGCCGAATCATGCATCCACCCGGACAGGGGCAGGGCAAACATCAGGAAATAGAGGACGAGATGGCCAAAATGGGCTGCCTGCTTCTCCCAAGCGGGATATGTATCGGGCAGAGCGGGCGGGCGGTGGGCAAATCGCCACAGCACCCGCAGGATTACCAGGCCCAATACCGTCAAACCAAACGATTTATGGGTATTGATCATCGGTCGTACGAAGGATTCCGGCACCGATTCGACAAACCAAACCAACAGAAGATTGATCCCGATCAGACCGGCCACCCCCCAATGCAGCACGATGGCAAGATCGCTATATCGGTCGAACGCCTGGGGCGTCGCAGTTTTATCCGTCGACAAAGCCATGATTCACCTCTTTTGCAGCACGCGCAAACCGCAGCCGATGAGACGCCGATACCCGGATCAAGCGGCAGGAGCCGTCCCGACACCATAAGGGGGGATGGCATGGGTCGTATATTAAAAAATTTCATCCATCGCCAAGCCTCGATCGGCCGCAATCCCCCCGTTACCGACGAAAATGAAGATCGGTCACTTTGCGAAAAATCCCGATTTTGTGATGACTTATCGACGGTCCCCATCGTGAAAAGGCCATAATTTGGCGATTCTATGTTTGCGTAAACGCACACCCAGACCTTTTGTCAACGCACTGGACCGGCCGCGGATCCGGGTGCAAACAATAAACCGTTCCGGTTTGTGCAAGCCTACGGGATCTCGACTGCGTCGATCACAGCACCGACCCGTATCAGGCACCGACCCGCATCAGCCGCCACAGGGGATTATCGCGATCATGCTTCTGCTCAGCCAAGCCCTCGCAGCAGCCTCGCCCCGCTTGTCGCCGCCGCCGACCCCGATCAATAGCGTGCTGATCCATGGCGGGGTCATCGTCCTGTGGTTTCTGCTGTTTTCCGCCACCTTCTATCTAAGCGGCGTTCTCGCTTGGGCGGTCGGCATCACCTATATCAGTTACGACACACTGCTGCTGCTGTTCGTCTTCCGCCAGACCCTGCCACTTGCCCGCGTCACGCCTAAAGCCGCCACACCGACACCCGATACCCCCCGTCAAAGCTTGGCCGTGCTGATCGCGGCCTATAACGAGGCGGCGGTGCTGGCCAAGACGATCCAGTCACTGGATTCCCAGACCGATCGACCCGATCAAATCATCGTCGCGGACGACGGCTCGACCGACGATACGCCGGGCGTCATGGCGCGGGTTTTCGGTCTGACGCCCCCCCCTCTCTGCAGTTTTAGCGGCCCAAGCCCGACCCATCCCACCGTCTTTTGGTTGCGCCTGCCCCATGGCGGCAAGGCGCGCGCGCTCAATGCCGCCATTACCCAAATCGACACGGATCTGGTCTTGACCGTCGATGGCGATACTTTGCTGGCCCCAGGGGCTGTGGCCGCCATGCGCACGACGTTCATGGCCGAACCCAATCTCGTTGCGGCCACGGGGGTTTTGACCCCCGTCTGCGCCCAGACGGCGCGAGGACGCCTGCTTGAATGGTTTCAAACTTTTGAATATATTCGTAATTTTATCTCACGCTATGCTTGGATGCAGTTGAATGCCTTGCTGTTGATTTCCGGTGCGTTCGGCGGATTCAGACGAACCGCCATCGTTGCGGTCGGCGGGTTCGACCCGGAATGCCTCGTCGAAGATTACGAACTCATCCATCGTCTGCGCCGCTATGCCGTCACCCACAATCTTGCTTGGTCAACAGGGGTTCTAGGCAGTGCCACGGCGCGCACCGAAGCGCCCAGCACGGTCCGTGCCTTTCTGCGTCAGCGCCGTCGCTGGTTTGCCGGTTTTCTGCAAACACAATATTGGTACCGCGATATGGTCGGCAATCGCCAATATGGCTGGCTCGGGACCGCCATGTTGCCGGTAAAGGCATTCGACACGCTACAACCCCTTTATGGGCTTACGGCTATTTTCTTGCTGTTCGGCTATCTTTTTACCGGGCATCTCCATATTTTAGCGTTGGCCGGTTTCGTCATTATCGGCAAAATCGTCATCGATCTCGCCTTTCATCTTTGGTCGATCCATCTCTATCATCGCTGGATCGGCAGTACCGGTCGGTTGCCCCTGGTTTCGGCCCTCGTCGCGTCCCTCTTAGAGCCGTTCAGCTTTCAGGTCTTGCGCCATACCGGGGCCGCACTGGGTTGGTTTGTCTTCCTGTCCGGCCGCCAGCGATGGGGAAAACAACAGCGCACGGCCTTTGCCGCCGCCGGTCAGACGAACGGGTCGCCCTGACACCCCGTCCCTTTCATGACACTCCCATTCATGACGCTGCCCAACATGAGCCTCGTGTCGTGGACGGCATGGGCATTTTAGACCAACAGGAATCAACAACCCTGTTTTGTAATAACTTTTTTAATTGCAATTAAAAGAAAATAAACCCAGGGTTAAAAAAACAATAAAATTTTAAATTTTATTTTTTTATTTGCCCTCCCTGCGTAACGATTCATAAACGCACCTGACCCATAGTTTGCCGCTACGGGTGATGAGACAATTGCTTTCGCTAAAATAAATTGGTGAAATAGATGAAATATATCAATAATTTAAAACTTCGCGCCAAGCTTGGCATTCTAACCGGCATTACCGTTGTCGCCTTGATTGTGCTGGGCTACACGACGACGCAACTGATGCGCGCCGAGCTATTGCAGGAACGGGTCACTGAATTAAAAAACATTGTCGCCCTGGCGAAAACGACCCAGGCAACCCTTAAAAAAGATATCGATGCGGGAAAAATCACCAAGGAACAGGCGATCCGCCAATGGGGCGACCGCATGATGGATATGCGGTACGATAACAATAACGGGTACATCATCGGCTATACATTGGATGGGGTCGCCGTCGCCGCCGCTGACCGCAATCAGGTCGGCACCAACAGAATGGAAATCGCAACCGGCGGACTCTATATCGTGCGTATGTTGGTCGATGCTGTACGCAACGATAAGGGCGAGGGGCTCGTCACCTATAACTTTAGACGCCCCGGCCAAGAGGCCCTCATTCCAAAAATAACCTATGTTTCCGCCTTGCCCGAGTGGAACATGGTTGTCGGTGCCGGGATCTATCTCGACGATTTCGATGTCACCATGGCACCAATCAATCAGGGCATCATCGTCCTTGTCATTCTCCTATCCTGCGCCGCGGCCGCGTTTGCCTGGCTCTTCGTCCAATCTTTCGGACGCCCGATCATCAATCTCGAAGCCGTGATGAGCCGTCTTGCCGAAGGCGACCTCATGGTCACGGTCGCCAACAAAGACCGCCGGGACGAAATCGGGGCCATGGCACGCGCGGTCGAACGGTTCCGCGCCAATGCCGTGGAAAATCAGAATCTGCGCGCCGAGCAGGAACAGGCCAAAATCGATGCCGATCACGCCCGCAGACAAACCCTGATCCGACTTGCCGACGATCTCGAACGGGATATTCAGACCATCGTGGTCGGCGTCGCAGATGGGGCGGAAACCGTTGAAAGCGTCGCCAGTACCATGAGCCGGACCACGGCATCGACCATCGAACGCGCCGAGCAAGTCAGCAACACAACGCAGCGTGCGGTGGAAAACGTTCAAACGGTCGCGTCGGCGGCCGAACAAATGTCCACCTCGATTCAGGAAATCGCCCAACAGGCCGCCATCGCCCAACAAACCGCCAGTCGGGCACTCGCTGCCGCCGACGGGTCCGACGCGATGGTCAAGGATCTCGATCGGGCCGCAACCGAGATTGGCCAAGTCGTTGGCTTGATCAACGATATCGCCTCTCAAACCAACCTCTTGGCCCTCAATGCCACGATCGAAGCGGCCCGCGCCGGCGAAGCGGGCAAGGGCTTTGCCGTCGTCGCGTCCGAGGTCAAGCAATTGGCCGGTCAAACCGCCCGCGCCACCTCGCGCATCAGCGAACAAGTCACCGCCATGCAGCAGGCCGTGACCGGCACCGTAAGCTCAATCGGTCAAATCCGCTCGGTCGTGGCGGAAGTAACCCACGCGGCCCAATCGATCGCCGCCGCCGTTGAAGAGCAGAATGCCGCAACCGGCGAGATCGTCCGCAATATTCGCGCCGCAGCACAGGGCACCGATCTCGTGACCAGCAGCATCGGCGAGGTGCGCGATCAGGTGCGCGAAGCCGGTACCGCCGCAGAACGCGCCCTTGACGTCGCCCATGATCTGACCAACCGGGCACAATCCCTGTCGGTCGGCGTTGCAGGCTTCCTCAAAAACCTGCGCGCCGGTTGATCCCGGCGCCATCACGTCCTAGCGATTCAAAAGCTGATTTAAGGCGGTGCGGTAGGCTGCGGCAATACCGGATTGCGCGGCATGATGAAAATCACGCACGCACCAGCGTCCGCCGATCATGACATGGCGGATCAAGGGCTGATTGCCGGAAAAGACCACCGCATCGAGCCATTGATCCCCCGCGCGTCCCCACAGCAACGGATGGTTTTCGTCCAGGCTCAAGAGATCGGCGCGATAGCCAGGGGCCAACGCCCCGATCCGGCGGCCCGAAGCGGCAGCCCCCCCCTGCAGGGCCGCCGGATCGGGGCGTTGGCCCCTGGCTATCGCGCCGATCTCTTGAGCCT
>DAISJD010000113.1:0-10165 GCA_036821645.1 Aliidongia sp.
GGGTGGGCTTGGGCCTGACCATCGCCCGCGACATCCTGCGCAGCCATGGCGGGGACCTAACCCTGGGACAATCGCCAAAAGGCGGGTTGCGCGCCAAACTAACCTTGCCGCGCTGAACCGGATCGCGACCATCCGGTACCGGGTAACGTGCAATTTCATAAAAAAACCCATTCAACCGCGGTTCGATACAGCGATTGAATGGGCTTTATTCAGACGGTTTTCCGAACGATCAGTGGGTGCCCGGCTTCTTTACCAGATGGCGCACTTCGTCGATGCTTTCGCCGACGCGCTTGTTCAGCACATCGAACGCTTCGTTCTGGGCCTTAGTGACGAGTTCGGCCAATTCACGGGCATTGACGAGGGCGGTTTCCATGACCTTCTTGGCGGCGTCGGTCTGCACGGCAACCCGATCTTCCTGGGTCTTGCTGCTGATGAGGTCGCGCATCAGGCTTGAGGCTTCGTGGAAACCTTGGCGCACGATTTCGGCTTGACGACGCGCAACGGCCTGGAAGCCTTCGAGAGCCAGTTGATTGGCCTTGGTCAAGGCTTCGACATTCTTGCGCTGGGTTGAAACGACGACTTCCATATCGACGCCCGGCACTTTGAAGTCAGACATGAGCTTGGTGACGTCAAGATCCAAAAACGGGTTCGTGAGCTTCGTCATGATCAGGCATTCCCTATGGCTGTTGGGGTGCGGCCGATATTGTCCCGCCCCCTCTATTCAGGCTGCAAGATCGCCGCACCATCGACAACAGTCAAGGGTAATTTTGCATCGCAATATAAGCAAAGTCTGATAAATCAGCTCTGCGTCGAGTCGCCGGCAAGACCCGAGCCGTCGGTTGCATGATCGATAGATTTTAATCGCAAGAGCGGTTCAAACTGACGCAGCGCCCGATCCAAGGCCGCCATCGTCCGGGTTAAATCGTCGGTTTCATCTTTCAAGAAGGTCGACAGCGTCTTCACATAAACGAGACCAACCAGTTTTTGCCGCACGACTCCGGAAATGCCGCTTGACTGAATCCCGGCCGCATCCAGCATCAAAACAATCGTGCGCGGCAGATTGAACGATGCTGCAAGCCCATCGGCGTTGAGGCGGCGGACATCCTGGGTCAAGCCCACGAGGCCCTGGCGATAGGGCCGCAAACAATCGAACCGCGCCATCATGATTTCGAACAGACGATCGCGCGGCCGATCCGCCGGATCGGGACGGGTCGCCACCATGCGTTCATCGATGAGACGACCAAACCCGCACAAAAGGGCGGGTTTGGACGGAAACGCCCGGACAAGGGCGGATAGATCAAGCCCAGCCCGCAGGGCGATGTCGGACAAGCGCACCGCGTGCCACGGACGTTCTGCCGCCAAAGCCAAGGCCGCATCGATCAAGGCAACCCGAACGGCCGCCCCCTGATTTTCCGTCACCGATCCTGCATCCATTCTTTTTCCCTCCGCACCGGGCAACAGTCGGCGTTCGCGGATCAACCGGCCAAAACCCGCCCGCGCGCCGCCGCCGCCGCGATAGCCGCCTCAAACAAGGGGGCCATCCCGCCATCACCCATCAACACCGCCAAGGCGGCCTCGGTGGTCCCCTTGGGACTCGTCACATTCGCACGCAATTGGGCGACGGGCTCGGCACTCTGTCGGGCCAATTCCCCTGCCCCCGCAACAGTGGTCCGCGCCAGCGACAGGGCAAGATCGGGAGGCAATCCCGCCTTGATCCCGGCGGCAGCCATGACTTCGATCAACAAAAAGACATAAGCAGGCCCCCCGCCGGAGAGAGCCGTGACCGCATCCATCAAAGACTCGTCGCCGATCCAATCGACCGTCCCCACCGCACCCAACAACCGGTCGCACCAATCTCGTTGCCCCTCGGTCGTACGATCGTTGGCAATCGCAACCGTGGCACCGCGCCCGATCGCGGCCGGCGTATTGGGCATGGCGCGCACGATCGCAGCGTCGGCCCCGAAGGCATCGGCAAACCAGGCGATCGTCTTACCCGCCGCCAAGGACACCATGACGGCACCCCCATCGGCAAAGCGCCGACAGAACGGCACGATATCGCCCATCACTTGAGGCTTCACCGCCAAGACCACGATATCCGGCCTGAAATCATCCGACAGACCATCGCCCGATTCGACGCGGGTCACCCGATCGTCCAAGTGGGCGATAGGCCCCGGTTCGACGACTGTAGCACCGGCAATGAGATCGGCTTCCAGCCAGCCCGTCAGCATGGCCCCGCCCATTTTTCCACAGCCGACCAGCAATAAGGACGGCAGGTCTCCCATCATGCCTCTCCCATCGGTTCGATCATCGCCGCTATTACGGCTTCTTCGGGGGTCTTGCCCCCCCAGATCACCAATTGAAAAGCCGGATAAAACCGCTCGCATTCGCTCACTGCGATATCGACCAGATCTTCGACCTGCTCGACCGAGGCGCCGAAGGCCCCGCGCAGCAAACTGGCCTGACGAAACATCGGCAAACCCGATTCCGAGCAAACGTCGAAATGACCGAGCCACAATTTTTCATTGACGATGGCCAGCAACTCATAAACCGCAACCCGCCGCGCCTTCGGCACCTTCATATCGAAGCTGCACGAAAAATGCAGGGCCGACACTTCTTCCTGCCAGACGAACAACAATCGGTAATCGCACCAGCGCCCGGACACTTCGACGACCATTTCCTCGTCGCTGGTCCGATCATGGGCCCATTCGTTGGCCAGAACCAGTTCTTCGACGATATCGATCGGATTGCCGGTTGGTAGACTAGATTCGGTGGAAAGCGCGGTCATAGCTGCCCCCCCTTACTGAAACAAACGACCACAGGTATGGGCCTCGCTGCGTAATATATCACAAATCGGACGGGTTTGTCCGCACGGCCAACGCCGCCTCCAACGCCGCAATCCGGATCTCCAACGCCGCCTGCTCGGCCCGTGCCTTGGCGGCCATCGCCTGCACCACGGCGAATTCCTCGCGGGAGACGAGATCCATACGAGACAGGATTTTTTCAAGCTGCTCGCGCACGCGCATCTCGACCTCTTCCCGCACGCCCGACAGGGCGGAAAACGCGCCATTGGCAACGCGGGTCAGATCGTCGAACAGGCGATTGTCTGATTGCATGCTTGCCCCCTCAACAGTGACGATATCCGACGGACGGCAGGAGCGCCGTCGCCTTCAGCATAGAACAGATGGGCATAAGATGGAATCACGACCATCACCCTTAGTCCCTAGCACAGGGTGAAACGGTGATAAATGGTTTTAGCGTCACGCCTGCCCCGCAGGATCGGCGGCCGTGTGGGAAGGCGTTTCGACGATCGGCCGCCCATGCACCGGCGCGCTTGCGGCAAGGGGGCCGGGGGGCCTATAAGTCCGGGTGCCACTCACAGGATCGAGGATGACCCTATGATCGTTATCACCGGCGGTGCCGGGTTTATCGGATCGGCCATCGTCGCCCGCCTGGACGCGCGCGGCACGGATGGGCTCGCCATCGTCGATCGCCTCGGACGGGACGATAAATGGCGCAATTTACAAAAACGCGATCTTTTGGCGATCATCGCCCCGGAAGATCTGTTCGCGTATCTGGAAACGCATCGCAGCATGATCGGTGCCGTCATTCACATGGGCGCGATCTCCAGCACGACCGAAACCGACGTCGATCTCGTCATCCGCACCAACCTTACCCTGTCGCAAGACCTCTGGCGCTGGTGCGCCGATCATCGCGTACGCTTCATCTACGCCTCTTCGGCCGCAACCTACGGTGACGGGGCCCAAGGGTTCAGCGACGAACAAACCAGCCTGCATTTGGCGCGCCTGCGCCCGCTCAACCCTTATGGCTGGTCGAAACATCTTTTCGATCGCTGGGCCGTTCGCCAAGCCGAACGCGGCTATCCCTGCCCGCCGCAATGGGTCGGCTTGAAATTCTTCAACGTCTACGGCCCGAACGAATATCACAAAGCCGGTCAGCAAAGTGTGGTGGCCCATCTCTATCGCCAGATCGCGGCGGGGCAATCGGCGCAGCTTTTCAAATCGTACCATCCCGATTATGCCGACGGCGGCCAGGTGCGCGATTTCCTGTGGGTCGGCGATCTCGTCCAAACCGTCATGTGGTTCGTCGATCATCCCGAACATTCCGGCCTCTTCAATCTCGGCACCGGTCGTGCGCGCAGTTTTCTCGATCTCGCCCACGCCGTCTTCGATGCCTTGGGACGCCCGCCCGACATTCGGTTCATCGATATGCCTGAAACGCTGCGGCCGAAATATCAATATTTCACCGAGGCTGACACCCATCGGTTGACGGCCATCGGGGCACCCCTGCCCACGACCAGTCTCGAAGACGGCGTGCGCTCCTATGTCCTCGATTTTCTGACCGCCGACGACCCCTATCTATGAGCGCCCCATGATGCTGCTTGCCATTCCTTTTCCCCAATTCGATCCGGTCGCCTTTTCCATCGGGGTCATAGACATCAGATGGTATGCGCTCGCCTATATTACGGCCATGATCATCGGCTGGCGGTACTGCTTGGCCTTATCGGCTCATCCGCCCCACCATATCGCCCGTCAGCATATCGACGATTTCCTGGTCTGGGCGACCTTGGGCGTCGTCTTGGGCGGGCGGCTTGGCTACGTTCTGTTTTACAAACCCGGCTATTATTTCAGCCATCCCCTTGAAATTCCCGCCATGTGGACGGGGGGCATGTCGTTCCATGGCGGTTGCATCGGGGTCATCCTCGCCCTGTGGCTGTTTACGCGCGAACGCAAGATTTCGATCTTGGCACTGGCCGATATTGTTGCCTGCGCCGTGCCGATCGGCTTGTTTTTCGGGCGGATCGCCAATTTCGTCAACGGCGAACTCTATGGCCGTGTCGCACCGGCCGATTTCGCCTGGGGCATGATCTTTCCGAGCGGCGGCCCACTCCCGCGCTATCCAAGCCAACTCTTTCAGGCGAGCCTCGAAGGACTGGCCCTCTTTGCCGTCGTGACCATCGCCAATCTTGCCGGGGCCCGGCAGAAACCCGGCACCGTCACCGGATATTTTCTGATCGGCTACGCCTTTGCCCGCATTATCGGCGAAGTATTTCGGGAACCGGACAGTTTCCTCGGATTCGTTCTCGAGGGCACCTTGGGCAATTGGCTGACCATGGGACAGTTGTTGTCGACCCCGATGATCGCAGGCGGCCTCTATCTCATCCTCCGCGCAAAACGCACCCCCGTCTCGGCTGAGGCATAAAGCGGACCCATGGGCACGGCACCGCTTACCGCCCTCATCACGGCTGAGATACAGGAATCCGGCCCAATGCCTGTCAGCCGGTTCATGGCCTTGGCCTTGGGTCACCCGATCCATGGCTATTACCCGACGCGCGATCCGTTGGGCATGCGGGGCGATTTTACCACCGCCCCTGAAATCAGTCCTTTCTTCGGCGAAATCATCGGCCTCTGGCTGGTTGATCGATGGCTTACCATGGGCCAACCCGACCCGACGCATCTCATCGAACTCGGCCCCGGTCGCGGCACGTTGATGCGCGACATCCTGCGGGCGGCCCGGGTCGTCCCCCGTTTTGCCGATGTCGTTCAGGTGCATTTCGTTGAAACTTCCCCGATCTTGCGGGCCGCCCAACGGGATCGATGCACCGCCCATCATCCCGCAATCCCGGTATCCTGGCATGACGGGCTGGCCACGATCCCGCCGGGACCGAGCCTGATCGTCGCCAACGAATTTTTCGATGCGCTGCCGATCGAACAATGGGTATTTTGCGACGGTATTTGGCACGAACGGCGCGTGGCCCTTGCCCCAGATGGCGGCTTTTGCTTTGTCCTCGGGGCCCCCGGCACACCCGCGACACGGCCGCTCGCCAATCTTGCCGACGGGGCCCTGTTCGAGACTTGCGAGGCGGCAATCGCGATCGGCACGGCCCTCGGCCGCCGGTTGCGGCAGGCTATGGGGGCCGCCCTGCTCATCGATTACGGACATGGGGTTTCGGCCTGCGGCGACACGGTGCAGGCCGTCCGCGGTCATCGCCCCGCGTCGATCCTAAGCGATCCGGGCACAGCCGATCTCACGGCCCATGTCGATTTCATGGCCCTGGCCTCAGCCCTTGCTGCGGGTGGTGCACAATGCGCCCCCCTCGTGACCCAGGGGGACTTTCTCACACGCCATGGAATCGCGATCCGAGCAGCCCAGGTACTGGACCGCAAATCAGAAACCGAGGCGGCCTCACTTGCCGCCGGAATGAGACGGCTCATCGCCCCCGATGCCATGGGACGCCTCTTCAAAGTGCTGGTTGCAACCACGCCGGAGCCGACACCCACCGCCTAACGGAGTCCGTCCCATGCCTATGATGCTTCAAATTCCGGCATTGGTCGCCGAGACCGGCGTCAGCCACGGTTTTTTCACGCGCCGGGGCGGGGTCAGTACCGGCCTCTACGACAGTCTCAATTGCGGCTTTGGATCGCATGACGACCCGGACAGGGTCGCAGAAAACCGTGCCCGCGCGATGGCCCGGCTCGGCATTGAGGCTGACCGCCTCGTCGGCCTGCATCAAGTTCATTCCCCGACGGTCGTCACCGTGACCAAGCCTTGGGCGCGAGCCGACAATCCGAAGGCCGATGGGTTTGTGACCCGGATTCCCGGCCTGTGCCTCGGTATCCTGACAGCCGATTGCGTGCCGGTTCTGTTTTTCGATCCCAAAGCCCGCGTCATCGGGGCCTGCCACGCCGGGTGGAAGGGGGCTCTCGGTGGTGTGCTGGACAATACCCTCGCCGCGATGGAGGCACTCGGGGCTGAAACAGGCCGCGTCATCGCCGCCATCGGCCCAGCGATCGCCCAAGAATCCTATGAGGTCGGCCCGGATTTTCCACCTGCCTTCATCACCCGCGATCCAGAGGATCGGGTCTTTTTCAAACCGTCCGCACGCGCGGGACATTATCTGTTCGATCTCACGGGGTATGTCGAAAAACGCCTCGTCGCGGCCGGCACCGGTGCGGTTCATGCAATCGGTCTTGACACGCGGGGTGATGCCGGTCGTTTCTATTCCTATCGTCGCACGACGCTGGAGGGGGCCGTGGATTATGGTCGCCAACTCTCCGCCATCGCGCTCGCCATTGACTGACTGGTCCTATCACCCCTTCGACCGTTTTGCTTCATGAGTTGATCCCCGTGCCCCAGCGTTTCCTGATCCTCGTCGCACTTCTCAGCCTACTTTCGGGTTGCGGGGAAATTCCAAGACCGTTCGCCCAGGATCGACCGGCCATGACCGATGCCATTCTGACCGTGACCGACTCTGCCGGAATCTATGTCGAGCCGGTTCAAGGGACGGCACCGGGACAGGAACCCATCGTCGCCGAGGCCATGGCCGAAGCCTTGCGCGGCCTCGAAGTCCTGGCGAATGCCCAACATGCGGGCAAACGCAATTATCATCTGATCGGCGATGCCCGCGAGACGGAAATTCAAGATCAAACCGCCCGGGTTGCCATTACCTGGATCTTGAAGGGTCCCGATGGTGCCATCGTCGGTCAGGATCGGGTCACCCTGGTTTTACCGCTTGCCGCCTGGCAGCAGGCGACCCCCAAAGCCTTGGCCCGCAGTTTCAGTGCAAGCGCAACCACGCTTGCCGGGCTTTTACAAGACGATCCGACAAGCTTGCGCGCCGTCGATCCGACCGCGATCGTGATTCGCATGGCCGAGGGGGCTCCGAGCGACGGCGGTACCCTATTGCCCCGCACGCTGCAATTCCTGATCAAGCAGAAAAACTATCCCGTCACCCTGGAACAGAATTCAACGCCCGCCCCCACGATCCAACCCGTGGTGATGGTGAGCCCGGCCCAAAAAACAGGATTTCAACATATCGCGATCCATTGGCGAGTCTTTAATGCGCAAGGCGGCCTTTTGGGCTCCGTCGATCAGGAAAACGATATTCCGGTCGGCAGTCTCGACCGAAGCTGGGGCGAACTTGCCGGAATCGTGGCCCAGGCGGCGGTCGGGGATATCCTGAAACTCTTGGATCAGGCCGCTCTCAAGATACCCACGAAACTTTGACGGGAAAAGCACCGCTCTCTTGATTGCATGGATCGGGGCATGGGGGCCATGCATGGGGGATCGGTTGCCGGGTCGTCATCAGTTTTGTTACAAATCCGCTGCACGATGACGGCCATCCGCCCGCACAAGACGGGACGGGCGGCGGTTATCTTCGTTTAAATGACGGTTGGATCGGGGCTTCGATGAAAATCATCACCTGCAATAGCAATCGGCCCATGGCTGAGGCGATTGCCGCCTATCTCAACCTTCCTCTCACGAAAGCCAGCGTACGGCGCTTTGCCGACATGGAAATTTTCGTGGAAATTCACGAAAATGTCCGGGGCGAAGATGTATTCGTCATCCAATCGACCTCGTATCCCGCCAATGACAATCTGATGGAATTGCTGGTGACGCTCGATGCGTTGCGCCGGGGTTCCGCCCGACGCGTCACCGCCGTGATCCCCTATTTCGGCTATGCGCGCCAAGATCGTAAATCCGGTCCGCGCACCCCGATTTCGGCGAAATTGGTTGCCAATATGATTACCGCCGCGGGGGCGGATCGGGTCCTGACGCTCGATCTTCATGCCGGGCAAATCCAAGGTTTCTTCGATATTCCGACCGACAATCTGATTTCGGCCCCGGTTTTTACCCGCGATATCGCGACGAAATATAAAACCGACGAATTGATGATCGTTTCCCCCGATGTGGGCGGCGTCGTGCGGGCCCGGGCCATTGCAAGCCGACTTGACGTCGATCTCGCAATCATCGATAAACGGCGCGAGCGGGCCGGTGTGTCCGAAGTCATGAATATCATCGGGGCGGTGCGCGGCCGTCGGTGCATTCTGGTCGACGATATCGTCGATAGTGCCGGGACCTTGTGCAATGCCGCCGAAGCCCTGATGCAGGCGGGGGCCCAGTCGGTTTCCGCCTATGTCACGCACGGTGTGCTGTCGGGGGGTGCGGTTGCCCGCGTGACGGCGTCGCCACTTGACGTGCTGGTCACGACCGACACGATACAGGCGACCGAGGCCGTTCGGGTCGCCCATAATATCAGCCAATTGGGGGTTGCCCCCCTGATCGGCGAAGGGATGCGCCGGATCAGCGAAGAACGCTCGGTCTCGTCTCTCTTCGATTGAGTTTTTGGGTTCGTTCATGGGACGAAGCCGCAGTCAGCGGCCCCATGGACTAGGCGGTTCGACACCCCTGGAGGTCGATCCGTCCGGCGCAGAAGGCATTCCGTCTTTTGGCCAAGCATGAAGGAGTTGTCATGACCGATACCATTACCCTCGTTGCCGAACGCCGCGACCGGGTTGGAAAGGGGGCCGCCCGGGCCACGCGCCGTGCAGGCCGAGTCCCAGCCGTGATTTACGGCGGCAAGCAAGAGCCGTTGCTGATCAGCCTCGACCCTAAGGAGCTGCGCCGGGAATTCCACCGTTTGGGTTTCTTCAAGCGCCATATCGCGATCACGCTGGACGGTGTCACTCATCTCACCCAGGCGAAAGACGTACAGCTCCATCCGGTGACGGATGAGGCCGAACATGTCGATCTTCTGCGCGTCACGGTCGCGTAAGATCGTTTTTCGCAAAAGGATGAACCGATGAAGCTCGTGGTTGGCCTTGGCAATCCAGGACTGAAATACGAGCGCACGCGGCACAATATCGGGTTCATGGCGGTGGACGCAATCGTCCGCCGCCATAATCTTTCGCGTCCGCGTGAGAAGTTCAACGGCGAACTTTATGAAGGCGATGTCGGCGGCGAACGGGTGTTGCTGCTGAAACCGCAGACATTTATGAACAATTCAGGGGAAAGTGTCGCCCCTGCGGCGCGGTTTTATAAAATCCCCCCTGCCGATGTCATCGTGATGCATGACGAACTCGATCTTGCCCCCGGCAAGTTGCGCGTCAAGCGCGGTGGCGGGGCGGCAGGTCATAATGGGTTGCGCTCGATCGATGCCCATCTTGGGGCCGATTATTGGCGCCTACGCCTCGGCATCGGCCATCCGGGCTCCAAAGACAAGGTCTTGAGCTTCGTCCTCCAGAATTTTCTCGCCGATGAGACGGTCTGGCTGGAAAAATTGCTGATCGGCATTGCCGAAGCCCTGCCGCTGATGTTGGTCGGGCAAGATTCTGCCTTCATGAGCAAGGTCGGACTGTCGATGAAC
>DAISJD010000114.1:0-10136 GCA_036821645.1 Aliidongia sp.
GCGACGCAACTTTGCCGGGATCGAGCGGCCTGTTCGGGTTTCTGCTCCCCCCGGCCATTGGGGCGGCCCTCGCCGCTTTTTTCGACGGGCTTGCCCTTTTCGGAATCGGGGCCAGTTGGGGCGGGTATGAAAGCCTGCTGATCCCGACCCGGCCCGAGACGACCCGCACCGCCGTGCCGTGGCAGGAACCCGGCCCGTTGCTGCGCATCCATACCGGGCTCGAACATCCGGACGACCTCATCGCCGACCTCGCCGCCGGGTTTGCCCGGTTGACCGGGCTGGCGCAGCCCTGAGGCAAAGAAAGCAGAAATACCCCATCTTTCAGGCTTGTCCGGGCTGAAATCACCCTATCTTCTGGGTCAACCATAGAATCTATGGGATAAGATCCGCCCGCCCGCCTTGCTGCGGCATTTTATTTTAGATCTGAATAGATCAGTTTTAAGCATTTCAGGAAGGCCCTCCGCGTGACACCCCCCGCATCCCCCCCCTCCGGCAAGGCCGGTATGATCGCCACTCTGCGCCGACTTGCCCCTTATCTGTGGCCACCCGGCGAAACCGCCTTGCGTCTGCGCGTGCTTTTGGCCGTGGCGTTTCTGGTGGCGGCAAAGGCCGCCAACGTCATGGTGCCGGTTCTCTACAAGCAAGCGATTGATGCCCTTGGCGGCAGTGCCGAGCGGTTGGGGGTGACGGCCATTCCCCTGGTCATCATCCTGGCCTATGGCACGGCGCGGATTGGGGCCTTGTTGTTTGCCGAACTGCGTGATGCGGTCTTTGCCAAGGTGGCGCAGCGCGCGATCCGCACCGTCGGGCTTGAAGTGTTTCGTCACCTGCACCGCCTGTCGCTGCGGTTTCATTTGGAACGGCAAACCGGCGGTCTCACCCGCGCCATCGAACGGGGGACCAAGGGGATCGAAACCCTGCTGTCGTTCAGCCTGTTCAATATTCTGCCGACCCTGTTCGAAATCGCCCTCGTCTGCGTCATCCTATGGCGTTTGTTCGATCCGTGGTTTTCCCTCGTCACCTTCGTCACCGTCACACTCTATATCGTCTATACCCTGATGATTACGGAATGGCGGACCAAGTTTCGCCGCCAGATGAACGAAATGGATGCCGAGGCCAATACCAAGGCGATCGATTCCCTGTTGAATTACGAAACCGTCAAATATTTCAGTAACGAAGAACACGAGGCACGCCGGTTCGACAAGGCGTTGCAACGCTATGAACGGGCCGCCGTGCGCAGTCAGGTCAGCCTGTCGGTCCTGAATATCGGTCAGGCCGCCATCATCGCCGTGGGCCTCACCATTGTCATGGCCATGGCCGCACGCGGCATCGTCGATCAAACCATGAGTCTGGGCGATTTCGTGCTGGTCAATACCTATCTCGTCCAACTCTATCAGCCGCTCAATTTCTTCGGTTTCGTCTATCGGGAAATCAAGCAATCGCTCATCGATATGGAACGGATGTTCGCCCTCATCACCGTCAGTCAGGAAGTGGCCGACGCGCCGAACGCGCCGACGCTTTCCATCAAAGGGGGAACACTGCGTTTCGATGGCGTGAAATTCGGGTACGATCCGCGCCGCGAGATTTTGACCGGCGTCTCCTTCACCATTCCCGCCGGCAAAACCCTGGCCGTTGTCGGCCCGTCCGGGGCCGGGAAATCGACCCTGAGCCGCCTCATTTTTCGGTTCTACGATGTGAACGCGGGCCGGATTCTGATCGACGATCAGGATATTCGCACGATCCAACAGCAAAGCCTGCGCGCCTCGATCGGCATCGTGCCGCAGGATACCGTCCTGTTCAACGATACGATCTATTACAACATTGCCTATGGCCGCCCCGATGCAACCAAGGACGAGATCGAAGAGGCGGCGCGCCTCGCCCATATTCACGATTTCATCATGGCGATGCCCGACGGCTATCAAACCATCGTGGGCGAACGGGGCTTGAAACTGTCCGGCGGGGAAAAGCAACGAGTCGCCATTGCCCGCACCATTTTGAAACGGCCCGCGATCCTTTTGTTCGACGAGGCGACGAGCGCACTCGACACCCAAACCGAACGGGAAATTCAACAAAATCTGCGCGAGGTCAGTCGCGGCCGCACGACCCTCGTCATCGCCCACCGCCTATCGACCGTGGTCGATGCCGATCAAATCCTGGTCTTGAAAGACGGCACCGTGGTCGAACAAGGCACCCATCAAGCCCTGCTCACCCGCAACGGCCATTATGCCGAAATGTGGCAGCGTCAGCAGGAAAATGCCGAGACGGTCCCGGCTTGACGTCACCTCCGGATCGACCCGCCGCCTGCCGCCCACGCGTTTAGGAAACCCGCCGCCCGCCCGCCAACTTGGCAAGCGCGCGGCGGTTCTGATAGAGGGTTCCGGCCAGGGTCGCCATCGAGACGATGGTGATCACCAGGGTGGCAAGGGCGTTGATTTCGGGATTGACGCCCAAGCGAACCTTGGAAAAAACCACAAGCGGCAGGGTACTCGACCCCGGCCCCGAGACGAAGGCCGTGATCACCAGATCGTCGATGCTGAGGGAAAAGGCCAAAAGCCAACCGGCCAGCAGGGCTGGCACCATCAAGGGGACGGTGACGAGGAAAAACACCTGGATCGGGCGGGCCCCCAGATCCATTGCCGCCTCTTCGATCGATTGATCCATATCCGCAAGGCGCGCCTGAACGATCACCGCCACGAAGGCCATACAAAACGTGATATGGGATAAGGTAATCGTCTCGATCCCACGCCCCGCCGGATAGCCGATCAGATCTTCCATCCCGACGAACATCATGAGGAAAGACAGACCCATAATGACCTCGGGCATGACGAGCGGGGCGGAGACCAGACCGGAGAACAAGGTCCGCCCGCGAAACTGCTTGAACCGGGCGAGGATAAACCCGCACAGCGTGCCGACCACCACGGCCCCGGTCGCACTCATCACGCCGATTTCAAGGGAAAGACCCGCCGCCTGCAACAATTGTTCATCCGCGAACAGCGCCGCGTACCATTGGGTCGAAAACCCGGT
This sequence comes from Aliidongia sp., assembly GCA_036821645.1. Classification (GTDB taxonomy): domain Bacteria; phylum Pseudomonadota; class Alphaproteobacteria; order ATCC43930; family CGMCC-115725; genus DAISJD01. The sequence goes on from DAISJD010000114.1 coordinate 3,025, forward strand.
CCAGACCGTCACCAGTTTCGATTCATTGAACGAATAGACGATGATCGACAGGATCGGACCATAGAGAAACGCCAACCCGATCGCCAACATCAGGGGCAGGAACCACTGACCGCGCGCCAAGGCCGCCCTCATGATTTCGCCCCGTCGGATGCCTGGGCCCGTTGCAGGACCATCATCGGCACCAACAGCAACAGGATCATGGCGACCGCGACCGTTGCCGCCACCGGCCAATCGCGATTGCCGAAAAATTCGTCCCACAAGACCCGACCGATCATCAACGTATCCGCCCCACCGAGCAGGGTCGGCGTCAGATAATCGCCCACCGCCGGAATGAATACCAACAAGGATCCGGCCAGAATGCCCGGCATGGAAAGCGGCAGGGTGACGGACCAAAAGGCCCGCAAGGGCCGCGCGCCCAGATCGTTCGCCGCCTCCAGCAACGAGCCGTCCAACTTTTCCAAGGTCGAATAAAGCGGCAGCACCATGAAGGGCAGATAGGCATAGACCATGCCGACATAAACGGAAAAATCCGTGTGCAGCATCACGATAGGCTCATCGATGAGATGCAGGGCCAGCAGCAGATTGTTCAACAGGCCGTTATCCTTCAAGATCCCGATCCAGGCATAGACCCGGATCAGAAACGAGGTCCAAAACGGCATGATGACCAGCATCAAAAAGATATTGCGCCAGGGCTGTCGGGCGCTGGCGATCGCATAAGCCATGGGATAACCCAGGATCAGACAGAAAAACGTCGTCACCGCCGCAATCTCAACCGAACTCAGATAGGCCAGCAGATAGAGGGAATCCCCGAACAGATAGGCATAATTGCCGAAATTGAGCGTGATGTTCAACACGCCGTCGGTCCAGGTAAAGACCGGGGCATAAGGCGGAATGCCGACCACGCTCGATGAAAAGCTGATTTTCAGGACGAACAGGAACGGCACCAGGAAAAACACGCCAAGCCACAGGGCCGGTGCCGCAATGACGAGGGATCGCCCTGAAACCGGTATCTTGACGCCCCCCCGGATCCGGTGCCAAAGGCCGCTCATGGATCGACCATCACGCCGGCCGCAGGGGCCCAACCCAATTGCACGACCTCGTCGCGGGCAAAGGGTTGATCGCTCCACCGACCGAAACTTTGCGCGGTCACCTTCAAGACCTTGCCGCGTTCCAAGGCGACATGATAGACGCAACTATCGCCGAGATAGGCCATATCCTTGATCCGCCCCATCAGGCGGTTCGGGTAATCGAACGGGTCTTCGGGCTTTGCTAGCCGAATTTTTTCCGGCCTGACCGCGATGCTGACCGCCTGACCGAGGCTGCACCCGGCCCCAAGCCCCGTCACGAGATCGGCCCCGATCTCGTCGCAACTCACGACCGCATGGTCGCTGAAATCTTCCTTCAAATGACCGTCGAAGAGATTGACCGACCCAATGAAATCCGCCACGAACCGATTGCGCGGGAATTCATAAATCGCAGCCGGCGTGCCGACCTGAACGATCTTGCCCTCGTTCATGACCGCAATCCGGGTCGACATGGTCATCGCTTCTTCTTGGTCGTGGGTAACCATGACGAAGGTGATGCCGACCTGTTCTTGAATCGTGATCAGTTCATACTGAGTGGCTTCACGCAATTTCTTATCGAGGGCCGAAAGCGGCTCGTCCAACAACAACACTTTCGGCCGTTTCACGATCGCGCGGGCAAGTGCCACCCGTTGGCGTTGGCCGCCCGACAATTGGCTGGGCTTGCGCCGGGCGAATGTGCCCATCTGGACGAGATCGAGGGCTTGGCCCACGCGTTTGGTGATTTCCGGCTTTGCCACCCCATCCCGACGCAGGCCGAACGCGACATTGTCTTCCACACTCATATGGGGAAAAAGGGCGTAGGATTGAAACATCATATTGACCGGCCGCTCGTAAGGCGGCAACGGCACCATATTGGTCCCTTCGATCTCGATGCGGCCATCGTCGGGGGTCAAGAACCCGGCCAACATGCGCAGCAACGTGGTCTTGCCGCATCCCGACCCGCCCAGCAGCGAAAACAACTCGCCGCGATGAATGTCGAGACTGACGTCATCCACCGCCCGCATGTCGCCGAACAATTTGGTGACATGATCGATCCGAATGTGGGGCTCTCGATCGGGGTCGAGCCAGGGCTCGGTTTCGCGCAAGGAAATGGCCATTCTGCTCTAACGTCCTAGGGGCTCCCAAGGGGAGGAAACGCATCGGGTGGATGACGTGAAAACGGCATGGGGCGGCAATCCCTTACTTACCGATTGGTCTTGATCTTGGTCCAAAGCCGCGTGCGCAACCGGTCGATTTCTGGGGTCGACACGGAAACCGAAAACAGCTTCGCCTCGACAGTTTCCGGCGGAAACACCCCCGGATCGCCGACGATCTCCGGCTTGATGAGCGCTTTGGCATCGGCATTGCCGGTCTGAATGAAGACGGCATTGCCCGTATCCGCCGCCACCTTCGGATCGAGAATGTAATTCATGAATTGCAGGGCGGCGGCCAGATGCGGCGCATCCTTCGGGATCGCCATCGTGTCGATCCACCGTTGCGCCCCTTCTTTCGGGATGGCGTAATTCAGGGTGACGCCCTTATTCGCCTCTTTGGCGCGACGACGGGCAATATTGATATCGGACGAAAATCCCAAGGACAGGCACAAATCGCCATTCGCCAAATCGTTGATATATTCCGAACTGTCGAATTTGCGGATATAGGGACGGATCTTGAGAAGGGCGTCGGCCGCCTTTTGCAGATCCTTCGGGTCCTGACTGTCGGGATTGAGGCCGAGATAGGCCAACATCTGCGGAAAAATATCGGTGGGCGAATCCAGCATCGAAACGCCACAGCCCTTGAATTTCGCCACGATCTCGGGATCGAAAATCATCCGCATGCTATCGACCGGCGCGTCGGGCAGGATCGCCTTAATCTTTTCGACATTATAGCCAAGCCCGTCTGTGCCCGTGGTCCAGGGAATGGCATAGGCATTGCCCATGTCGTATTTTGCCATCCGTTGCAGTAGCCCCTTGTCGAGATGGTCGTAATTCGACAATTTGGCCTTGTCGAGTTTGGCATAGAACCCGGCTTTGACTTGGCGCGCCAAGAACGGCGACAAGGACGGCACCACGATATCGTAGCCGGAATTGCCCGCAGCGAGTTTCGCCTCCAGAGTTTCGTTGGCGTCGTACGTGTCGTAATTGACCTTGATCCCGGTTTCTTTTTCAAACCCGGCCAAGACCGACGGACCGATATAATCGACCCAATTATAGACGTTGAGCTGTTTTGCGTCATCGGCCGCTTGGGCGGAACCGAAACCAAGCCCGGCCAGCACCAAAACACCGGCCGACACCCGAAGGAATGTTCCAGAAACCACGTCGTGTCCCCCCCCCTAAAATGACCGAAGAACGGCTTGACCCCTCGTGGTGCATCGCCCATCCACAACCAAGCAATCCGGCCTTTCTCTTATGTCGGTTCGCAGCCTGCATCAAGTCTAAACCGCATCGTCCGGGGCCCCGTTCCCGTGAAAAACCGCATCGCAACAAGGGAGCGACGCCAACCCGGTAAGGCGGGGGGCTGCTGGGGCAAAGGGCCGTCTCGACTTGCCTTAAAATTGGTCACGCAGGCGATACCAGAGCATGGCCAACGCCAAGGCGGGCGTGCGCAGCATCCCACCCGGAAACGGGCGATGGGGAATCCGCGCAAAACAATCGAACCGTTCCGCTTGGCCCGCGATCGCCTCGGCCATCACCTGACCGGCCATCCCGGTCAGGGTGACGCCTTGCCCGGAAAATCCTTGCGCGAAATAGAGATTGTCGTCCAACCGCCCGAGATGGGGCAGGCGGTTGACGGAAATATCGACCAAGCCCCCCCAGACCCGATGAAACCGAAGCGTCGCCAAGGCCGGATAAAGGGCGACCATAGCCCTGTGCATCGCACGGGCGAGACCCGGCGGTTCGACCCCCGTATAGCTCACACCCGCCCCGAACAGCAGGCGATGATCGGGGGTTTTGCGAAAATAATTCAACACGAAATTCGCATCGGCCACCGCCGCATTGCCGGGCAGGATGGCGGCGGCGCGGTCGGGGGATACGCGATCGGGGGTCATGGGTTCGGTCGCCGCAATATACGTGCCGACGGGGGCGATGCGCGTGCGCAGTTCAGGCACGAGTCCGCCCAACAGCGCATTGCCCGCCAGAACGGCGAACGGGGCCGTCACCGTGCCCTGGTCGGTCGCAACCCGGATCGACCGTCCCCGATCGATCCGGGTGATGCGGCTTTGCTCGTGGATCGCCCCGCCGCACCGATCCAGGGCGCGCGCCAGGCCCAGGGCATAGTTGAGCGGGTGCAGATGCCCGCCGCCCTGATCGACGACACCGCCCCGATACGCATCGCTGCCGGTCAGGGCGGCCATCTCCGCCCGGTCCACCAGACGGGCTTCTTCATAGCCGTAATCGACCCAGCTATCGACCATGGCGGCAAGGTCCGAGCGGTGCCGCGGCTTCAAGGCGGCAAAAAGATAGCCTTGGGTGAGGTCGCAGGCGATGCCGTATCGGGCGACCCGCCGGGCCAAGAGGGTCTTTGCCGCCTCGCCCAGATCCCAGAGGAGTCGGGCATCGGCAGGTCCGACAAGGGCCGTGAGATCGGGAATCGATTGGTTATAACCCGTGACGATCTGGCCGCCATTGCGGCCCGACGCCCCGCCCCCGATCCGGCCCGCCTCCAACAGGATCGGCTTCAAGCCCCGCTCGGCCAGGGCAAGGGCTGCCGAAAGCCCCGTAAACCCGCCGCCCAAGACCAGGACATCGGCCCTCGCATCGCCGTAAAGCGGCGTATAATCGGCCCGTGCCGACGCCGTATCGTCATACCATGTGATCGCATCGGTGCGCGTCATCGGCCCCCCCTTCCCCCTATCGCCTGCTTTTAGCATTTTTTCCGTGCAACGGAAGAGTATCCCACCCGTTCTCCCATTGGCGTGCGCGCGCGATCGGGTCATACTGCGACCAGCGTAACACAGGATAGAGGAGAACCGGCCCGCACCCGTGCCGGTTATGCATCATGAGTCGTATGGCGGGTTTCATCGAAGACCATCGCATTACCGAAGTCGAATGTCTGGTCCCGGACCTATCCGGGATTGCGCGCGGCAAGATTTTGCCGGCGGAAAAATTTCTGCGGATCCTGCGCGATCGGGGTCTGCGCATGCCCGAGGCGATTTTCGTGCAGACGGTGACCGGCGATTTTGCCGAACATGAAGACGTCACCAGCCCGGAAAACAGCGACATTTACATGATCCCGGACGAGACCACGATCCGCATCGTGCCCTGGTACAAGGAGCCGACGGCCCAGGTGATCAGCGATTGCGTCTATGCCGACGGTTCCGCCGTGGATATGGCCCCGCGCTATGTTTTGAAGCATATTCTCGATCTCTATGCCGAACGGGGGTGGCGGCCGATCGTGGCCCCGGAATTGGAATTTTTTCTGGTTCAGATCAACAAAGACCCCGATTACCCGCTCCTGCCCCCGGTCGGACGGTCGGGCCGTCAAGAAAGCGGCCGTCAGGCTTACGGCATCGATGCGGTCAATGAATTCGATCCCGTTTTCGAAGATGTCTACGATTATTGCGCGGCCCAGGATATCGATATCGATACCTTGACCCACGAGGCCGGGGCCGCCCAGATCGAGATCAATTTCAATCACGGCGACGCGCTCAGCCTTGCCGATCAGGTGTTTCTGTTCAAACGCACAGTCCGGGAAACCGCAATCCGCCATCAGGTCTATGCCACCTTCATGGCGAAACCCATGCAGGGCGAACCGGGCAGTGCGATGCATGTCCATCAAAGCATCGTCGATCTCGAAACCGGCACCAACCTGTTTTCGACGGCGGACGGGCTCGATACGGATCTGTTTCGCGGCCATATCGCAGGCTTGCAGCATTACCTGCCGCTCGCCATGCCGCTTTTGGCCCCGAACGTCAATTCCTATCGCCGCCTGATCGCGGGCACCGATGCGCCAATCAACGTCCATTGGGGCCGCGACAATCGCACCGTCGGCCTGCGCGTGCCCTTGTCGGCCCCGGAAAATCGCCGGGTCGAAAATCGGGTGCCGGGGGCGGATGCCAATCCCTATCTCGCCTTGGCCGCGTCATTGGCCTGCGGCTATCTCGGCATGGTGCAAAAACTCCGCCCCGACGATGCGGTGCGCGGCAGTGCCCATGGCAAACCCTTTTCCCTGCCCCGTCACCAATCCGACGCGCTCGAACGGTTCAACCATTGCGAACCGTTGCGCGACATTCTCGGCCCGAAATTCGTGCGGGCGCTTACCTCGGTCAAACAGGCGGAATACGAAGCCTATCAACGGGTGATTTCCAGTTGGGAACGGGAAAACCTGCTGTTGAACGTGTGACAGCGACAAATTCACTTGAAAAACGCCCCGCCTTTGGGATCGTTCGATCCCATTGCGGGGCGCTTATCGACGTCAGTCTTAGCGGACTTCCAACAATTCGATATCGAAAATCAGGGTGGCACCGGGGGGAATGACGCCGCCAGCACCTTTTTGACCATAGGCGAGATCGGCCGGGATGATGAGGGTGCGCTTGCCGCCGACCTTCATGCCGGCGACCCCTTCGTCCCAGCCCTTGATCACGCGGCTCGCCCCCAAGGGGAAGACGAAGGGTTGACCGCGATCCTTGGAACTGTCGAATTTCGTGCCCTTGGCACCATTGACATAAAGCCAGCCGGTATAATGCACGACGACCGGGTGACCGGCCACGGCTTCGGCCCCGGTGCCGACCGTTTCATCCTTGACTTGCAAACCGGTGGCGGTTGCGGTGAATCCCTCTGCTGCCGTCAATTTCCCCTCCGCTGCCGATGCGTCACCGGTCATGATGCCTGCTGAAATCCCGAATGCGGCCAAGGCGAGCCGCCATCCCTGTCGGATCATCGTTGTCTTCCTTTTGTCAGTCACGAAACCACGCGGGGTCTGACCCTGCCCCCCTTTGAAATCGCCGTCAACCCGCAAGATGGTCATCCCCCATCCACCGGGGCCGCGCGCATAGGGGATCAGAGATGCGGCAAAAACCGCATTGATGAGCCACTCCAGTTTGTGTTC
>DAISJD010000115.1:0-10119 GCA_036821645.1 Aliidongia sp.
GCGTTGGGGGCGGGCGGGGCGCGGGCCGCCCGCCCCAAACGCCAGCATCAGTGTCGCCAACAGGGCGATGTGTCGTTTTTTCAGCATGTTCCATACTCGATTGGCTGTTATTTTTGTGGGGGAAGACGACCGCTTGCGTACCGACACGATCACTCGACCACGATCTTGGCATCGCCGACACCGACGCCCTGCGTCTTGGTCAAGACTGCATCCGCCTCTTCCACGGTCGCGATCGGGCCGATGCGAACCCGATAGATGTCGAGCCCGTTCACCCGCGCCCCGGACACGACCACCGGGCCCAACGGGTCCAGTTTCGCCTTCATTTTGGTTGCATTATTGCCATTGGCAAAGGCACCGGCCTGAATATAGATCTGGGCATTCTTGACCGAGGCGATTTTGACCGTTTCCGGCAGGGGTTGATCGACCGGCGGCAGGTTGGCAAGTGCGCCCCCCGTATCCTGGATCTTCGGCACCGCGACCCCCGTATTTTTGACCGGCGGCGGCGGGGCGACCTTTGCCCCATCGAGAGGGGCCAGGGCAACCGCCGTCACGGGGCTGCGCGTGACACTGGCCGGCAGTTCCGCCACGATCGGCCCTTGTTCCGGCGGTGCGTTGCCGCGTTTGGCGATCGCCTGGGCCTGCAAGGTTTCCGGCACCAGGATCTTGACCCGCACCTTGGCGGTTCCCGCCTGCTCAAACCCCAAAAGTTGCGCCGCCCGGCGCGACATGTCGATCAGCCGGTTATTGACGAAGGGGCCCCGATCGTTGACCCGCACCGCGATGACGCGGCCATTATCCAGATTGGTCACTTCGACGATCGAGGGCAAAGGCAGGGTCTTATGGGCCGCCGTCAGCAGGTTTTCATCGTAAAACTCGCCGTTGGCCGTATCTTTCGTATGGAAACCGGGCCCGTACCAAGACGCGATGCCCGTCTCGTTATAGGTCAAATCCTCGCTCGGGTAATAGTAAACGCCATTGACCTGATAGGGTTGACCGACCTTGAACACGCCCCGTTTCGGTTCGGCCTGTTGGTCAGGGGCCACAACCCGCGTCGGGGCGACCGGAGGCGGCATGTGGCCGCATGCGTTCAGCAAGACCATCATCGCCAGTGATGAAACAACCGGAACTGGCCGTAACCGAAGCCTCATAATCCGTCCTGAATTTCTGATCGGGCCTGACGAAAAAACGACAGGCCCGCACTTAAAAGCACGCGCGACGCACGATCGTTACCCTATCAACCAACGATGCGATCGGCAAGACAAGATACCGCAGTCGCGAAATAGTTGGACCTATTCCACTTCAACAAGGCGCGATAATTGCCATAGGTCAGATAGGTTGGCCCCTCTCCCCCGCCGGGCTGGACCAAAGCCGCCTCCGTGCGCGGAAAATGCAGCGCCTCACCGGCCGGCGTGCGCACGCCGAGTGCCTGCCAATCGGCCACCGGCTTCAAGGCTTTGGTTGCGATCAGACTGGAATCGAAACCGTCAGGCACGATGACTGCCTCGCCCCAGCCAAGCGTGCGATCCCAGCCCAGATTGGCCAGATAATTGGCGATCGAGGCGAACACGTCGGCGGGTTTGCGCCAGATATCCGCTTGACCGTGCCCGGCATAATCGACCGCATGGGCAAGATAAGTCGACGGCATGAATTGCGATTGTCCCATGGCCCCGGCCCAGGAACCACGCATCTCGGCCACGGGAATAGCCCCCTGATCCAGAATTTTCAGGGCGGCGATCAGTTCGGCGCGGAAAAAATTCTGTCGATTGCTGGTCCAGGCCAGGGTCGCCAAGGCACCGATCACGGAAAATCCGCCGGAACCCGCACCGAAATCGCTTTCGATCCCCCAAAGGGCCAAAATGAATTGGGGCTGCACCCGGTAACGATCGGCAACGTCCGTCAACAACCCGCGATATTCTGCGAATTTCTTGCGTCCTTGCTCGATTCGAATTTTATTGACGACTTTTTCCAGATATTGTCGAAAGGTCATCGTGCCTTCGGGTTGCCGATGGTCGAGTTCGATAACCTTGGGGATCGGTTTCACATCTTTGAAGGCGGCATCGAGTGTTGCCGCCCTGATCCCCTTGGCCGACGCCTCCACCCGCAGATCGCCGAGCCACGCCTCGAACCCGTAACCCTCATCGCCAGCACGGGCGGGCGCGACCGCGATCGGCAGACACCCACACGCCGTCGCGGTCAGAAGAAATCTGCGTCTCGTCAACACCAACGCTACCCCCTTCGATCGTCCCAGTCGCCCCGTGCCATCGGATCTCGATCGGCACCGCACCCGCCCAGCGATACCATACTCAGTCCTATCGATATAGAGGATCGCCTGATAAAAAATTATCGGATAGAACCGCGTTCCGCTAGAGTGCCCCGCATAGGTGCGGTGACGGGGAACGGTGACGGGGGCGCGGAAGGGAACCGGGACGCGCACATACTGGACGACATCTTAAGACGACCATCTCAAAGAAGAGGCGATCAGTCATGCAGGATTATGAGCGCACCACCGGTTTCTGGATCAAACGGACCGTTTTCCTGTCGTTCACCGTCCTATTCTTGATTCTCTTCCTGCTGATCGCCTATGGGGCACGGGTCTTCGTCGGCAGTTTGCCGGTCCTCGTCGGCAAGGAAACGGTGCCGGGGCTGGCCCAAACGGTCACGATCGACCGAGACCGGCAGGGGGTCGCGACCATAACGGCCGGAAACCGGATCGATCTCGCCCGGTCGCTGGGCTATCTTCATGCCCAGGAACGGTTTTTTCAGATGGATCTCCTGCGCAGGTCGGGGGCGGGCGAACTGTCCAGCCTGTTTGGTGCCGCCGCCCTCGACATCGACAAGATCCGACGTCAGCACCGGTTCCGCGCCCGGGCCGACAGTATCATCCGCCGCATGCCTGCTGACGATCGCGCACTCCTCGACGCGTATGCCGCCGGGGTCAATGCCGGGCTTGCCCGGCTCGGCCATGTTCCCTTCGAATATGGACTCCTGCGGGTCGATCCCGCCGCCTGGACGCCGACCGATACGCTCTTGACCTTTTATGCGCTTTATTGCGATCTCCAAGAAGACTCGATCGCCGGGCAACGTCTCAGGCTTTATGCCCCGGCGGTCCTCGGCCCCGAACTTGCCCGGTTTCTCTATCCGCGCGGTACCACGTTCGACGCCCCCCTCGATGGCAGCCTCATTGAGCCGCCCCCCCTGCCGGGGACACGACCGGCGACACTGCCACCCGGATCGAGCCGGGCCGACAGCACCTTCCTCATGGACCAAACATCCGCCGACGCGGCTATCCATGGCCCCGTGGGCAGCAATGCGATGGCGATCGCCGGGCGTTTTACCGCGACCGGGGCCGCCATCGTCGAAAGCGATATGCACCTCGGGCTCCGCTTGCCCAACACATGGTTTCGCGCCCGGCTGAAACTCGCGGGGTCGGAGCGTCCACTCGATCTCCAAGGCTTGACCCTGCCCGGCAGCCCCTACCTCGTCTCCGGCAGCAACGGTGCCGTCGCTTGGGGATTGACCGCAAGCTATGTCGCAAGCGGCGACGCCGTCCTGATCGAGACGGTCCCGAACGATCCAACCCGTTATGCAACGCCGGACGGAGAAAAATCTTTTCATTACGCAACCGAACAGATTTGTCCCGCCCACGGTCCCTGCGAAACCATCACGATCACGGAAACCATCTGGGGGCCCGTGCTGGGCTATGCTCCAACCGGTAAACCGCTCGCCTGGCGGTGGGCCGCCTACGATCAACAAGCCCTCGATCTCAAGGGTCTGCGCAGTCTCGAAGAGGCAACCACCGTGCGGGACGCCCTGACCGCCGCCCATCATAGCCCCCTGCCCCAAGTCAATCTGCTCGCAGGCGATCGGGACGGGCATATTGGCTGGACCGTGGCGGGGCCGATTGCGCGCCGTCGCGGCTTGGACGACAAGGGCCCCCAATCCTGGGCCGATGGCAGCCGGGGGTGGGCCGGATATCTTAACGACGATGAAATCCCCGAGCGGATCGACCCGCCCGAGGGTTATCTTTGGTCGGCCAATCAACGCATGGTGGGTGGCGGCGATCTTGCCCTTTATGGCGACAATGATTACGCACTCGGTGCGCGGGCATCCGTGCTGCGCGCCGATTTGGCTGATGCCGTCGCGCGGGGCAAGACGCTTGGCGAACGGGATTTGTTGGCAATCGCCCTCGATACCCGGTCTTTGCTCCTGATCCCTTGGCAAGAAATCCTGGTAAAAACCCTGAAGCAACGTCCGAAAGACCTCCGGGCGCAGGGGCTCTTGCCGTTCGTGCAGAATTGGGGCGGCAAGGCCGACCGGAACTCCCCCGGCTATCGCCTCGTCCGGCAGTTTCGCAGCACGGTCAATCGCCTGCTCTATCGCGGCCTTGCGGGACAGATCCTGGGGGCCGATCCATCCTTGGGGCGGGTTCTGCAATCCAGCCAAGGCGATGACAGCATCCGCCGTCTCTTGAGCGAACGGCCGGAAAACCTCGTGCCGGTGCCATTCAAAGAATGGGACGCCGTCCTCGACGCGGTCCTAGCCCAGCTTTATCAGACCCTCGACGACCGGGCGGAGGGCAAGCCCGAACGCCTGCCCTGGGGTGCTGTCAACCGCACCGGGATCATCCATCCGCTAAGCCCCTTCATTCCCGGTCTGAGCCACCTCACGGACGCGCCGGACGAAGCCATGTCCGGCGACGACGACACGCCCCGAGTGGTGCGTCCGGGGTTCGGGGCCAGTGCGCGCTTCGTCGTCAGTCCGGGGCATGAGGAAACCGGTATTTTCCATATGCCGGGCGGTCCGGCGGCCAATCCGTTCGCCCCTTATTATCTTGCAGGCCATGAAGCCTGGGTCGAGGGGCGACCGACGCCGTTCTTGCCGGATCTGCAAAACTGGCGGCTCACCCTCGCCCCCGCCCCATAGCCATTGCATTGTAAGACCTCAAAAAGCCGATTTGAACCCAAAGCGCACGAAAATCGCCTGAGCCGCCGGGGTTGCAAGCCACCGCAGAAAAGCCCCGGCCTCAGGATCGCCGGTTCGGGTCAAGGCCGCCGGATAGACGATCGGCGGGTGGCTCGCCTCGGCAAACATCGCCACGACGCGCACCCCCGTATCGGCAACCGCGTCGCTCGCATAGACGATGCCGAACGGTGCCTCCCCCCGACTGACCAGGGCCAGGGCGGCCCGCACGCTTTCGGCGCGGGCAAGGCGTCCTTCGATCTTGGCATAAAGGCCAAGACTGGTGAGTGCCGCCCGACCGTACGTTCCGGCCGGTACTGAATCGGGGTCCCCCATGGCCAACCGGCCATCCTTCAGTAAGGCCAGAAGGTCGAGATCCCGCGACAGAACGACCGTGCCCGGATAAGACTTCGGGGCGACGAGGACCAGATCGTTGCGCAACAAATTAACCCGGCTTTCAGGGTGGATCGCCATCCGGGCGGCGAGAAAATCCATCCAGGCAAGATCCGCCGCAATGAACAAATCGGCCGGAGCACCCGCCTCAATCTGCTTGGCAAGCGGCCCGCTTGCGGCATAGGACACGGAGATTTTCTGCCCGGTTTGCCCCTGCCATTGTCGGCACGCCTCGTCCAAGGCGGTTTGCAAACTGGCCGCCGCAAAGACGAGGAGATCCTTCGCCTGGGCTTCGGCCGCCCCAAAAAAGAAGATCAAAGACAACAGGATTGCACGGATCATCGGGGCACCCTCAAGAAACGATAGGCAATAGGGGGGTCATCACGACAAGGAAACGGGCGAACCGGACAATCCCGCACCATACCCGATCACCTTAACGAGCAGGGCCCGACCTGTCAGCCCCCCCATGAAAGCCACTGCATGAAAGCCACTGGCGGAATTCTGCGCGTTTGCTATGGTCTTGCCACAGAATGAGGGGATCAGCACAGCGTGAAACGGTTTAGTCGGACTTTTTTGTCGATGGTGCATGACGGGGCCATGGCGGCCTTGTCCCTTTGGCTTGGCCTTTATCTTCGGCTCGGCGCGGAACTTTGGCGCTGGGATCCCGGCGAACTGATCCAGGATACGATCCTGTTCACCCTCATCGTTCTGGTCTTTTTGCGCCTCACCCGGCTCGATCGCGGGATCTGGCGCTATGCCTCCATGAGCGATCTCATGGCGATCGGACGGACGGCGACCTTTTCCATCGTCGTCTATACCTTGGCTCTGTTCGGCCTAACCCGCCTCGAAGGACAGCCCCGATCGACCTTGGTGATCACATGGCTCGTGCTAATGGCGTTGCTGGCTGGGCCACGCATCGCCTATCGATGGTATAAGGATCGCCGTTTCAACCCAATTTTCGAGCGTGCGCCCCAAAACCGCCCCCCCGTCTTGTTAGTCGGGGCTGGCGACGAGGCGGAGTTGTTTTTGCATCACCTGCGCCGGGATCGGCACGCCAATTTCCATGTCGTCGGGATCGTGGGCCTGTCCGATACGCGGGTCGGGCGGGCGATTCACGGGGTGCCGGTGCTGGGCACGATCGATGCGATCGGCCCCATCGTTGACCGGTTGACCGATCTCGACCGGCGGCCGACCCGGCTGATCTTAACCAAAGAAATCACCGATCGGACGGTGATGACGTCTCTCGTCGATCAGGCAACGGCCTTGGGTCTGGCGTTGGCCCGGATGCCCCGCGTCGGCGAACTGAAATCTGGCATGAACGACCGGATCGACATCCGCCCGATCGCGATCGAAGATCTGTTGGGGCGCCCGCAACGGGTGCTGGACCGGGCCGCGGTCACGACGATGATCACGGGTAAGCGCGTCCTCGTCACCGGTGCCGGCGGCACGATCGGCAGCGAGCTTGTCCGCCAAATTGCCGCCTTGGGTCCGGCCTGCATCATCCTCTTCGATTCCAGCGAATATCAACTCTATCTCATCGATCTCGATTTATCCGAACAATTCCGGGATCTGCCCCGACACGCCTGTCTCGGCGATATTCGCGATCGCGCCAGATTGGGGGCCGTGCTGGGCACCTTCAGGCCCGAGATCGTGTTCCATGCCGCCGCCTTGAAGCATGTACCCATGGTCGAAGCCAATCCGGCCGAGGGGATTTTGACCAACTGCATCGGCACCCGCAATTTGGCCGAAGCCTGCCGGGATGCGAATGTCGCGACCATGGTCATGATTTCGACCGACAAGGCCGTCCACCCGACCAATATCATGGGGGCCACCAAACGCATCGCCGAAAGCATCTGTCAGGCCCTCGACATCGAGGCCCGTCGCGCGGCGCGCGGGACCCATTACATTACCGTGCGGTTCGGCAATGTGCTAGGATCGACCGGATCGGTCGTCCCCTTGTTCCGTCGGCAATTGGAGGCAGGCGGCCCCCTCACCGTGACCCATCCCAAGGTCGAACGGTTTTTCATGACCGTCCGCGAAGCGGTCGAACTCGTCCTGCAGGCAGCGACCCTCGGCACGGGTGCGGCAATGCCCGACGGGCTCGACCAGGGGGGGATTTTCGTTCTGGAAATGGGCGAACCGGTTCGGATCGCCGATCTTGCCCGTCAAATGATCCGCCTTGCCGGGTTCGAACCGGATCGGGACATAAAAATCGCCTTCGTCGGGATGCGGCCTGGCGAGAAACTCTACGAAGAATTGTTTCATGAACGCGAACCGCCGGTGCCGACCGGACGGGACGGCATTCTGCTGGCCCGTCCCCGAACGGTCGATTATGCCTTTCTCGCCAAGATCCTCGGCGAATTGGAAGAGGCATGCAGTACCCAAGATCGCAGCCGAATGCTGTCACTGCTCGCCCATCTGGTCCCGGAATTTCAGCATGAGGGCCATAAAACCCTGGCCGACCAAAGCGCATCGGTGTGATGCGGGCGTTGGCCGTACCGCCGGTTTCTAACCAAGGAAGAATGTCATGTCGGCCATGCCCATCGCCCCCGTAACCCTGGAAGGGCCGCTCGTCACACTCTGTCCGCTCGCCCGCGCCCATATTCCCGGTCTTTGCGCCGTGGGCCTCGTGCCGGAACTCTGGAAATGGGTCCCGACGCAAGTGCGCAGCGCAGACGATATGGTTGCCTATGTCGAAACGGCCCTTGCAGAACAGGCACGGGGTCAATCCCTGCCCTTTGCAATTTTGGATCGTATGACCGGCACCATCATCGGCAGCACGCGATACGGCAATATCGAACCCAATCACCGCCGACTGGAGATCGGATGGACCTGGGTCATGCCCCAGTATCAACGGACGGGGGCCAATCGCGATGCCAAACGCCTACTGCTGACCCATGCGTTCGAGCATTTGGGGATGCATCGGGTTGAATTGAAAACCGATCGTCTGAATGAGAAATCGCGCGCCGCCATCGCGCGGCTTGGCGCCGTCGAAGAAGGGATTTTCCGCAAACACGTCATCACCGATACGGGCCGTATCCGCGATACGGTTTATTTCTCGATCATCGATTCAGAATGGCCGGCGATCAAGGCCAACCTCGCTGCAACCCTGCCGCCGCTGGCACCGCCATGACGACCCCCGATCGGCTGATATGCCGCAGGGCCACCCTTTGGGTTTAAGATCCCTCCGCGCATCCATCGCCATCGATTGATCGTAATGGGATGGTCGCGCGATGGTGTGGCGTCGCAGCACCCGAAAAATGAATTCACGTTTTTGTTTATGACTTTTACCGAATGGATGCCGAAACCTATGCCGGATCGCGTCGTCATCTCTCCCCATCTGGGGACGATCCTTTCATGAAGATTGCTGTCGTCGGCAGTGGCATTTCCGGTATGGGGTGCGCCTGGGTCTTGGCGCAACGCCATGACGTCACCCTCTACGAAGCTGAGTCGCGGCTTGGCGGTCATACGAATACCCTAAGCGTGCCGACGGCCAACGGTTCAATCCCGGTCGATACGGGGTTCATCGTCTATAACGAACGCAATTACCCGAATCTGACCCATCTGTTTCGCGCATTGGGTGTTGCAACCCAAGCCTCAACCATGAGCTTCGCCGTCTCGCTCGATCGGGGGGCCTTGGAATATTCCGGTTCCCTCACCGGTCTTTTCGGCCAACGCCGCAATCTCGTCAGTCCGCGTTTTTATCGGATGCTGGCCGAAATCATGCGGTTTTATCGCACAGCACCGGGCCTGCTGCATGCCGATTACGATACGGAGCTCAGTTTAGGCACCTACCTACGCCGGGAAAATTATTCCGACGATTTCATCTATGACCACCTCCTGCCCATGGGGGCTGCGATCTGGTCATGCCCGATCGAAGAGATGATGGGATTTCCAGTCGCCAGTTTCGTGCGGTTTTGCGTCAATCACGGGCTGTTGCAAATTCGCAATCGCCCGGCATGGCGGACCGTCGTCGGGGGCAGCAACAGCTATATCGACAAAATCACCGCCCCCTATCGCGATCGGATCCGCCGGGCAACCCCCGTCGTTGCGGTTGAACCGACGGCGGAGGGTCGTATCAGGGTCTCTGACGGACGAGGCGGCACCGATACATTCGACCATGTGATCTTTGCGTGCCATGGCGATCAGGCGGCGACGATCCTCGGCCAAACCTACCGCGAACAGGCAACAGCCCTCGCCCCCTTCACCTTTCAGCCCAATCGCGCCTTCCTGCACCGTGACCTCGGACTGATGCCGAAGCGCCGCGCCGTCTGGTCGAGTTGGAACTATCTGGCGACACGCGGGGATCTGAAAACGATTTCCGTGACTTATTGGATGAATAAACTCCAGAACCTGCCGACAGAAACCGGCGACGTGTTCGTGACCTTGAACCCGCCGACACCGCCCAATCCGAACACGGTCATCGCGACGATCGATTATCGCCACCCGGTTTTCGATGCGGGGGCTATTGGCGCACAGAAACGCCTCACCGACATTCAAGGAAAAAACGGCCTCTGGTTCTGCGGCGCCTGGTGCGGGTGGGGCTTTCACGAAGATGGGCTCAGCGCCGGACTTGCCGTGGCAAGGGCGATCGGGGTGGATGCACCATGGCCCGCCGCCGAGGCCCATGCGGCAGCGGCCGTTTGGCCCTTGACGACCCCTCTGCCCGGTCGATTTGCCCAGGGACACAGGCCATGACCGATCGCATACCCGAGACGGGCGGGCTCTATTTCGGGCGGGTGATGCATCGCAGACACGGGCGGGTGC